>CAVBWZ010000013.1:0-71369 GCA_963599445.1 Bacteroidaceae bacterium
GTATTATTTCAATGCAAAACATGCATCCTTTATGAGCTCAGATACGCTTGGATGAGGGAATACAACATTCTTCACATCATCGACCGTCATTCCAGCTTCAATCAAGGCCGCAGCCCCCCAAATCATCTCGCTGGAGTAAGGACCAATCAGGTGCAAGCCAAGTATTCTACCGTCTTTGACATCCACGACAACCTTTACAAGACCTGCACCTCTCTTTCCGTTCTCAGCAAGGAACCTTCCGTTGGAGCGCATCTGAACGGTTGCACATTTCACTTCAACGCCGTTCTTCAACGCACCGTCCTGTGTAAGTCCGCATCCCGCAGCCTCAGGCATTCCATAGACGGCCCATGGTATTGCATCGTAGTTCATTGAGGATTTTCCATCTCCAAACATAGCATCGACTGCGACCTGAGCCATACGTGAGGCGCTGTGTGCAAGTTGGCTCCTGCCGTTTATATCACCAACTGCATATACATTGTCTATATTGGTCTTCATGTGGTCGTCCACAACAACGGCACCTTTTTCCACGTTCAGGTTCAAAGGCTCAAGTCCTGCAAGGTTCGCCCGTCTTCCAACGCTCATAAGAACCATTTCAGACTCTATGAACTTCTCTTCACCCTTGGCATTGACGAACTGTACGCCGTTTTCCTTTATTGCAGTTACCTTGCATCCCAAATTGAATGAAACGGCCTTCATCTCACGTCTCATCAGCTTTGAAAACTCTCCATCCATCATTGGAAGGATCTCTGGCATCATTTCAATGACGGAGACCTTCACTCCAACCATTGAAAAGAAGGATGCGAACTCTATGCCAATGACGCCACCACCGATTATGGCAATGCTTTCAGGAAGTCTTTCAAGGGTCAGCACTCCATCGCTTGTCATGACATTTGAAAGATCTGCCCCTTCGATTGGAGGGATGAAAGGACTGCTTCCCGTTGCAAGTACAAGATACTGCGTTTCGTATGTTCCTTCACCAACCTTGACATGGTGGTTGTCAACGAAAACAGCCTCGCCAAAAACGACATCGACCTTCTTGGTCTTCATTATAAACTGTATGCCGCCTCTCAATGTCTCAACCGTTTCGTCCTTCCATTTCATGGCTTCTTCGAGACTGAACGACACGTTGTCGCAATGGACGCCAAACTTGGCGCAGTCCAAGGCATGGGCATACAGCTTTGCACTGTTGAGAAGACTCTTCGTAGGAATACAACCTCTGTTCGTGCATACGCCGCCCAAGTTTTCCTTTTCAATAAGGAGAACTTTCTTTCCTAATTCGGCAGCATGTTCTGCCGCAACATACCCACCAGGACCAGCACCAACAACGATAAGATCATATCCATCCATACAAGAAGCTCCTTCAATCCACTCAAAGCTTTCTACATTCTATTTTGAAAACACAATACTTACAACATCAGATTATCATGAACTTTGAACTACTGGAGTACTTGAAGCTCATTGAATTGGAGCTCATCAGGAGAAGTTTCTTCAGTAAACGATAAAAAGCATGTTAGTGAAAAAAATTTTCTTCAGAGAAGCCAAAAACACAGCAAAATGAAGAAAACTACACTAAATTTAGAGGCTAAAGCCGACGAGAATACATAAAAAAAGCTGTCGCACATTTGCGGCAGCCTGACAAAAATCAAAAACTATAGTGTTACTCTATCAACGACACCTGATCGGCGGAAAAAAGAACTGTGCCATCAGAGGCAACGACTTGGTTCGAAGCGTCCAAGGAAACGCCAGTTGCAACGATTGCGCCGCTTGAGTCCCTTGCCATACCGTCAGATGAAATCGTTATGCCCTCTTCCACTATCCTTGCAACGTCCTTGACCTCAGAGTCCAAACGATCCAAAGCAAGGGGCTGTATGCTCTTGAGCCTTATATCGACATCATAGCCGCGGGCGTCCAGGTTCTTGAGGATTTCATCCAAGGAGTAGCTTTCAAGGCTCTTTGAAGTCGTTGCATTGTCCGTAGACCTTACAGGGGTTATGTTCTTGAGGTCTATAGTCGTATTGAGCTCTGGAAGAGGAATGGAATCGTTCTTGTTGCCTCCAAAGACGGCCCAGGATCCAATGAATACGACAACGAATGCAGCCGCAACGCCAATCACCTGAGGAGTCGAAACTCTGAAATGCTTCTTCCAGAACGACTGGTTTGACTTCTTTGAAAGGTGGTTCTTTTCAATCATGGAAAGGACGCGTTCCTGCCTTGGAGCAATCTCCTCGTCTGTAAGGACGGCATCCTTCACTGCATTGCTGAGAGCTGCAAGTTTCTGATATCTAGCCCTGCAGCTGGGACAATAGCTCAAATGCTCCTCGACCTGACTCTTCCACGGCTCTGCAAGCTCACCGTCGAGATAGGTGTTCAATATCTGATCATCAAGGCACATTCACTTCCTCCCTGTCCAGCATTGCACCAAGCTCCTTTCTAGCCCTGTGCATGCGGACCTTAACATTGCTCTCGGAAATCTTGAGAACCTTGGCGATCTCTCCGTAGTTCAGTCCGGCGTACTCCCTAAGGACTATCACAGTCCTGTATATCTCAGGAAGCTCTCCAACGGCCTTTCTGACAGCCGCCGACGACTCCTGAAGGATAAGCTCAGTCTGACCATCCTTGAACGGGTTGACCTGAGGATTCTTCATCACCTTCTCAAGCGATGCAGTCTCCCTCATCTTTCTCTTGACATGGTTGATTGCAAGGTTCTTAGTTACCCGTATCAACCAGAACTTGGCATCCTCCATTGAAGGGAACACCATGTCCTTGTCGTAGAATCTGATGAAGGCATCCTGGCAGATATCCTCAGCGACGTCCTTGTTGTAGGTCACATGGTACGCAACCCTCATGAGGGTTGGAAAGACCTCCTGGTAGACCCGTCTGAAAGCCAGCTCATCTCCACTCTTGATTTCCATAAGCGTTAACAATCATCCTCAGCAAAAGTTACATTTTTTTTGAAACGACAGGGCCTGCAGGTGTGTCCTTGACAACATACCCAAGAGCATCTATCTGGTTTCTATAGGTATCCGCCATGGCCCAGTCCTTGTCCTTCTTGGCCTGTGCACGCTTCTGGACAAGCTCAAGCACCTCCGGAGGGCAGTCCAAAGGCTCGTCCTTCTTGGCCTTGACCTCTGAGAGCCTAAGTCCAAGGACGCTGTCCATGTAGTTGACCACATATCTTTTGTCTGCATTGGAGACGGAATCGTCCTTTAGGACGCCCCAGAGGACAGAGAGTGCACGTGGTGTGCCAAGGTCGTTGCAGACGAACGAATCGAACTGCTCCATATAGCCCTTGGCTGCATCCCCAAGGACATCGGTCTTGGATACTTCGTCGCCAAGCGATGCAATCCTGTCCACGAGACCAAGTCTTGCCGTCCTGGCCCCTTCCAAGCCCTGATACGAGAACTGAAGTTGGGTCCTGTAGTTTGCACCCAAGCAGAAATATCTATAGTCCAATGGGTCGAATCCATGGTCCTTCAATACTGACATGGTCAGGAACTCGCCCGAGCTTTTGGACATCTTGCCCTTGTCGCTTAGAAGGAACTCGCCGTGCATCCAATAGTTGACCCATTTCCTGCCGGTTGCAGCCTCGCTTTGGGCGATCTCGTTCGTGTGGTGGACGGGGATGGCGTCTATGCCGCCGCAGTGGATATCGAAATGCTCTCCTAGGTAGTACATGCTCATAGCCGAGCACTCTATATGCCAGCCAGGGTATCCGCGACCCCATGGAGAGTCCCACATCATGGCCTGCTCGCCAAACTTGCTGTTGGTGAACCAAAGCACGAAATCCTTTGGATTGCGCTTGTTCGAGTCCACGTCTATCCTTGCACCGCTTTTGAGTTCGTCAAGGTTGAGCCTTGCAAGCTTGCCGTATTCAGGGAATGTGTCTATGGAGAAATAGACGTTCCCACCGGCTATGTAGGTGTGTCCACCAGCCTCAAGCCTTTGGATGAGCTCGATCATCTGCTTTATGTGCTGGGTTGCCGGACACACTATGGTTGGACGGATTATATTGAGCGAGTCGTAGTCGCGGAAGAAGGCATCGGTATAGAACTTGGCTATGTCCCATACGCTTCTTCCCGTTTCGCGCGCAGACTTCTCAAGCTTATCCTCTCCGTCATCGCCATCGCCAGTGAGGTGGCCCACATCCGTTATGTTCATGACATGCTTGACCTTGTATCCGGCATGTGTGAGGACCCTCTTGAGGATATCCTCGAATATGTATGTCCTAAGGTTCCCTATGTGTGCATAGTTGTAGACAGTAGGTCCGCAGCCGTACATACCAACGAAACCTGGCTTTATTGGCACGAACTCCTCAACTGCACGAGACATTGTGTTATACAGAAAAACCTTCATATAGACTCCCTAAGACCTCCAAAGGAGGTATATGGTTGAAACCAATCATAATGGTACTTCATAATGATACTTCAATGATGAAGCCCCACAATGACACCTCATAATAATACGAAATACCAAACCAATAATCAATGTTGACTATTTCCTCTTCCGCTGCGGAAGCTGGGCGAACACGACTGCGGAGAACATGAGTATGCACCCCACAAGCTCCTTTGCGCTCAGAGTCTCGCCCAGCACAAGGACACCTCCCACTGCAGCCCATGCACTTTCAAGCGACAGGGCAAGCGTGGCCTTTGCCGGCTGGACCCACTTTTGGCCTATTATCTGAAGCGTGTATGCAATACCGCACGAGCCTATGCCCGCATACAGGATTGGGACGGCGGCATCCATGAACGATGACGCGAACGAGTCCAACGAGTAGCCCTCCACGAAGAAACCGCACACGAGGCAGAACACACCTCCAAGCAGGAACTGGCACGCAGAAAGGTCCACGCCCTCGAGATCCTTCACGAAGACATCCACCAACATGATCTGGACCGCAAACAAGAAGGCCGACCCAAGCACGAGAAGGTCACCATATCCAATGCCATCCCCGCCATTGACGGAAAGCAGGAACGTCCCCACCAGACCGATGCCTATGCACACCCATATCCTAGGGCTGACCTTACGTCCCATGAACAGCGTAAACACTGGCACTATAAGGGTATACAATGAAGTGATGAATCCAGCCTTTCCTGCTGTCGTGTATTCTATTCCGTACTGCTGGACGACAGACGCCGCGGCTATGGCAAGCCCGCATAGGACTCCTCCCTTTGCAAGCCTTTTCCAATATGCCTTGTCACCCTTATGCTTCTTGAAGATTGGAACGAGCAGAGGTATGAGGACAATGAAACCTATTATCATCCTGGTTCCGTTGAAGAAGAACGGACCCACGACCCCGGAGGCCTGGCTTTGGAACACAAACGTGAAGCCCCATAGGAACGAGGCCAGAAGAAGCAGAAGAACGGCTTTGCCCTCTTTCATAGTCACTCCTTAATGCATCTACATCAAATGCATCTACATGCATCTTTTTGTGCAGTCTATCCAATACCTTTCAAGGTCTCTGTCCCTATCCGGCTCATGCACGGTGCTCTCGTAGACACCGCCGTTTGCAAGTATGGTTCTGCGACTGCCTTCGTTCTCCACATAGCACGTTATGAGGACATTGTCCAATCCAAATGTGTCGTGGCAGATGGTCAAGGCCTTGGATAGCATCCACTTCGCGTAGCCTTTGCGCCTTTCGCTTGGCCTCACGCTGTAACCTATGTGACCTGCGAACTTCTCAAGGTAGTCGTTCAAACAATGTCTTATCTGGAGCATCCCAAGCAGTTTTCCATCGCTTTTGCGGATGCATAGGTACTGGTTTGCAGGAACCTTGCCAGGCTGCACGGTCTCCCACCTCTCGCCAAGCCTACAGTCCTCGAGGTACTTGTTCATATCCTCTGTGATGCGAAGACGGCCGCAGCCGTCCATGGAGGAAGAAGCCTCAAGCATCTCCTTTCTGTAGGATGCAAGCTCTCCTGCATACTCCAGCTCAGGACCAACCAACATCAACTCTTCCATAAGCATTAGTCCTCTGATTGTCCGCTTTTTCGATTTTTTCCAAAAAGCGGACAAAAAAGTGTACCAAAGAGAAACTTTCAAAACTCCTTCATGCGTCTTGGCCATGCCCTGCACGGCTGGAACATCTCCTTCTGCAACTTCATAATACACAAAGTATTATCTCAGTTGCCTCAGGCGACTTCCATCACGGCAATCCATGTCCAATCCACACAAAGCATAGTTTTGAAAGTTCCTCCAAAAAATCTTTTTTCAAAAAAAGCGGACAGTTTCAAATTACAGAAGAAGCCTCGAAGTTATTTGGGCCGTATTCAAGGAAGCAAGCGAAGGATAGTGCTTGATGCACAGCCTGAGCGCAGCAACTCAGAAGACGACCCAAAGAACGAGAGGTCACCTCTTTGGCAGAGCCAAAATGGCCTTCAATTCAGGCTTCTTCTCAAGATCCTTGACAAGTCCCTTGGCCCTTGCCTTGTTCACGTAGGATGCATCCTCGAACGAATAGTGGAAGTTCGTGTGGACATCGTAGGTTCCGTTCATGAGGGCGACAGCATCCTCCGTTATGACAAGCTCCTCGTCAGTAGGAATGACGAAGATCTTTACAGGGGAATCGTCAGTGGAAATCTCGAATTCGCCGTTTCTGCACTTGCAGATGCGGTTCTTCTCAACGTCCAGCTTCATTCCAAAGGCATCCATGTCGCAGATTGCGCCCTTGCGGATGGTTGGGCCCATTTCGCCGACGCCGGCTGTGAACACAACGGCATCGACCCTACCGAGCAGTGCTGCATATGCACCAATGTATTTCTTGATTCTGTGGCATTCCATGGCCATTGCAAGCTTGGACTTATCGTCGCCCTCGTTTGCAGCCTTCTCGACGTCGCGTCTGTCCGTATAGCCGCAGATTCCAACAAGACCGCTCTTCTTGTTGAGAGTAGTGTCCATCTCCTTTGCGCTCATGCCGGTGTTGTTCATGATGTAAGGCAGGATTGCAGGGTCAAGGTCTCCGCTGCGGGAACCCATGACAAGACCCTCAAGAGGGGTAAGTCCCATTGAAGTCTCAACGCACACCCCGTTCTTGACTGCACAGACGGATGCACCGTTTCCAATATGGCAGATTATGACGTTGGTATCCTTGTTCTCCTTTCCAAGAAGAAGTGCCGCCCTCTTTGTGCAGTACAGGTGGCTTGTTCCGTGGAAGCCGTAGCGTCTTACGTTGTACTTCGTGTACCACTCGTATGGGACTGCGTACATATATGCCTCAGGTGGCATTGTCTGGTGCCATGCGGTATCCATGACGATTGCATGTGGAACGTTTGGCATGACCTTCCTTGCAGCCTCAATGCCCATGATGTTTGCAGGCATGTGGAGAGGGCCAAGTGCAATGAGTCCCTTGAGCTGCTCCACGACCTCGTCCGTCACAAGCGTTGACTTCTTGAAAAGCTCGCCGCCATGCAGGACCCTGTGGCCCACCGCTCCAACCTCAGAGACGTCCTTGATGACTCCATAGTCCTTGTCCACAAGCATCTTTATGATGAGCTCAATGGCCTCCTTGTGGGTTGGGCACTTGAACTCGGTGGTGTACTCCTCCTTGCTGGAAGCCTTGTGCTCAATCGTCGAATACTCAAGACCAATCCTCTCGACGACGCCAACGGCGAGAACATCCTTGTTCTCCCAATCATATACCTGATACTTCGCAGACGAACTTCCGCAGTTAAGACAAAGAACGACCATATAGTCCTCCAAAACTCTGTAGTTAAAGATCTAAATCCCCTTGATTCTACCCTCTAGGACGGCAAGTTTCAATGATTCTTGGAAGAAAGTTGGAAAACCGTGAATGGAATCCGCACATTTTGCGTATATGTTTTATATGAAGAGAAAACTACTTACAGCGACCATCATTGCAGCGATGGCGATTGCAACCCAGCAGGCCATGGCGGGAAACCACGTGGAAGCCAAACTGACAAAGGCATCGGGTTCCAAGACACCCAACGTACTCATTCTCAAGGCCGATGTTGGCGAGGTGCGCACATTTTTGGAAATCTCGCAGGACGAAGACAAAAGGATCGTGTTGAAGGCACCTCCGTTTGCAAGCATGGACATAAGCGACATGCTTCTTGTTGGAGAACTCACCACAAAGGGTCTGTTGTCCCTCACGCTGGACCCTTTCAATGGCCCAATTCCATACAAAGGCTTTGAAAAGAACGGAAATGTTTCGATTCCAAGCAACCTTTCGCTCTCGCCAACGCTTTCAGGAATGGCATTCTGCATGGAGAACCTGGACATAGTGGCTCTGAATCCAGTGTTCAATCCAGATTCCCCTATGGGGCTTGGATTTGTCATAGGAAACGAACGTGCATTTGCTTCAGTCCTTACAGCCTCTCAGAACAACGTTCTTATCCTTAGGACTGTTCCAAGGTTGCAGGTGGATTGGAAGCATCTTGGATACGGAAGGCACATGTTCTTCTCAATGGTTGGAACATCGTTCAAGGGAAATGTCTCCTCACTTGGAATCGAAGGGTCCTTTTTTCTCCAAAATGCATGGGACAGATACCTTGGAGGTGGAACGAACGTTGGAATGGGAATGAAGCTTGGTTTCTGCGACATGACCGTTGAACTGGAGCGTCACCTGGGAGGAATAGGAGTCAAACTCAAGGCTCTTGATGGAAAGCCAAACCCCGTGGAGGACATTTCCATTTCATGCTCGCTTGGACGTTCGTTCACAATGGGTTGTTCGTATTCGAGGACAAGCTTTGCACCGCCACTATACGGAGGGCTTTCACAGGAACACCTCGTGGAATTTGGAGTGTCGTTCAAACATGAAGGGTTTTCGATTTCATGCACGAACTGCACCCACTATGAAACGGACAGAGGCAAAAGCCCATACTCCATAATTGAAGCATCCTGGAAGATTGTGGATGCAAAGCTCAAGTTCTCCACAAGACTTGAAAGGCCCTTGGACGAAGAGCCGGGTTTCAATGAATCATCGTTCTCGTTCTCCGACTCCTGTGCCCAACTCAAGGCCTCAAATGGAAAAGTGACTTTGAAATTCAAATTCACGGTTATACATGAGATGCCCTACGATTTGGAAATGACGATAGACCAAGACCGGGTGGTTTCCTTCAAGTTGTCGTTTGAGGAATGAACCGAATGGGCTAGAAGTCCGTAACTACATGGAAGTAGATTGTGGATGAATAGAGTCCTGCGACAAGGTTGTCTATATCGCCATCTATGCGGACTTCTATGGTACCCGAGTCATGCCAGCGGGTAAGGTCTCCATGACCAGTCGATGTGCTTATATGGTCGGCGGAGACGGAATAGTATTTGGAGGTATCGCCGAATACCGCATTGCCATCGAAATCCTTGGTCTGTCCCGAGTATTCAGATGAAACTATCCTTGCAGTGTATTTCACACTGTTGTACCCATTCAAAACGGAAGGGACCTTGTTGTTTCTTGTAAACTTCAAGGTGAAGCCATCGCTGATGGTGCCTGTACCGCCTTCAGTGGATGACAGGTAGAAATGGACTTTGCCGTTGGTGTTGACACCGCTTGTCATGGTGGCCGTCGTGAAAGAATAGCTTGCGACTGTCTGCACAACGCCATCGGTCTTGAGCTTCTCGATGTCCAAGGAGCTTGCTGCTGCCGTGGGCGTGACGCTGAGTATTGCAGTCGATGAGCCGGGATGCTCTCCGCTTGTGGTGTAGTAGCCAAGAAGGTCTATGAGGTAGGTCTCGGTGCCACCGCTAAGGTCAGTGTTGTCCACAGTGACCTTTATCCTAGCCTTGTAGTTGTCGTCCGTAGGTGTCACAGTGTATGTCGTTCCATTGACGACGACCTGTCCGTTGTCACCAAGCACGGGGTCCATGACAAGGCATACATCAAGCCAAATGGAGCTGTATTTGTCCCATATGCTTGAGGGAATCACAAATTTGGCGGATGTGTCATTTGCACTGTCTTCATCAAGGCCCATGTGTACGATTTGGCTACCGTTTATGGTGACGGATTCATGGCTCCCTGTTGAACGGTTCACACCTCTGATTATGAGGTCAACGCCGAACGGACGGGAGAAACGAAGATCCGTTTCGTCCAGAAGATACAGCCAATGCCCGGAATCAAGGGAGAATGTGAAAGTGACATCTTTCGTAGTTCCCGAGATACCCATTGTGCAGAGCATTTGGTTGTCATAGTAGTTGTTGTCGTTCGTACTCGGATTCGAGGCGCTTCCGCTGGCCCATACAGGGGAACTTCCGTGGGCTTTGTAGATGTTGGATGCAAGGTTCACCAGAAATGCGGACGAGAACTGCTTCATGAACGTTTGGGCCTCTGCGAATGCAGCCGTTGAACATATCAGTGAGAACAAAAGGAGAACGAATGCTAGGACTCTTCTCTTTGACATTGCAACCTCCCCTCCCTACGAACCTATTATCCTTATGGTCACGGTGGATGTGTAGTAGCCATAAGGCCATTGGGCCTTTTCGATGTCAGAATAATCGAAAAACATAAACCTGACGTCCTGAGACCTTGAGATTATTGGATATATCTGTCCGCTCCCGTCAGTGCTTTCGTTTTCAAGCTTCACAGGCATTTCCGTAATGTCCGTGCTGGAGATGTTTGAATCGCTCGAAATTACAATGTAACCGCTGTTTGAACCTGTGGATATGCCGTTGTCGTTGAATTTTGCGTAGTTGTACCTGAAACACAGGTAGTAGTCTATTGAAACCGTCTTGGCGAGGTCTTCAAGAGGAGTGGCCGTTATCTCTATCGAGATTGGTGCATATGTAGAGGCTATGGTCCAAGTAGCTATTCTCCTACCAATGGTCTTGTTGGATTGGTAGGAAACATCGCTTCCCATTATGTCGAACGGCATTCCATAGCCCAGCGTTCCTGAATCGTTCTCCTCCATTGGGAGAATCTCCACCATATGGTACTGTCGTATGAACCCCATAAGTTCCAACGCCTTCGTCAGGCCTGTTTCATGATTCGTCGTTGCAAAGAGAAAGGTGGTTGAAGACAGAAGCAGGACAATGAGAACAAAAAGGCAGACTAGAAGCTTTTTCATTTCACCTCCAAGGATATGACTACGGTGGACACGTAATCGACATTGGGTTCGATGCCCGTCTTGTCGACAAGCAGAGACCCATAGATGTTCGTCTCCATAAAGCTATTTCCCAGCTCACTTATTATGCCAGGACCAAAAGAGAAATCATCATACGAATATGTGTTCCAATTCCATTTCTCGCCTCTTATGGAAAAACTCACAGAAATCGAATCGGATTCTCCTGTTTCAGGAATAACCATTGACGTTATATCAGGTGAAAACTCAGAAATGAATCTATAGTAGCCATCAGAATAAACCTCATTCCAGTTTTGGCTTTCCGATGAAATCTTGTATGTAGCAGGAAGCGTTTTGCTTTTGTTGATTTGGTTCACGAAAGGACTAAATCTAAATGAAAACGTAACCCTGTCACCATAGTTGGACCGTATGGTAACAACAAACACCTTTGAAAGGGAAGACAAACCCCTTGATGATACGTCAAATGTACGCCCAATACCCGATACAGAGGTCTTTGAACCAACTTCATCCAAAAATGAAACCTGTATATTGAATACCCCTTCTGGAGTAGGAATCTCCTTGTATGCTTCAACGGTCATTGACGCACTTGATATGGAATTGTCTGCAAAGAGCAACGTCATTGAGAACATAGATACAAGGCATAACGTAAATAAGAAGCGGGTTGGAGTTTTCATGTCGATACAATCTCCGCTACCAAGTTGCAACTATAGTATCCTGCTGGAGAGGATGAGAGGTTTGTATCATCGAACTCAAACGAGAATGGATACTCGAAAGACCATGTGGAACCATCAGGGGAGACTCCTGATTCGAACGTAACGCTTGATTCGTTCTCGATTGCGACCTTGTCCACAGTACTGGTTCCCTTCGAAAACTGCATTGGAGTGTATCCATCTACGTCGTACATCCGCACAGAATAGGGAATCTGGTAGGAGTTTTCAGAAAGCTTCATGGAAAAAGGTTCGAATGTAAGCGTTATCCTAACATTCGAAGTCCTCACATTGGTGTTTACGACCATTCTGAACTGAGGCTCGTTTATCGTCCTTTCGTTGCTTATGCCTATGGAATCCACAAGAGAATCATTCAAATCAACGAAGTATATCGTGGTCAATTCCGGTACCTTTTCGTTCAATACAAGTCCAAATGAGACGCCTTCCCAACCCAACGAAGAATCTGCATTCAGGGGCAATACAAAGAGGAACAGTATGGACAGCATAGCCAACACATGAGAACAACTTTTTCTATTCAAAACAGCGCCACCCAAGCATGTACATATCCTAAAAGAACATAGCGAAAGACTTCACCAAGTTTCGTAAGGACATACATTACTAAAGCCGCACATGGAAGACTGTTGTTTCTACAACATATTTGATATTTTAAACTTGATTAAGCCTTCAGTTACCAAGGTTTTACAGTTTTTTTACACAGCAGGAGATACATTGACACTCCTTTCTTGGTGTGCTAAGTTCCTATTGTCGTTTGGATGCTTTGCATTCCATACGTCACCGGGCAGTGGCGCAGGGGTTTAGCGTACAAGTCTGGGGGACTTGGAGTCGCTGGTTCAAATCCAGTCTGCCCGAAAGAAAGGCCGTTGCGTATCTTTTGTATGCAACGGCCTTTCGCTTTCATTGGAGGTCCTTTGCCTCCTTCTCCCCAAGGACTCCGTCAAGCTTATGCTCTATGCGCTTCATCCATCGTATGCGAAGTGCCATGTTGGAAAGCACAGCACCTGCGATGAACATGAGAAATCCGCCTACAAGGACGAATGCAGGCTGCAGGTTGTTCAGGGAAAAAGGTTGTCCAATGTTCATGAATACAAGGACAAGACCTGCAACCGCCAATAGAGCACCAATGGACAAAAGAACAATGAACAACACCTTTTCACCTCCTTTCAAAAGGAAAACAACACGACATCAGCGCTTCCACCGCTAGACATTGGAGTCTGTTGGTTTTCACCATCGTTTTCAACGACATAACTGACGAGATTCTGGAATGTAAGCCGCCCGTTCCTTGCCGCTTTTGCATTGCCTGTAAAGCTCTCTCCATTCCACCCCAAGGCATCCAACAACGCCATTGTGAAGCAACCGTGCGTCCTGTAGTCAGAGCCAGCTGTCGTATATTCATATGACAATTCGTAGTATCTTGAGGCGCTTAGACAGAAGAGCGAAGCGTCTACATCTATCATGTAGTTCTCAAAGAAGAGCTGCGCGGCATCCATACCTTTGTACTCGTCTTTACCCAATCCCACATAATCTGGTTTGACGATTCCACCTGAATGACAGACATCGGCAAGGATGAGCTTTATGCCCTTTATCTTGTATACATCGTCAAGAAAGTCATCATGGGAATAAAATTCGCATTCATCCCCAATGTTGGCGCTTGTGATGAAGTACGTCCCTTCAGCTTTTCCATACTCAGCTTTCGTTCCTTTGCTTGCATCATAGTGTCCATGGCAGCTTACGAACACAACGGTAAGGTCCTTTTCAGTGGAGTTCTCTGCAATTTGTGAAATCACCTCCCTGAAATGGGACATTGTCGTATCCGTGTCGGGGTTCTCTATGGCATTTGGTATCTCATAGCGAAAGTTCACACCCTTCCTGTCGTGGTTCTTTCCAAGGATGTAATGGGCATTGCATTCCAAGCCCGATTCCTTTGCCAAAGCCTCGAATGCCAGACCCACTTGGGTGGCGTCATTGACGGTGCCGTAGAGTGGATTAACACCCTGCCCATGCCATAGACTGCCCGCATAGTCATTCCCATACACCAGGATGTTGACACGCTCGATGGAAGGTCTGCCTTCTTTGGCTTCATAGACGAGTTCGCACGAACAGACCAACAGGACGGTTGCTAGGATTATGGCGAAAAGGCTGGCAAGTCTTCTCATCTCCCAGCCTCCTTGAAGTCTGCTATGGAGTAATCCAGACGGAGTCCGCATGAAAGGCGAAGCACAAGGGAATCGGCCTTTATGAAGAGGCCTATTGGGGTCGCAAGTGACAGCCTTGCGGATTTTGATGTCACAAGAGGGATGTTTGGCGTGATTTCCAGCTCGCCCGCGACGAAAGAGGCCTTCGTTTCTCGGAATTCGCAGATAAACAGCTTTGCGGCGGTCGAAAGGTCGAATGAATCGAAAGAGGCGTTCCAAGCCAAGAACGCCCCAACTCCGTGATAGGCCTTGAGTACGGACGAGCCAAACGCAAGAGAACGGCTCACACCCATGAACGAAACCCCAAGTCCAACATGGACTCCTCGAGAATCCACGTTGGAGTCCAAACCTATGTCGACAACTTTCAAATCCACAGTGTAGCCATATGAGGTTCTTACGGGAGGCATCTTCACGGATGGGTCGCCTGGGTATTGCGAGAGGTAGTCCTCCGTTGGAATCGTGAACGCACCTCCAAAAGAAGCGGTGATTCCAGGTCTGCTGTCTAACGACACTCCTGCCCATGCAAGAGACACGCAGATGCAAAGCATAAGGATTGATAGGATCAGGCCTTTGGAATACCTCATGTGGTCATTGTAATGAAAAACCTTTGCCTTCGCCACTGGTTTTTGAAGCTACATGGTGATAGGCTTTGGACATATGCTTGACTTGGTTGATTTCCATTCCCATTTTCCAGCCCCAAACGCCTTTGTGTGCACGGCCTTCCCTTCAAAAGACGATGTTTCTCAGCAGACTGAGTCTCCAGAGAAACGCCCTCTCCTGCGTTTCGAAGGGCTTCTTCCCCAGTATTGGAACAATGATTTATGGGAGGTCTTGAAAACACACCTTCTAGAGACGGACATACACCTAGGTGAAGTTGGAATGGATAGACGTTTTGCAGGTATCGTTCCATTGGACATTCAGTTTGTGAATTTGGTGACGATGCTCCAATATGCACGTTCACTTGGAAAAAAGGTGACGATTCACAGCGTACAGGCAACCGAGCTCACGATAAGGGCAATAAAAAAGGCTTCCCTTCCAGCCTTTTCCGTGCTATGGCATGGCTTCACGGGCTCCAAGGAGACTGCAAGGCAGCTGCATGACCTTGGTGTGCTTATAGGCATTGGACCACGCTTTCATGGAGACTTTCCTGAAATAGCCGCTGCGAACCCGGATTGGGTTCTGGAAACCGACTATGAAGGTAAGGATGAAAACCAGTATAATGGAATCCTGTCGTCCCTTTATGCGTCAGCTGCAGAAAGGCTTGGCGTGACCTTGGACGAAGTGAAGGAGCACTGCTATGGACAAGCGCAAGCTTTTGCGGATAAGCCGATTCCTTGGTGATGAGGCCGTAGACTCTCTTTGGGACAAGTTCGTGGTTGTCGTAGGAGTGGGAGCAGTTGGTTCGTACTGCCTTGAAGCCTTGGCCCGTAGCGGGATTGGAACATTCCGGCTCGTGGATTTTGACACTGTGGAGTATTCGAACATCAACAGGCAGCTTGTAGCACTGGAATCAACCATAGGGCAACGCAAGGTGGATGTCGCCAGCAGGCGCGTACATGACATAGAGCACGAAACCAAAGTGCAAACACTTCCTATATTCGTAGACGAATCTACGATTGAGCAGGTCTTCGCACCGCTTGATGGAAAAGCCCCGGACCTCATCGTAGATGCCATAGACAGTGTGAAATCCAAATGCCTGCTCCTTTCGCAGGCATACGCAAGGAAAATCCCCGTCGTTTCATCAATGGGAGCTGCACTACGAAAAGACCCATCGTTGGTGCGTACCGGGGACCTAATGGACACCTGGGGGTGTCCATTGGCAAAGCAGGTACGCACCAATGTACGCAAACAAGGTGCTGATAAGGGCATAGACGTTGTGTTCTCCCCTGAGGTTGTGGAGTTCACATACGGCCAGGACGGAAGGCAAAAGGTTCTTGGAAGCCTCCCCACCCTAACGGGGATCTTTGGACTGAACCTTGCGCACCTTGCATTGAACAGGCTTCTTCCAACTCCAATGAAAGGAACCGCATCAGGAAAGCCAAGGAACTAACGGATTCCGCACAACAAGACCTTCACTCGAGGTATTCCCGTATCATAGTATCGATGTACTCTGTGCTTAGATGTTTGAGTGAACTTTCAAACGATACTATAAGGTTCTCCCCCAACACTACATCGCTGTCTGCATATTTCTCAATCTTCTCTATTGCGTGAAAGCAGTATTCCGGGTCGTCCATCATTCCAAAATGCTCCCAGAAATACTGTTTTCTCGTACGTTTGTTCAAGATTCTGAAATCTGGGCTTGTCGTGCTACCATCGCTACATACAAAGAGTGTTTCGTAGTGGTATGGAATGCCTTTGGAATATAGTCTGTCGGCGATTATCACCTCACTTTTCGACCTGACCCTATCGCCTCTTTGGGTTACATACCTCGAATGGACTCCACTGCTCCATTTTCCAAAATCACGGGACTGCCATCTATTTGCAAACTTTTCGTCATTGCCTTCGTATGGCTCGACATATTCCTTGAGTTCTTCAGGCAAAGATGAATAGACATCCGTCACGTCTTCCAGTTTCAAGAACCTTTCAAAAACATCGATGCATTCATCAAGAACTTTGATTCTCTTTCCAATGATTCCCCTTAGTTTCTCGTCATAACGCTTCTGCGCCAATGGGGCAATGATATCAGTTCTTGTCCTGCTGATATACTCAGGAGGGTTGTCTTTGCCTTTGTAGATCAGATATTCAATACCCTTCTTGCTGTTTCTAATCACCAGCGAACCTTGGACTTCATGACGTATAGGAACAAGATTCTCCCTTGTTTTCTTCAAGGACGCCAATTGTCTGCTCAATTCAGCGGCAAGTTCACTCAATCTTTTCTTCTCTAAACCCATTTTCAACCTCAAATGAAGAAATTTTTCTTCCGAAACATCAAAAATTGGAGTTTCGGAAGAAATCGGACACAAACAAAGCACTCAATTCACCGTCACGGTGGCGCTGCCTGAGGTACCAGCGATGCTGCAGGACACTATGACATCGTAGCGGCTCATGGAGCCTGATGACGAAACCTTCAGATCCCTGGAGAAGCCTACAGCTTCGCCGTCACGGAACCATCGGTATTTCAAATCGGACTCGATTAGGCCTGTCGGCAAAGGGTTGCAGCTGGCGCTTAGAAGGAATCCCGTGCCCGTTGGCGTGCATGTGGCGTAGACCGGGATGGGAACGCCTATTGAACCGCCAATGGATATCTCAAGGGAGGCAGGACAATCCTCAATGTTGACAACCCCTATGGATGTCTCGTTCGCCACGACCCTCAAGGCTTCGGCGCAACCGCGACTGAGTCCAGCATCATCGCTCACACGCACGGTCAAGGTATAGGACCCGGCTGCAAGCTTCTTTGAAAACGAAAGGCTGCAGTCAGAGGTTTTGGCATTCAAAAATTCCTGTCGCCTTACGCCTTGGGAATCCTCCAGCACTATAGAAAAACGGATATCTTTGCAGCTGGAAAGCGAGGGCTCCCATTTGAAAACCAACTGAACGGAGCCCTCCCCTGTCAATGTGTCAAGAACCACATCCACGTGGTTGGGGCCGGATTCAAGCGTACAGGAAGCCTTTCCCAAAGCCAGTTCGTTGCCGTTTTGGTTGTAGGCCTTTGCGATGATGGACCACTGACCTGAAGCAAGACCTTCGACGGACACACTGCTCTGTTTGGAATGGACGAGTCCAAAGGTTGCACTTCCGGGACCTGTGCCTTCAACTGAATAGCTTGCTACGTTCATTAGGTTTGGCTTTGGTGCTATGGTCTTGCCAGAGTTTGTCCCAACTCCAAACCCATCTGCGGATTTGGATGCAACTTCAGAGCAAACCTCTGAGATGGAATCCTCAAGCGAAAGCTGGAACGACACGCTGGCACCTCCTGAAACCGTACCAGTACCATTCCATGTCCCACTGCCGGTCCCTCCGGAAGACCCGGACGAACCGTCGTCACAAGATACCAAGGGGACCAAGACCAAAACCACCGACAAGACTGAAACCAACACCGAAGCGATGGAAACACCACCAATACAGAAACGAAATCTCTTCATTAGAACCTCCTTAAAGATGTTTTCGTTGCTTGAGATGAGCTTCAAAGGCCGTCATACAAACGCTTTGAACCCATCTCAAATCCTCTATAAATATGAATACAAGAAACCGCGCATTTTCATTCACGCCGTTCCAAGGGCATTGCAGAGAAGCTTCAAAAAATCCAACGTTTGCAACTAATCGCTTCGTTGGGTATAATCCGTACAGGCAGGATCACAAACGAAACTTCGGATGGAACTTCAAATGAAACTTCAAACGAAGCAAACAAGCAGAAGCTGCAACAGGAGACGAAACATGGCACAGGACGAATTGAATCTGAGTATGTTCAAGGCTTACGATATAAGGACCAAGGAAGAGAAGCTCAATGCGGGAATCATCAGAAGACTGCTTTCCGGCGTTGCATGCTACATGAAGGACACCCTTGGATGCACTGCCATCGTCATGGGCCACGATGCAAGGCTTGGAGTTCCCGGCCTCATGCAGGAGGCTTTGGACATGTTCCCCTACTTTGGACTTGACCTCATAGTCAACCCACTTCAAATCTCCACCCCTCAGTTCTACTTCGCATGTATGCAGAACCCAAAAGCCTGCGGAATCATGTTCACAGCAAGCCACAACCCAGGCGAATACGTTGGAATGAAGATGATAATGCCACCAATGGCGCCAATCACATACGGAAGCGGCCCGGAAGGAGGAATCGCCAGGATAAAGGAACTGTACATTGAGGACAAGGCACCAAGCCTTACAGCAAACCTTGGAAAGGTCTCGGTAAAGCGATATCTAGACCAATACATGGACTATTCGATGGAGCTTGCAAAGACCGGCATACACTCGCTTGACGGCCTGGACATCCTATGCGACTTCCTAAGCGGTGCAGCCGGCACGGAGATCACGGAAGCCCTCACCTACTGCGGCGCAAACGTGAAGACGCTCCACCTCGTGCCCAACGGACGCTTCCCCGCGGGCGACCCCAACCCAATCATCCTCTCGTCCATAGAGGACGCACAGAACCACATGAAGGACGGCGACTACGACTTTGGACTTCTCTTCGACGGGGACGGCGACCGCATGGACGTCATGACCAGCAACTCGCTCCAACTGGCCCCATCCTTCAACTTCTCAATCCTAATGCCCCAGATAACGTCGCTCTACAGGACGACATACCCACACATCTCCACCTATGCCGATGTCAAAGCAAACCCCATAGCCCAGAGGATCCAAGCCCATTATGCAAGCGTCAAACTCATCCGCAATGGGCATTCCTTCATAAAGGAAGCCCTCATGGAGGAGCAGAAGACCGGAACCGTTGCAGCATGCGAGGAAAGCGGTCACTACTACATGAACTTCCCATACGACCCAAAGGACTTCTCAAAGGGTTTTGCCGCAACGGAGAACACTCTCTTCTACACCCTGCTCACTGCAAGAATGCACAAAGAAAGACCGCAGGACTACAAGAAGGCTCTGGATATGCAGGAGAAGACCATAAGAGAGAGGGAGTGGACGGTCCACTTCGACGACACCCAAAGGATGCAGGATGTCATGAAGAGGATAGACGAAACCTTCAAGGCACAGGGTCTTACATGCTTTGACAAGTCACCTGACGGCAAATCCCTGGACGCATCGCTTATAAGGTACAACCTTCCCCTTGAGATAACCAAGGACACAAACCTTGAGACCGACTGGTATCAGATAGTCCAGCGCCAGAGCCGCAGCGAAGACAACGTAGTGCGTTGGGAGATAACAGGCTCCGACTGGCGCACAGTCAGCAAGGCCAAGGAGACCATAGACTCAATCGTCAACGGTTGAAAAAGCCGAGCAACCCAATGGAAATCGTCCTATTTTTCGATTTTTTGAAATTCAGGACGATTTTTTCATCCTGAAAATCCATTTTTCAAAATCCAGGATGAATTTGCCTTCAAACCCGAGTCCTTTTCTTTGCCATTGGTTTTACAGGTGCTACATACATAACACTTGCAACACATGCTACAGACGCTACAACTGCCACACTCGCCACAGACACTACGAAATGGCTACAGATTTCACCTTTGCATCCATTACAACCACTGGAATCTTCGCAACTGGCGAGAAACTCATTCACAGGTATTTGCGAAGCAGTAATTTGCGTGGCATTACAAGAAAGAAAGGCACAGGCGATGCTTGATGCACGGCCTGTGCCAAAAAGTGACTCTGAAACCGAAGATGTCAACAGACGGAAAGGCTGCCGATGGCAAGTCTCTTGGTGCTCTTTGGGTCGAACACGCAGATCTCGCTGCCAACGATGTCGCAGCGGATTGGCTGGTCGACCTTGAAGTCTATGGCACCGAAGACGACGGATGAGACGAGCTCTCCGTTGAGGTGCACCTTGACGGTGGTCTCCATACCTGCAGGAAGCGTGGAGTACGCTGTGGCGTGGATTTTGCCGTCCTCGCAGATGGTGAAGAACTCAGGGCGTATGCCAAGAACGACCTCAGATCCTTCGAGGGCGAAGGATTCCTTGGACCTGAAGAGAGCCTTCACCCCAAGGAAGTCCATCATGACACCATCGGCCTGAGGGGTTGCCTTTGCCTTGATGAAGTTCATGGTCGGGTTTCCAACGAAGTCGGCGACAAAGAGGTTCGCAGGCTTTGCGTAGACCGTAAGAGGTGGGTCGTACTGTTGGAGGACACCCTTCTCCATGAGACAAATCTTGGTTGCGAGGGTCATGGCCTCAAGCTGGTCGTGCGTGACGTAGACGAACGTGGAGTTGGAGTCCGAGTGGAGTCTCTTGAGCTCAGTTCTCATCTCGCTGCGAAGCTTTGCATCAAGGTTGGAAAGAGGCTCGTCCATGAAGAGGACCTGCGGCTTTGGAGCCAAAGTCCTCGCGATGGCGACTCTCTGCTGCTGACCGCCGGAAAGCTCGGCTGGATAGCGGGCCACGAACTCCTCAATCTTTAGCATCTTGAGCATCTCGTCAACACGGGCCTTGATGTCCTCCTTCTTCCATTTGAGGTTCTCAAGACCAAAGGCTATGTTGTCGTAGACCGTCATGTGCGGCCACAAGGCATAGTTCTGGAACAGAAAGCCAATGTCCCTCTTTGCAGGAGAAACGTTGACGCCGGTCTCCGCATCGAATACGACCTTGTCACCAATGGTGATTCTACCCTCGGTTGGGGTCTCAAGACCTGCAATCATCCTAAGCGTCGTGGTCTTTCCACATCCGCTAGGACCCAAGAGGGTAATGAAGTCATGCTCGTTGATGTGAAGATTCAGATCATCAACGGCGACGAATTTATCAAAACGTTTTGAAACGTGTTCCAATCTAATCTCTGGCATATCAACCTCCAACGCCCTTGTCTATGCTTGCTCCAGTGAGTTTGTTGACCAAAAGGTTTATCGCAAGAACCGTCACGACGATGAGAAGGTTCAAGGCGTTTGCGCTCTGGTCGCACCAAACCTGCCAATACTCCAACAATGTGGTCATGAGGTAGATGGAACCCGATGACAGCAGAGTGAACAGGGAAAGCTCCCTCATGCAGGATGTGAATGGAAGCAGGTATCCTGAAATGAAGGTGGACTTCTGTATTGGGAATATGATTCTGAGCATTCTCTTGTACCAAGGAACGTTCACTATTATTGCAGCTTCCTCAATCTCGCCTGACAGCTGAAGCATTGCATTGATTCCGCTACGGGATGCAAACGGCAGGTACTTTATGGAACCTACAAGGACCAGAAGACCCATCGTCTTGCTAAGACCCATCTTGGAGCCAATGGCAAGGAATGCAGCACCCAACGCCATGGACGGCATGAGGTACGGAAGGAACGCAAGGTTGTCGGCAAGCTTCGCAAGCTTGGACCCACGTCTCTTGGATACGGCGTATCCAATGAGGATTCCCATGGTTCCAGCTATGAGCGAGCAGCTCAGGGACAGCACAAGGCTGTTTCTGAAGGCGGACCAGACCTGCTGTTCATAGAACAGACCATGAAGGCCGTTCTCCTTTGGATAACCTGGATCTATCCAGTACTTGAGCGTAAGGTTGCTGTAGTCGCCGGGGATGTCCGTACATGACTCGAGGGCGAAGCTCACGAGCGGCATGAACGAACAGAAGACGCAGAGGATCACGAGTATCACGGCTATGATGTACTTCCAGGCTCCAAGCTTGATGTAGGAGATCTGTCCGCTCTTTCCTGTGACGGTCGTGAACGACTTGCGGCTACCTGTAACATATTGGTTGATTCCCAGGATGATGAGGCCAAAGACTATCATGAATATGGCCATGATATAGCCCTGACCGTACCAACCGCTGTTGATGAACTGCTTGAGCGTCGTCGTAAGGACGCTGAAACCGCTGGCTCCTCCAAGGAACTGCGGTACTGCGTATGCACTCATGCTGCTTGAGAATACGAGCAGGAAGGTGGAAAGCAGAGCAGGCATCACTATGGGAAGTGTTATCCTTCTTATTATCTTGGCCCTTGAAGCCTTGAGGATCGTTGCAGCCTCCTCCAGGTTCGCATCCATGTTCCTCAGGATTCCTCCAATGAGGATGTATGCAAACGGTGCATAGTGCAGGCCAAGCACTATGGCGCAAGGGACGAGTCCATAGACGAACTTTTCAGGTACGCTTATCCCCGTAAGCCAATAGAGCATTCCACTTTGGTACGAACCAATGGATGGGTTTTGGAAGAAGTTCTTCCAGAACGTGGCGATGGTCCACGACGGCATTATGTAAGGGAATATGAAGACCGTGGAGAAGAACTTCTTGAACTTCATATCCGTTCTTGTGATGAGGAATGCAACGACACCGCCGTACAGGATGGCTATGAAGCTCGAAAGGAGCGACATGAGCACTGCGTTCTTGAGCGGGTTCCAGAAGTATGTGCTGCTCATGCTGGAGAACAGCATCCTCTTCCAGTGGAACGTGGTCAATGAGCCTACCTTCTTCCCAAAGAGCTCTGGATAGAGGAGGTCTGCGATGTTGACCGTTACAGTGTCCTTCATCAAAAGAAGCAACGGATAGATTGTAAAGAAACCAAGGACGACCACAGTTATTGAAA
Source organism: Bacteroidaceae bacterium (assembly GCA_963599445.1). Classification (GTDB taxonomy): domain Bacteria; phylum Spirochaetota; class Spirochaetia; order Sphaerochaetales; family Sphaerochaetaceae; genus UBA9732. The sequence continues at coordinate 23,053 of CAVBWZ010000013.1, forward strand.
GGATGATGTTCTCAGGCTTGGATATGAAGTCCCTTGCCCGGTACTTCAGCTTTCTCTTGTGGACCGCTGTCTTTGTCAATTCATTCATCAATCGATACTCCTTGGATGAAAGTTCCCCAAATGGGGAGTTGATAGAAACTTATTGATAGAAACTCATTACTAGAGACCTATAAAATTGGGGCAGGCTTCTACCTGCCCCAACGCTAAGGAATCAGACTCACTTCTTTGCAATCTCGGCATTGACGAAGTCCGTTACAGCGGACTTGTTGACCATGATGTAGGAAGCGTCCTCTGCTACGAGGCAGTCCTTCCAGAATGTGATTGGCTGGTCGCCTTCAGCAGCTCCGACCTCTGGGTTCGTTGAGTATGCACCAAGTGTCGTCGTTCCAGCACCGCCCCATGGAGTGAAGCCTTCGGATGTCATCAGGTAGTTGATGAAGAGCATCGTTGTGTAAGGCCTTGGGCACTTTGCAGTCATCTGGACGTACATTGGATACATGAAACCGGAGAATGGATTGATCTGCTCTTCCGTGAATGCGCCAACTGTGAGGTTGCCCTTGATTGAAGCGTCTACGTCCCTGAACTTGGAGAGGACGAAGAGTCCAAGGCATCCTTCGCTGTCAGCCTTTGCCATCGTCTGGCAAATGGTCGTGTCGGAGGAGATGGAGAAGTTCACGTTTGCAATGAACTCTGCAACCCACTTGTAGCCTGCGTTCTTGTAGGAACCAAGCTCGATGTCCTTGCCGTAGTAGTCCTTGTATGCATCTGCAAGCTTTGCCGCCCACTGGTCGCTCGTGCACATGATGAGGAAGTTCATGTTGACCTGCTCTGTGGCTGGGTTCTTGAAGAAGACCTTGTCCTTGAGAGAAGCCTCTGTAAGCTGCCATACGTTGGTGATCACTGGAGCATCGTCGCCGATGTTGTTCCAAATGAAGAGCTTGTTGATGTACTGGTGTACAAGTGGAACGAGGTCGTTGGAGTCGACCTTGTCAGCAATCGTGGATGGAACGTAGTTGAGCATGATGGAGGAGTTCTGCCTGTAGATGGAAAGCTGTGCTCCATCCTGGATCATGACCATTGAAGCAACCTTGCTGGATGCACCTGCAGCCTCCTGGAAAAGGGTCGTGTAGATGTCGGTGTCGTTCATCTTCGTTCCAACAGCGTTGCTCTCGGTAAGACCAAGCTCAGCACCATATGTCTTGACGAAGTTCGTTACAGCCTTTGCGATACGGGATGTGTTTCCGTATACGTAGAAGGCACCTGTCTCCTGCTTTGCAAGCTCAAGGAGCTCGGCATCGGTCATCTTCTGACCAGCCTCGATCTTGGCTTCGATGGTATCGGCTGCCTTCTCACCCTGGCCTTCTGCGAATGCGAAACCGGCGACAAGACACACTACGAGTAAAACGCTCAAAAGCTTTTTCATAGTTCTTTTTCTCCTTTTACATGCCTTTTACAAGCATGTCGTCTGATTGTATGCCAAAAAACACACGCTAATCAATCTAAAATGACAAAACTTCACATTTTGTCGCACAAACTTTTGCCATATTCAAACGATTTCACTGAAAAACGATAAGGCTCCGTTCTTCAACGGAGCCTTGCATAACAGAACCTTATCGAACTCAATAGAGCTTGCGGAGGTTGTCGGCTGAATCAAGAGCCATGAGGGCCTTTGCAGGATCCTTGACCTTTGACATGAAGATCATTGCCGCAATGACGTATGGCTTGTAGGAAGCCTGCTTGTAGAGAGGATCGAGGTAGCGGTCGAACACCGTGTCATCGACCTCGCCTTCCTTGCAGGAAAGACCTGTGATGTCAGCTGGGAGACAGTGGAGGTAGAGTGCCTTGCCGTCCTTCGTGAGCTTCATCTTCTCTTCCGAGCATGTCCAGTCCTTGTGCTCTGCGTTCTGTGCAAGGAGCTTCTTCTCAAGTGCGTCGATACCGGCCTTGTCGCCCTTCTGGTAGAGCTTTGTCCTCTCTTCCATCGCTGCGAACGGAGCCCAGCTCTTTGGATAGACGATGTCAGCATCCTTGAACGCCTCGTCCATGCTGTTGCACTGCTTGAACGAACCGCCGCTTGCCTTTGCATTCTTCTGTGCAATGTCTATGCACTCAGGCATGACTTCGTAGCCTTCCGGATGTGCAAGGGTTACGTCCATTCCAAATCTTGTGAACAGTCCAATTACACCCTGTGGGACGCTCAGAGGCTTGCCGTAGGATGGGCTGTATGCCCATGTCATTGCAACCTTCTTGCCTTTGAGGTTCTCTACGCCGCCGAACTGATGGATGACATGGAGCATGTCCGCCATGCACTGGGTTGGGTGGTCAACGTCGCACTGGAGGTTCACGAGGGTTGGTCTCTGTTCAAGGATGCCGTGGCGGTAGCCGTACTCGCATGCATCGATGAACGTCTTCTGGTACTTGTGGCCTTCGCCAATGAACATGTCGTCGCGGATACCAACGACATCGGCCATGAAGGAGACCATGTTCGCCGTCTCACGGACAGTCTCGCCGTGTGCTATCTGGCTCACCTTCTCGTCAAGGACCTGCTCCTCAAGTCCAAGGAGGTTGCAGGCGCTTGCGAACGAGAAGCGTGTGCGTGTGGAGTTGTCTCTGAAGATGGAGATTCCAAGGCCTGAGTCGAAGATGCGTGTGCTCTTGTTGTGCTCCCTCAGGTCTCTGAGTGCATCGGCGACTGTGAAGATTGCGTCAAGCTCCTCGTCGGTCTTGTCCCAAGTCCAGTAGAAATCGTTCTTGTACATGTTGTTGATGTGCAAGGTCTCAAGATGTCTTGCAAGTTCAAATGCTTTGCTCATTTTCATTCTCCTAAATTAGCGGATGTCGTTTCCTGTAAGTTCCTGGCGGAAGGATGTTGCGCTTCCCTGCTTGTCCTCTGGCTTGTAGAGCATTGGGACTGCTGCATAGAGGGCTGCACATACCACAAGGTCATGCTTCCAGGTAATCTCGTTTGGAGCATGTGCCTGGGATTCTGCGCCAGGTCCAAAGCCTACGCAAGGGATGCCGTAGCGTCCCTGGATGGATACGCCGTTGGTGGAGAAGGTCCACTTGTCGCAGAGTGGACGGCCTTCCCTCTTCTCCTTTGCAACGTCATCGGCCCAAAGTCTTGTATCGCCCCAAAGTGCGTGGTGTGCATCCACAAGCGCCTTGACGTGTGGTGCGCTCTCCTTGTTGATCCATGTTGGGAAGAAGCACTCCGTCTCGTAGACGTGGCCTGTCCATGCCGGTCTGTCGTACATGTACATGGAGACCTTGACGTCCTTTGCGTACTTCTTGCAGGCAGGAAGGTCCTCGATCTCCTTGAGGCAGCTCTTGTATGTCTCGCCGGCCGTCATTCTGCGGTCGATGGAGATTGAGCAGCTGTCTGCGACTGCACATCTTGACGGGGATGTATAGAAGATCTGGGATGTGGTGCATGTTCCCCTTCCAAGGAAGCGTGCGTCTTCGTAGTGCTCTGGGTTGTACTTTGGATCGAGCATCTTGGCAAGGCCGTGGATATGCTCGTCGTCCGCTGCGTTCTCGTTGAGGTCCCTTACGTTCTCGATGACTTCAGCCATCTTGTGGATTGCGTTGTCGCCTCTCTCTGGAGCGGAGCCGTGGCAGGACACACCGTGCATGTCCACCCTTATCTCCATCCTTCCACGGTGGCCGCGGTAGATGCCTCCGTCGGTAGGCTCTGTGGAGATTACGAACTCGATCTGCTTTGCAGCGTCTTCAGGTCCGTTGAAGTACTCGTTCACGATCGACTGCCAGCACATGCCGTCGCAGTCCTCTTCCTGTACGGAGCCTACGACCATGATCTTGTAGCCCTCTGGTATGAGGCCCATGTCCTTCATTATCTTTGCACCGTACGTTGCGGATGCCATTCCACCTTCCTGGTCAGATCCGCCGCGTCCGTAGATCTGGGTCTCGTTCTCCCAGCCCTTGTATGGGTCTGCGGTCCAGTTGTTGATGTTTCCAATGCCAACGGTGTCTATGTGGGAGTCTATAGCGATGATCTTGTCGCCTGTTCCCATCCAACCTATGATGTTGCCAAGCTTGTCGATCTCTACCTTGTCGTATCCAAGCTTCTCCATCTCTTCCTTGATTCTATAGACAACACCTTTCTCTTCGCAGCTCTCAGATGGAATTGCAATCATGTCCCTGAGAAACTTTGTCATTGAAGGTCCGTATGCCTCGGCGGCCTTCTTGATGGCAGCAAAATCCATAAATATCCTCCATTCCTATATTTGACTGAACATTTCAAATATCGTCGAAACTTTCGTTTGCCTAAAGTCTACACCACTATGCAACAAAACGCAACAAAATTAAACATGAATTAAATACAAAAAAGGAGAGCCCCGCAAAGGGAACTCTCCCATTCTGGAATCATATCTTTCCAAGGGCTTTGAGAAGCTTCTCAGGGGTCATCGGCCAGCTTGTGAGCCACACGCCGCAGGCATCGTGGATTGCAATGCCAATTGCGGGAGCGGCTCCGTTGCACGCTATCTCCGATATGGACTTTGCACCAAACGGGCCGTACGCATCGTTCACATCTATGAGCACGGACTTGAAGTCCTCAGGGGCCTCCCATATCATTGGCACCCCGTAGTCCGTCATGTTGGCGTTGATGCACACACCGTTCTCGTCAAGCTTCATGTCCTCGTACAAGGAATGGCCTATGGACTTCATGACGGCGCCGTACATCTGGCACAGGGCTACCTCCGGGTTGATAGGCGTGCCGGCATCCTGAAGGGCGTAGAACTTCTGCACCTTTATCTCGCCTGTACGCACGTTGACTGCAACCTGTGCAAAATGCGCACCATACGGCACGGACGAAGCGGTCGTGATGTACGTCCCGTGGGCTATCATCTGGCCATGGCCGCCGCCGCTGCACGCAGTATGGGACAGCTCGTAGTAGGAAAGCACCTTGCCCGTCTTCTTGGAGTAGGTCTCACCCGGGAAGCGGAGCTCTAGGTCGCCCTCATCCTCACCCATCTGATAGGCCGATTCCTTTATGATCATCTCCTTGAGCTTCTTGCATGCTTCAAGGGACGCATTTCCACTGAAGAAGGTTCCTGACGAAGCGTATGCACCTGTGTCGAACGCACAGGAATCGGTATCGCCTGAGACGACCGTTATCCTATCCATTGGAACCTTGAGGACCTCAGCCACTATCTTGGCCGATATCGTGTCAAGGCCCGTTCCAAGGTCAGCTCCACCGCTGTTGAGGATGATGGTGCCATCCGTCTCAAGCTTTGCTATGGCCTCCGAGTGGTCAAGACCTGGAAGCCCCGAGCCCTGCATTATCATTGCAAAGCCCTTGCCAATCTTCCAGTCAGGGTCGCTTGAGACCTCCTTTTTGCCCCACTCTATCATGTCGCAGCCCTTCCTTATGGCTTCGTCAAGACCGCAGGAGCCAACTGGAACGACTGCACCTTCCCTTCCTTCTCCAAGACCCTTGAGGATTTCAAGCATATAGCCTTCCTCTACATGGTTCTTGAGCACCATATCCTTGTAGTCTATGCCAAGCTTCTCTGCAAGAAGGGCCATTGCCATCATGAGGCCGTATGTGCCCTTTGGAGTGCCATAGCCTTGGTACGCACCGGCAGGTGGAGTGTTGGTATAGAAGACCTTGAGGTCGTATGCCATGTTGTCCACCTTGAAAAGAGGTAGGGTCTTTGAGCAGCTGTTCATTGGAACCGTAAGGCAGTGGTTGCCGTAAGGGCCTGTGTTGGCGCACACCTCCATGAAGATTCCCGTGATCTGACCATCCTTGTTTCCGGACATCTTCACGCGGACCCTCATTGGGTGGCGTGTGGAGTTGGCAATGAACTCCTCCTCCCTTGTATTGTGGCAAAGCACAGGCTTTCCGGTCACGAATGCGGCATATCCTGTAAGGTCCTCTATGAGGATGTCCTGCTTTGAGCCATAGCCGCCGCCAACGCGCGTCTTTATGACGTGGATTCTGTTTTCAGGAAGCCCTGTGACCCAACCAACGATTCTCCTAACATGGTATGGAACCTGAGTCGAGGCATAGACCACAAGCCTTTGGCCCTCCATCTTTGCAAAGCAGATATGCGTCTCAAGAGGCGTATGCTGAATCTGGCTTGTCTGATATGTGCATTCCACAACGGCATCGGACTCCTTGAATGCCTTCTCCACGTCACCTATGTGTCCCTTGTTGGATGCGGCCACGTTGTGCCTTATGTCGCCGCCAAGGGGGAACTGATAGATGACCTTGCCTTCGCGCGGGTCCTTTGCGGCCTTGTTGTATTCATCGAGGTCCGCAGGTGCGCCGGCTCTGTATTCGACTATGCCGTCGTGCACAGCAGGAGCTCCTGGTGCCATGGCCTCCTCCACAGTGAAGACGGCGGGGAGAACCTCGTACTCGACCTTTATGAGCTTGCATGCAGCCTTGGCTTCCTCCAAGGTCTCCGCTATGACGGCGGCCACTCTGTCGCCCACATGCCTTACCTTGAGGTTGAAGAGCCTTCTGTCATGAGGGGACGGCTCAGGATTGCCCTGACCTGCCTGCATGTAATGCGTTTCAGGCGTATTGTATGCTGTAAGTATGGAGATGACACCCTCCACCTTCTCTGCCTCGCTTGTATCTATGGACTTGATGTATGCACTTGCATGAGGGCTTCTGAGGACGACCATGTGGCAGGCATCTGATGGAACGTAGTCCTCGACGAACGCCTTGTCGCCTGTGACGAGCTGGGCCCCGTCTATCTTGGACATTGGCTTTCCAATGTACTCGAACTCAGGCCTGAACGAAGGTGCTATGGTCGTCGAGTACTTGCCGTCCTTCATCTTCTCCTGTGCAAGCTTGACTGCAAGATAGTAGTGCTCGTAGCCTGCATCCCTTATGAAAATGCCTGAAAGGGCGTCCTTTATGTCCTCTTTGCTTGGATTTGGGTTGTTCTCCAAAAGCCATGTAAGAAGAAGGGCCGCAGCCGGTGCGTTGTATGCGCTTTGGACTATGCCTGCATCTATCATGGCCTGCTGAACCGCCGTAAGGTGCCTTGGATCTCCAAGACCATCCGGGGTCCTTATCTCACAGCCCTGGACCTCTCCGGCAAGGACGAGGTTGGAGAAGACCGGGGTTCCATCCACGAGGACGGTATCGCTTCCGCAGAAGCCCTCTGCATCGTCGCTGTCGCGAACGGCGAGGTTTCCATTGAGAAGAAGCATCTCCCTGAGCTTCATGGAAGGCTCTACGTCAAAGCTCCTTCCCCTTCCGTTGATTACACAATCGACTCTCATCTGCTCCCTCCCTGTGAAAGGACCTTCCTTGCAAGGTCGTATGCGGTGATTCCAAGAAGATACCTCTTGTATGCCTCGCCGCCGTACATGTCGGACTTGACCTCTATTCCACTGTGGTTCTTGGCCGCATCAAGGACTTCGTCCTCAGTCGAACCCTTTGAAATTAGTTCTGAAAGATGCGGCATGAGGAACACACCGGTACCCTTGAGGGCCGCTGCGAGCCTGAGCTCTCCGTTCACAAGCCCTGCGCCCATGGTAAGGACGGAATGGCTTTCAGCGGTGTTCGCATAGCGCTTCGATGCCACTACCGCGTCCTCTGGAACAAGGACGGCGGCTATGAGGCAGTCCTTGAACGACTCATGCTCGTTCATGTACTTCTTTGTACACCTGAACATGGTGTTGCCCTCGATGTCGACAAGTTCAAGAAGTGAGCCTGCGGCAAGAAGGGTTGCATAGAGGTATGAATCGTCCCTCATGAGGGCTACGTTTCCACCAATGGTGGCCATGTTGCGCTTGGTGCGCGATGCCATGAAACGGCAGGCGTCCTTGAGCCACTGTGGAGTCTCATTGGATTCGACCATCTCCTGGAAGGTACACATGGAACCGATTCTCAGGAACTTTGAGGAAGAGGCGCACGAACCTTTTCGAGGGTCGTCAGCCACAGACATTCCGTCAAGCTCAGCTATCCTTCCAATGGAAACCAAAACGGATGCATCCACCGTGCCGTTGAGCCTGTTTATCTCCGTCCCACCTGCAAGGTATGCGGAGTTCTCCTTGCTGGAAGCCCTGCATGAAACGGCTTCCGCTATGCTTTTGGCTATTATAAGGTTCTCAACCATAGATCCTCCTCTTCTCAAGAAGCCCTGCGCTTATCCTGTTGGCCTTGTCTGCAAGCTCCTGCTCGTCCACACCAACGACTTTCCTGTTATCCACCACGACCTGTCCGTTTACGATCGTATACTGAGCCGTATGGTCGCAGCCACAGAAAAGAAGGGCCGCTATTGGGTCGCTGTGGCTTCCTGCGTATGCGATGCCGGACACATCGAAGCATGCAAGGTCTGCAGCCCAGCCTTCCTCAAGCCTTCCAACGTTGCCAAAGTTGAGCATCCTGGCACCGTTCTCGCTTCCCATCTTGAATACATCGCGGGCCGTGAGGGCGGTGCTGCCGTATTTGACCCTTCCAAGCAGAAGCGCATTGCGCATCTCCGCAAGCATGTCGGAGCTGTCGTTGGAGGCGCTGCCGTCGACACCTATTCCAATATTCACTCCAAGGTCCAAAAGCTCCCTTGTGCGGCATATTCCGGAACCTAGCCTCATGTTGGACGACGGACAGTGGGCTATGTGGCTTCCTGTCTTTGCAAGGAGCTTGAGCTCGTCGTCGTTGAACCATATTCCATGTGCATAGAACACATCGTTTCCAATGAGCTCGCATTCCTGCATGAGTTCGACCGGCCTTATGCCGTACATTGCCTTGCACTGGTCCTCTTCGTCCATGGTCTCGCAAAGGTGGGTGTGAAGACGCACTCCGTACTTTCTTGCAAGCCTTGCGCTTTCAAGCATGCAGCGCTTGGTCACAGAGAACGGAGAGCATGGAGCAAGCACTATCTTGTGCATGGCCATTGGGGATGGGTCGTGGTAGAGCTTTATGACACGCTCGGAATCCTCAAGGATCTCGTCCTCAGTCTGCACGACTGTATCCGGCGGAAGCCCTCCGTCCTTCTTGGAAAGGCTCATGCTTCCACGAGTTGGGGAGAACCTCATTCCAAGCTGGTCGGCGGCCTTGAACTGGGCGCCTGTAAGGTCCTGGCCTTTGCACTGCTTTGGGAACACGTAGTGGTGGTCCGTGGAGCAGGTGCACCCCGTCTTAAGAAGCTCCGTCATTGCAAGCAAAGAGGAGTAGTATATAGCCTCTTCATCTATATATTTCCATACTTCATAGAGATATACAAGCCAATCGAAGAGCTTTGCATCCTGCACTGCAGGAAGGTTCCTCGTAAGTGTCTGATAGAAATGATGGTGGGTGTTGACGAAACCCGGAACCACAGCCAGCTTGGAGCCGTCTATGACCCTGCAGTCCTGTGGTGCGACAAGGCCCTTTCCTATTGATTTGACCTTGCCGTCCTCAATGAGCATGTCCACACCGTACAGCGTATCCTTTTCAGGATTCGTCATAAGTGCGTATATGTCTTTAAGCAGTATTCCTTTTTCGTTCATGATGTCTCCTTTTCAAAAAAACGGCTTGGGCCGTCCAACCCGTTTGGACCGCCAAACGGAGCTACGCCCTTGGCTCAGGCTGGCCCGTTACGTAATAGCCGTCGTATGTGTCTATGACCTTTCCCTTTGGATGTGTGTCCGCAACGGTGAGGAAGCGTCTTATCATCCTGCGTGTAGCCTCTCGTCTGAACTCAGGCATTGCACGCGGAGAGATCACGTTGTCAAATCCATTGACCACGTCCTCTATGAGCTCCGGTGTAAGGCGCTTTCCAATGATGATGGACTCGACCTCTCTGCTGCGGTTGGTCTTTGCACCGGTTGCGGTTGCGGCCACTCGGTAGTCCTTCACAGAGCCATCGGCATTGAACTTGATGGCTTGGCTCAGGGTTATCTTGCTTATTGCGTTGGCCTTGCGCGTGCCCACCTTGTGCCAGAACACGTAGTCGAAGTCGTCCTCCGAAAGCGGCACGATGACCTCCGTTATCATCTCGTCAGGCTTTAGGTCGATGGTCCTGAACTTGACTATGAAATCGCTGACAAGTACCTCTCTGCTGCCTGAAGCGGAGCTGAGCTTGACCCTTGCATCCAGCATGTACAACGGACCTGGTGTATCGCCCTTTGGAGAGGCGTTTGCAATGTTTCCTGCAATGGTGGCGCTGTTTCTGAGGGCTACGGCGCCCATTCTGGATGCAGCCTGTCTAAGATGCCATGGACATAGGGTGTTTTCTGCAATCTGTGCGCTGGTGCAGCCAGATCCTATGCAGCACTCGCCCTTTTCGTTGATGTATATCCTCTTCAGTTCAGGGAGGTTCCTCACTATCATCACAGGCTTGTCGAACTTTGGGGTGAGTCCCAAGGTCCTCTTGTTCGAGACCATGAGGTCGCTTCCACCTGCAAGGACAATGACATCGTGTTTGGACTTTATGTCAAGGGCCTCTTCAAGCGTCTTTGGAATGTAGCACATCATCTCTTCCATATCTCACCTCCCCTTTTGGCGGCAAGCTTTATGCTCTCCACTATGAGGTCATAGCCTGTACAGCGGCAGATGTTTCCACTGATTCCAAGCCTTATCTCGTCCTCTGTTGGATTTGGATTGCGGGAAAGGAGATAGTATGCGGCAATGACCATGCCTGGAATGCAGAACCCGCACTGCACGGCTCCACCGTCGGCGAACGCCTGAACAATGATTGCGCCTTTCTCCGTCTCCTTTATGCCTTCTATGGTCATTATGTCCTGACCGTTCGCAGCACCCACAGGGATGAGACAAGGGGTGACTATCCTATCGTTCATGAGAATGGAGCATGCACCGCACTCGCCTTCGCTACAGCCTTCCTTGACCCCAACGCAGCCAAAGTCCTCCCTCAGGACATCTATGAGACGCCTTAGAGGGTCTGTGGTTATGCTCACGGGCTTTCCGTTCAATGTGAACTCCATCTTGTAATCCTTACATTCCATCAAAGAGCCTCCTTCAGGTCCTTTCCATTGAGCATGTAGCCCATGACGTCCTCGGTTGGAACAGGAATGGCTGTTATTCGCTTTCCAATGGCACGCGAAAGTGCGTCTATGTATGCAGCTCCGCTTCCGTTGAACACAAGCTCACCCATGCCCTTTGCACCGAAAGGACCCCATTCATATGGATTCTCGACGAACATCACGCCCTGCTTTGGGCAGTCCATTGACGTTGGAACTATGTAGTCGCTCATTGATGTCTGCTTGAAGTGCCCGCCCACGTTCTTGAGGACCTCGGTCGACGCCCAGCCTATGCCTTGGAGGATTCCTCCGTTTACCTGTCCGTGGACTATCATCTCGTCAATGAGATGGCCGCAGTCGTGGCTGGACCATACCCCCTTGGTGGTCACTTCACCGGTGCAGGGGTCCACCTCGACCTCGACGGCGCACACGCCCCAGCCATAGCCTAGGTATGCATAGCCCTGGAAGGTGGACTGATCCCAAGGATATCCATCTGGGTGTTCGTACTGGGTCTCAACCTCGAATTCGTCCTCTTTGTAGTAGCGTGGCTTCATGAGGGTTGCCGCCCTTTCTATGAGCTCTCCTACTATCATCGTCGAACGTGATGCGGCGGTAGGACCTGAGTCAGGGACCCTTGAAGTGTTTGGATCGTCGAATATGACCTTCTCGATTGGGATTTCAAGCACATGCGCAGCGATCTTTGGAAGGATCGTATGGAAGCCCTGCCCCATCTCCGTCTGGCTGCACAGGATCTCAACCGTGCCGTCCTTGTACTTGTGGAGCTTTGCATGTCCCTTGATTATGGCCTGCTCGCCGTTTCCCGTGAATGCGCCGCCGTGGTTGTAGAACGAGATTCCAATGCCCTTTCCGCAACCCCACTTGTACTCCTTGGACTTGCGTTCGTAGTCGCTTGCCTTGAGCACCTGATCAAGCATTTCAGGTATCATCACCCTTTCCACGACCTTTCCGTTGGTACTTGTGGTTCCGCCCTGCTTTATGAAGTATCTCTTCTTGTATTCAAGCGGATCCAGTCCCTGCATCTCTGCAATATGGCACATGTGCGTCTCGACTGCAAACAATGTCTGAGGTGCACCAAAGCCTCTGAATGCACAGCTTGGATATGTGTTGGTGGCAACCCCAAAGCCCTCGGTCCTCATGTTTGGGAACTCGTAGCAGCCGGTGACGTGGAAGCATCCACGCTGGAGCACGACGAACGAGGACGAAAGATAGCCTCCAACGTTGTAGTAGACCTTGCTGTCCATGGCAATTATGTTGCCCTCCTTGTCAAGGCCGGTCCTGAAAACCGTCTTTGAAGGATGCCTCTTGACGGAGTTCTCTATGTCCTCCTCCCTGTCGAATATCATCTTGACGCCCTTCTTCATCACATACGCTGCAAGAAGAAGAGGTCCGCACACGACATCTGGGAAGTGCTCCTTTCCACCAAAGGCCCCACCGGTCGTGGTCTGTTGGACCGATATCTTGGAGGGGTCGATGTTCAAAAGCGGAGCTATGGACTTCCTTATATAGAACGGGCACTGGGCCGATGCATATATCTTGTATCCATCGCCGTCAGGCATGCAGCATGCACCGTTGGTCTCAAGGTAGACATGCTCCTGGAAGCCGGTCTCTATGGTCTCCTCAACGATTCTGTCAGCCTTCTTGAACGCATCGTCCACGTTGCCGACCTCAAGCTTGAGATGGCAATGGATGTTGTCGTCGTTTATGAACGCACCGCCCTTGCAGGCAAGGCCGTCGTCTATGGAGACAGCAGGTTCCTGCTCTTCGTACTCCACTACGATCTTCTCCCTAAGGTCTTCGACCATGGTCCTGTCAGGGCCTACGATTATTCCAATGGTCTCACCAACGTACCTTACATCGTTTTCCGCAAAGCACTTCCAGTCAGTGGCTATCATATGGAGGTAGTTGTGTCCACCCTCAGGTATGTCCTTGTAGGTTATGAACCTGTAGCCATCAGGCATTTCAGGCAGCTTTATGTCCTTGATGATTCCCCTTGGGATGCTTGAACGGACGAGCCGTCCCCAAAGGCAATCCTCGAATCCATAGTCGGCTATGTACTTGACGGTCCCTTCGCTCTTGGATACCGCATCAAGCCTTCTCACAGCCTTGGAGATGTCATGTGCAACCATCGTTCCTCCCACCATAGACACCATTGATTTACAAAAAATACAATGGTGTTCCAAAATGAAACGCAAGCCGCAGTATGAATTCCAATGGTCATACTGCGGCCGTACTTTAAGATAATACTGAAAAGGCGATTATCTGACTATACCGCTCGTCCCATCGGCCTTGAGGGAGTCGGTCCTCTCCCAGACCTTCTTGGCGACCTCGGCGGCCTTTGCATAGATCTCCTTTTCATCGAAGTCGAACTGTCTGTTCTCCATGACGAGCTTTCCGTTGATCATCACGGACTCGACGCAGTTGCTGCTCATGCCCCAAATGAAGTGCCCGGCTGCATTGCCTGCATTGAGCGGCGTTGGGTTCTGATATGTGATGATGTCAAGGTCGGCCTTGTAGTCAGGCTCTATCCTTCCAAACCTGTCGCCTACGAAGTACTTCTCAACGAAGGTGTTGGCCCTTGTGAGTGCCCTCATGTAGTCGCCAGGCCAGTAAGGACCGTTTGCATCGCGGTTCTTGAAGAAGGCTATCTTGCTTTCCTCAAACATGTTGCTTCCGCAGCCATCGGTTCCAAGAATGAGGTTCCTGACCTTTGGAAGGTACTTGCTGTAGCCCACTTCGTTGTTCATGTTGCTCCTTGGGTTGTGTGCAAGGTAGCAGCCTCTCTCGTTGAGAAGGTCTATCTCATGCTCGTTGAGGTAGATTCCATGCACAAGGAGAGTGTTGTCTGCAAGAAGTCCGTGCTTGTCCAGCCTGTCGAGGATGTCCATGTTGTAGAAATGGTGCGACCAGACCTGGTCGTACTCTCCCTCTGCGACATGGATGTGCGCTCCACGTCCGGTCTGACGTGCGGAGTCTGCAAGCATCTCCATACCCTCTTCAGGGATGGTGAACGGTGCGTGTCCGCCTACCATTGCCTGGCACATGACGTTCTCACCGCGCTTCTTCCTTTCATCGACTTCCTTTGCGAACCTTATGCCTTCCTCGACTCCGGCCTTTATCTCCTTCATTCCATAGTTGCGGTCCGTGATGCCGTATGCAACGATTCCTCTGAGTCCGAACCTCTCCATTCCCTTTGCAATCGTGGAAAGGGATCCTGAGATGTAGTTTGGACTCTCATGATGGTCTATACAGGTGGTGGTACCGTTCTTTATTGCATCAAGTGTGCATATCAGGGAACTGTAGTACAGGGACTCTTCGTCCAAGGCCCTGTCAAGACGCCACCACCATTCCTTGAGGATCTGTATGAGGTCCGTCTGAGGGCCTGCGGAGATCTGCATTCCACGGCTAAGTCCGCTGTAGTAGTGATGGTGCCCGCATATCATGCCAGGGATGACGGTCTTGCCCTCTGCCTCTATGACCTTGTCGGCCTTCACCTGGCTGCCGGCGTTCTTGCCAACAGCCTTTATGAGGTCGTCTACGACTACTACGTCTACACCTTCGAGGACCTCCACTGGATCCATGGTCTGAATGACCCTTGCGTTTCTGATAACGGTCGTCATGCCTTACTCCTCAACCCTTGTAAGAAGGTAGTCGTAGCAGATGAAAACCTGCTCAATGATGTCACGCACAAGCTCTGGAACGTCTCCAACAAGGTTTCCGTCTCCGTCTATGCTGCACTGGATGATGTTTCCTTCAAGTCTCACAAGGACGCTGTCGCCTTCAACATAGAAGCCGCTGTTGGTGCTGTCGTCAAAGTCGTCGCGTCTGCTGAATACGGTGAACTTGTCCTTGTATGGTCTTCCATTGTGGTTGCAGAACGTGGCGCAGTTTCCGCACTCGTTGCAGAATGCATCTATGTGGAGGATCTGGAACGGGTCTTCCGTTGCATCGGAGAACCTCATGTCAATGGCTACGTTGGCGCGGTTTGGACATACATCGACGCACTTGTTGCAAAGGTACGTGCAGTCCATGCAGCGCTTCGCCTCCTGCTCTGCGAACGCCTTGCCGGCGCAAGGGGTCTTGCAGTCCGTGCAGATATGGGTCTTCCTGTACTGGATGTCCTTGAAGAATTTGTCCTCAGCCTCAAGATAGGCTTCGTCCTCTTCCTCGCCTTCGTCGCAGTCGTCATCGCAGCACTCGTGGTGGTCGTGGTGGCAATCGTCATGGTCGCAGCCCTCGTGGCAGTCATCGTGTCCGCAGCAGCAGTCGTCATGGCAGCCATCGTGGCAATCGTCATGGTCACAGCAGTCGCAGTCGTCATCGCAGCACTCGGCGTCCTTTATCTCGTCAAGGACCTTGTCGATTGTGGCCTCAACGGCCTTGCGTGCCGATGCAATGCATCTTACAACCGTGGAAGGTCCGCTCTGGACATCGCCAATTGCATATACACCCTCGACCGGGGTTTCGTTCGTCTCTGCATCAACGACAGGCCAACCCTTCTCGTTCACAGGTACGCCGTACCATGTGAGGGCTTCGCTGTCTGCGTGCTCGCCAATTGCCGTTATGAGTACATCGCAAGGGATCTCAATGGTCTCTTCCGTCTCGACAGGTCTGCGTCTACCAGATGCATCAGGCTCGCCAAGGGCCATCTTGGTGCATACAAGTCTGCCGTCTCCAATCCTCTTTGGATTTGCTAGGAACACGAATGAGACACCGTCTTCCTTGGCAAGGAGATACTCCTCGTGGTCTGCCGGCATCTCCTTCTCAGTCCTTCTGTATACGACGGTGACGTTCTCCACGCCCTGGGTCCTCTTTGCAGCCCTTGCGCTGTCCATTGCAGTGTTTCCACCACCTGTGACGACGACGTTCCTTCCAAGGACGTCAAGCGCCTTGTCGTTCTTGAAGGCTTCGAGGAATTCAAGTGCACCGACTACGGCCTTCTCATCGCCCTCGACGGCGATCCTATTGTCCTTTTCGCTTCCAACGGCATAGTAGATGAACTCGTATCCGGCATCCTTGAGGGCTTTGACGGTGACATCCTCAAGCTTTACGCCATAGTTGAACTTCACGCCATGCGCCGCCACGAAGTCTATGTCAGCCTGAACCGCCTTTGGATCGATTCTGAACGTTGGGATAATGTTGGCGACGACACCACCGGCGTTCTCCTCGCGCTCGAATATCGTCGTATCGAAACCGGAGCGTGCAAGGAAATATGCAGCGGAAAGGCCGGCAGGGCCTGCGCCTATGACGGCGGCCTTTACATCGGCAGGCTGACCAGGAGCCGACCAGAGCTTCTCCAGGTACTCCTCCGTGCCGTTCTCGACCGCGATCTTCTTCATGTCCCTTATCCTGACTGCACCTTCGTAGTCCATTCTGGCGCAGTGGAACTGGCACTGGTGGTCGCATATGTTGCATGTGATGTTTGGAAGCGCATTCTCCTGATAGATGACATCCAAGGCCTCTGCATAGCGTCCCTCGCCCACAAGACCAACGTAGTCAGGGATGTTCTGATGTATTGGACACGCCTGCATACACGGCGAGACATAGCAGTTGAAGAGAGGAAGCGCATCGGCGACCTTGGCCTTTGCATCACCACGGAAAGCCTTCTGGGAATACTCGACGGTGCGTGCCTTCTCGCACAGTTCCTGGACTGCCTTTGAATCTATGTCCTTGCGGTTCCAAGCCTTGCTCTCCTTCTCCAAAAGCTCCGCCATCCTCGACATCCTTGCATATCCACCTGGCTTGAGCATGTCGGTGGCCAACGTGATGGGCCTTATGCCTGTATCGAATATGTCCTTGACGGAATAGATCGTGCATCCGCCGGAATACGAAACGGGAAGCTTGCCGTCGAACTCCGCGCTGAGCTTTGCAGCCACTTTGGTGGATATTGGAAGGAGCGCCCTACCTGACATATATCTCTCGTCGCCAGGGAGCACCTTGCCGTCGTTGACGTTGCCAAGCGTATTGGTAAGCTTGACGCCAAAGCCAAGGCCTTCCTTCTTGGCAAGGTCCACCAAACGGTGCAGCATTGCAATGGCATCGGTATACTGGAGGTCGTGTTCGAAGCTCTCGCACTTGAGGACGACATGTCCAAAGCCGATGTCGTCGAGGATGGCCCTTACTTCATCGTATCCAAGAAGCGTTGGGTTGAGTTTGACGAACGTGTTGAGGTGCTTCTCCGTGAGCATGTAGGAACATATGGCCTCGATCTCCTTTGGAGGGCAGCCGTGCATGGTGGAGATTGTGACCCCCTTGCAGATGACTGGGCTTATCCTTTCCTCTATGCCCCTAAGAGCCTTGGCATGGCCTTCCAGGTCGGAGCCGCAGAGAAGTTCGTCGTCCTCGACCATTGCCTTGAGGGCGGCCTTGTACTGCTCAAAGAGCGGGCTGCGGGATGCATCCATCATGTTGTCTATATATGTCTGCATCTTTGGCTGCTTGATCCCTTCGAGGTTGTAGCCAACGCTCATGTTGAATATGAAGTCAGGGTCGGAGGCCTTTCCTGTAAGGGCTGCCTGGATTGCATGGACTGCGAACCAGGCCTTGAGGTATTCGTCGAAGGCCTTTTCAAGGGTGTACTCGGTGGACCATTCCACGTTGTGGCCTTCGTCGCCTGCGTCTATGCATGGCTTTGCAATCTCAAGGTGGTCCATGATCTGGACGGTCTTGAGCTCCATGAACCTGCCGCCCACGAGGTATGCGCTTACGATGTTCTGCGCAAGCTGCGTGTGGGGGCCGGCTGCAGGGCCTAGAGGAGTGGAGCACTTCTGGCCAAAGACCTCTATCGAATGCTTTGCGGACGGCTTGTAGAAATCGTCCTTGCTTATTCCGAATATGGTGCCATGGTTCCTGTACTCGGAAAAAATCCTTTCCATCAGTTCCTCAAATGGAACGGGTCTCATTCTGTCTCCCATGAAAAGCTCTCCTATTGAGGAACCCGCACGGCATAGCTTCGCGACTCCCTCCATTGTTATAGTAATCTATAGTCCATTCTACCCCATATAAGGCCAAAGTCAACAAAAAACGCAACAAAATGCAACAGTTATTTCTTTTAGCATGACCTCAAGTTTTTATTGGATTAATAGATGGATATCTCAATTTGGTTTTGCTTTTTTGATGTAAAGCTAAATTCTTTTGATGCAAAATTCGATTTCTGTAAGTTTTTCACTTTATGTATTTACACATGGGAAAAGCTGTGCAATAATCATTTGTATGAAGAAAGCAGCCTTGGGCTGAAAACGGAGGAAACGAATGCTCATCAATCTGAATATGAACGAAGAAGTGAGAGCAAGGAATGTCAAGCTTTGCAAGGAAAAGGGAATCATCCTTCCAACCTTCAAGCAGATGGTGGACCCATCGACAGTTCCAGCTGAGATAAAGGAAAAGCTCGCAAAGACAGGTCTTTGGGATGTAAACCCTGTCAACCTTTTCAGAATCACATGGAAGAATGAGCCTGTCGAACAGGGCGGTGGCTTTGGCAAGGTCAACTACATTGAGGTTCCAAAGCAGCTCACAGGCGTCAAGGCCAGGATCTTCGCACTCGTTGGAAAGTACTTCCCAACAGGAGCACACAAGGTTGGTGCAACATATTCATGCCTCGCTCCAGCACTCGCAACTGGAAACTTCGATGCCCAGAACCAGCAGGCTGTATGGCCATCCACAGGCAACTACTGCCGTGGCGGTGCATACAACAGCGCACTTCTTGGTTGCAAGTCCATTGCAATCCTTCCAGCAGAGATGTCACAGGAGAGATTCAACTGGCTCAAGACGGTTGCCGGCGAAGTCATTGCAACACCTGGCTGCGAGTCCAACGTAAAGGAAATCTTCGACAAGTGCCACGAGCTCGATGCAGAACGCGGCAAGCACATCGTCATCTTTAACCAGTTCGAGCAGTTCGAGAACTACCTCTGGCACTACACCGTAACAGGTGCTGCGATACTTGAGGTCCTCAAGGACCTTGGCGTCAAGCCAGAGAACGTACGCGGTTATGCGTCATCCACAGGAAGCGGCGGAACACTTGCAGCCGGCGACCACCTCAAGAAGGAGTATCCACACATCGTCATTGCAGCAGGCGAAGCGAAGCAGTGCCCAACCCTCCTCAGAAACGGTTTTGGCGGACACAGGATCGAAGGCATTGGAGACAAGCATGTACCATGGATCCACAACGTAAAGAACACGGACATGATCTGTGCAATAGACGACCAGGATTGTATGGACATCTACAGACTCTTCAACGAACCTGCCGGTATCAAGTACCTCAAGGAGACCGTTGGTCTTACTGACAAGCAGATCTCCGAGCTCCAGTACTTTGGAATCTCAGGCATTGGCAACACCCTCAGCGCCATCAAGATGGCCAAGTACTACGAGATGGACGAGGACGATGTCATCTTCACGATTTGCACGGACTCCGCTGTCATGTACAAGACAAGACTTGCAGAGCTCGAAGAGCAGCAGGGCAAGTTCACAGAGATGGAAGCTGCAAGAGTACACAGCGGCGCCCTTCTCCACCAGAGCTATCAGGATGCCTTGGAGCTTGGCTACTACGACAGACTCCGCATCCACAACCTCAAGTACTACACTTGGGTCGAGCAGCAGGGCAAGACATACGAAGAGATCAATGCACAGTGGTACGACAGGAACTACTGGACATCCATCCCTCCAATGGCCGAGCAGATCGACAAACTCATCGAGGACTTCAACAAGGACGTACTCGCAGACTGAACCATGTAGGTTTGACAGGGACTGCCGCAAAGCGGTGGTCCCTTTTTTGTAATGGTCAAAGGGCTTGGCCATATTGGGAACGGGGTTTGACGAAAGCGCATCCAAGCGATGGCGTCCAACCGCTTTCCAAGACAATTTCCTAGGAGTGAACGATGAAATTCAAATATGTGTGCATAGACTGCGGCAAAGAGTTCATCACGGACGAAGTAATCTACCAGTGTCCTGAATGCGCTGCAAAATCAAAGGAAGGGGAATTCCCCCGCGGATACCTCAAGGTCATCTACGACGAAGATGAACTTAGACAGCTTCAGAAGAAGGACCATGTCTCAATCTATGATTTCTTTCCTTATGATGTTCCCAACAAGGAAGTATATCCCATTGGAACAACACCAATCGTCAAGCCAATGCGCCTTAATGCCAAGCTTGGCCTTTCCAATGTCTACTGCAAAATGGATGCATACCTCCCCTCTGGATCCTTCAAGGACAGGGCAAGCCAGCTCATTGCAGCACAGGCCATTGCACATGACACAAAGAAGATAGCCCTTGCATCCACAGGCAACGCAGGAGCTGCCATGAGCTGTGCGGGTGCGGCATACGGACTGGACATAATCCTCTTCGTTCCAAAGACGGCTCCAATCAACAAGCTTATGCAGAGCGTCCTCTATGGAGCAACTGTCGTTCCCGTAGATGGCACATACGATGATGCCTTCCTTCTTTCGATCGCCTACACGAAGCACTTTGGCGGTATAAACCGCAACACGGCCTACAACCCAATGACCATAGAAGGCAAGAAGAGCATCTCCATTGAGCTCTTCGAGCAGCTTGGACGACGGATTCCAGATGTAGTATACGTCCCGGTTGGTGACGGCTGTATCATAAGCAGCGTCTACAAAGGCTTCTACGACCTCATGAAGGCGGGCCTTACAGACCACATCCCTCACATCGTGTGTTCTCAGAGCGAAAAGTCCAATGCCATAAGCCAGGCTTTTGCAACGGGGCAGTTCAAGTCAATAGAGGCATCGACCCGTGCCGATTCCATCTCTGTTGACATTCCGGCAAGCGGAAGGATGGCGGTGCAGTACCTCAAGCAGTACAAAGGCTGGTGCACACAAGTCACTGAGCAGGAAATACTTGATGCCCAGATGAAGCTCGTCCACAACGGAGGAATCTTCGTTGAACCTGCAAGCGCAACGGCATGGGCGGCCCTTGAAAAGGACGTTCCAATGCTCAAGGAACGTTTTGGAGAGGATGTTGATGTCTGCGTTCTCCTCACAGGAATAGGCTTCAAGGACATGGCTGTCTTCGATGGTCGTGTATCCATGCCCTCCCCTATCGAGAACAGCGTGGAAGCTGTCATAAAGCGCTTCAGCTGAGTTTGGTTGAAAAACGTTCGTCTAGAGGTTATATTTTCCATTGTGCCGCAGTGCAATGCGGAAGGAGAACGATGATGGATAAGCTTTTGATTGGCCTTGGAATTGGACTCGTTGTCGCAATTATCGTGTACATTTGGCAGTCGATTTCCAAACATGACATAGAAAAGAAGGGAAAGGACGAGGTTGCAAAGCTCAAAGGCCTCCTTGCAGACCGCATGGACATAGAGTCCGCAGGTGTAAACAAGCTCAAGGCTGAGAACGAAGAGCTCAAGAAAGCCAACGAGAACCTTAGGATAACCAATGCAGCTCTTGCCCAAAAGCCAGGCCGCGCAGAGGTCCAGCGCCTTCAGATCTACCAAAAGGCCGTCGACCGTCTCATCATAAACAGCCCAGGCTTTGGAGCTGCATGGCAGTCGGCTCTCAAGGAAAGCGAGGACGAGTTCGAAAAGATCTACTCAGGAACCCAAGCGTTCTGGAAGAAGATTCTCCCAGGCCGCACCAACGCCAAGCTCATAGACAAGGACAACGTCGTAGACGAACAGTAGTATTAATTGGGCGGCAGTCTTGGAGCCAGCTTGCATCTTAGCAGGCTGGCTTTTTTGTGCGTTTATGGGGCTGAGCCTACTGGGCGCACTGGGCTTGCTGGGCACACTATGGCGCACTGATTTGCTCTCGAAATGCAATGCCTGTGTCATGACACTTGCTCTTGCTACGGACGCTGTGCTACAACTGCTACAGACACAACAACTGCCACAACCACTACAGCATCTACAGATTGGCCACAGATTCAAGTACCATGCCAAAATCTGATGCGTCCTAGTGCGCCGTAGTCCGCCGCCATACGCCCTAATACGCCATACTCCGCCACACAACGCCATTCAAAGCCCTACTGTGCCACTCTTTGACAGCCAAGACGAAAGAAAATATTTAAGTTTTTATATTTATTCTTTTATATTTATCATTGACTTATTGTCAAAAATGAACTTATCCTTGTAGCAGGAGTTTCTGATGGGGAGAACTGTTGTAGTTGGAGATTTTGAATGGGATGAAGAAAAATCCCAAACAAATGAAAGGAAACATGGATTTGGGTTTGAAGAAATCCTTGATATGTTTGAAGACCCGTTTCTTCTTGAGACTTTTGACATAAACCACTCATCGTCAGAAGAAGAAAGGTTTTTAGCTTTAGGAATGACGCATGGAATTCTGGTGGTGATTACATGCTTTACAGAAAGAAACGGAAGAACACGCATCATTTCATCAAGAAGAGCATTGAAAGAAGAAAAGGAAATCTACTATGAAAGACAAAAACACATTTACGACTGAAAGACTTGCAGAACTTGAAAAAATGCCAATAGACACAACGGATATACCAGCTCTTACAGAAGAGCAAAAAAAAGCCTTGTTCTTCAAGAACTGGAGACCAGTCAAAAAGACGATAACAATACAAATAGACATGGATACATTGCAAAGATTCAGAACTCCAAACCCAAAAGGATATCAAAGCAGGATAAACGATGCTCTCCGTTGGGCTCTTGACAACGGATACACAGAACACAGGGCATAGAATTATTGTTCCAAAGGAATCATTGCTACGAAACTATCTTTCCATCAGCAGAAATGCCATGTAATGAGGAATCGTCAATACTGCACCATATCTTCCAACATTGTAGTTTCCTATCCAGTGATTGAATCCCATTCATAAGAAGAAGGCCAGTCTCAAGGCTGGTTTTCTTTTTGCCAAAAGAACTGTTCAACACCCGGTGAACACCCCTCCAAAGTTGGATTGTACAATTGGATTTCAAATATTTACCAAGGGAGCTTTAGCATGCGCAGCAATATTTTTATAGCGAGTTTTTACGCAAACACAATATTTTTCAAACGACTTTTGAAGTATCATCTTTAAGTCGGGTACTTGTCAAGAAAACTGTCTTTAAACAACAAAACAGATAGTCAAACAGTTTCAACATAAAAGAAAAGAGCCACAATTCTACATTGAATTGTGACTCAGGAGCTTACCAAAGACGGGACTCGGACCCGTACGGCCTTGCGGCCAGGGGATTTTAAGTCCCCGGTGTCTACCATTCCACCACTTTGGCACGAGTATGATATTAAAGTCAAAACATCCGTTAGTCAATTGAACAAGCCTTCCAATGTGTCAGGGAATCCTTTTTTCGATAAAAAAGTGACATTGCTGTCACTTTTTCTTGTAAAACATCATTTTGTGTGACAATGAGTTATCCGGAATCACTCAAAAATCTTTCGAAAACCGTGAATGGAAATGCCTGGTTTTTTGGAATTAGTAATATGAAAGGCTCTTGGGAGCTTCCAACGTTACTTTCCAGGAGGTGTTTCAATGGTTAAGAAACACAACGGTTCACAAAGGGTTTTCGGTAGAAGGGACAGAAGGGACATCCCGCTTGAGAACGACGCCATGTTCGCGGAGGTCATGCGGCGAAAGGATGCATGCATTGGACTACTTGAGACCATATTCGAGGGTCGCAGGATAAGGGACATAGTCTATGAGGACGACTTCTCCATAGAACCCCAGAAGAACATCATATTCGACCCCGGAAACAAGAGCATACGCCTTGATGTCTACTTCGAGGACGAGGACGCCGTATACGACATAGAGCTGCAGAAGGTAAAACGCTGGAACCTTGCCAAGAGGTCAAGGATGTATTCCTCCATGATGGACGCGAACATGCTGGACAAGGGACTCGAGTACGATGCGCTGAAGAAGAGCTACGTCATATTCGTATGCATGTTCGACGTCTTTGGAAAGGGGATGAAGTCGTACCGCTTCAGGACCATGTGCGAGAACATGCAGGGCTTGCCTTTGGACGACGGCAGATATATCATTGTCGTGAACACGAAGGGCTCCGCCGGGGACTCCACGGAGGACATGGATGCGTTCTTCGAGTACCTGAACGGTGGAACCAAGTCCATAGGTACTGGCAAGGACAGCGGCAACGAGTTCATAAGGAAGCTTGACAGGTATGTCCTTGACATAAACGGTGACGAGGACTGGAGGCAGGGCTATATGAAGTACGAACTGAACCTCATTGAGAAATACAAGGATGGAAAGTCAGAAGGTATAAACGAAGGCATCTCCATTGGCAGAGCCGAGGGCGAAGCCAACGAAAGAAACCGCATGGTCAAATCCATGTATTCGGATGGTGTACCAATGGGAAAGATTTCACAATACGCCTCGATTCCAGTTGAAGATGTTGAAGCAATACTGAAAAGCTGATTATTCGTGCCGTGGATCATATCGGATTGGTTCACGGCAACCTGCAAAGGACATAAAGAGGACAGAATACGCTATGTACAAATACGAACTGAACCTCATTGAGAAATTCAAGGACGGCAAAGCCGAAGGAATCAACGAAGGAATCTCAATCGGCAGAGCTGAGGGCGTTTCCATTGGCGAAGCCAACGCCACCAACCGCATTGTCAAAGAAATGAACTCCAACGGAATACCAATTCCAGTCATTTCCAAATGTACCTCTGTCCCAATTGAAAAGGTCGAGGCGATATTGGAAAGCTGAGAAACGGGTTCCAGCTTTCTTATGAAAGGAGCTTCCAAGTGGACACCACATGAAAGCTCCGTAAAAAACCGAACAAAAAACACTGATTGTATTGGAACTCAATAGTATTTGACTATACTTGGGTCAATTCCTTTGAAAGTATTTTTTTCGGCTGCCATCTCCTTGAGAGCACTTGGACACCTGATCTCCGTCAGACCGGTGCAACCCTCAAAAACCTCATTTCCTATGGTTGTAACAGATTCAGGAATGGTGATGCTACCTGTCAAACCTGTACACATATAAAAGGCACAACCTGCAATCCCTGTTACACCGTTGGGAATTTCAATACTCGTCAGACCTGTGCAATATGCAAAAGCATTACCGTATATTGCTTTTACGGAATCAGGAATAGTGATGCTCTTCAAGCTTTTACAATCAGTAAAAATTTCCGAGGCTATGGATTCCAATGACCTTGGGAGGGTAACACTTGTCAAACTTGTGCAATACTTAAAGACACCCATTCCAAAATTCTTCACAGAGTCTGGAATAACAATGCTTTTCAGGCTTTTGCAGCCCAAAAAAGCATATCCCCAAATGGTTTCTACAGAATCAGCAATAGTAACACTTGTAAGGTTTGCAAATTCAGCAAAAGCTCTACCATTGATTTCTTTTACAGGCACAGTCTTACCTGACTCAGGATCAACATATGTACTTGGTATGACAACCGCAGCGTTTGTCGATTCCGTTGGTTCAAAGCCTTCTACTACAGCATATCCGTTTTCTACTTCATATTTCAGCTTGACCTGTACCACTGGCTCAGAGGTCTCCCATACCGCTTTCAATTCAATGTCCTTTGTGATAGCAGTATTGAAATCGAAATCCTTGCCATCCAGCGTCCATTTTACGAATGCGTAGCCTTTCTTTGTAGGGTCAGCCGGCTTGGCTACCTTCCCGCCAGACTTGACGGTGACAGAATCCACAGCAGAACCACCGTCGGTATTAAATGTGACAGTACATTCCGCCTCAACTACAGAAACCTCACAAGTAGCTGTCATACCTCCATCCTCAGTCGTAGCAGTGATTGTAGCAACCCCTTCTTTCCTCGCTGTCACCACTCCAGATGCGTCTACAACAGCTATCGTATCATCGCTTGATATCCATTTGACGCGCTTGTTGCTTGCATTCTCTGGAGATACTGTTGCTGTAAGTACACGACTTTCTCCAACTTCCAGTTCTACATTTTCCCAGTTCAATTCAAGGCCGGTTACAGCCACCTCGATATTTTTCACAGTTATGGTACATGTTGCAACAACTCCACTTCCATCCTTGGCCTTTGCGGTTATATTTGCTGTTCCTGCGCTGACGCATTCGACCTTCCCGTCCTGGTCCACCGTTGCAACGTCTGCATTGTCAGATGTCCACTCTACCCTCTTGTCCGATGCATCGTCAGGAGCAATCGTTATCATCAAATCCAATTCGCTTCCAACGAATGCTTCCATAGAGGACTCGTCAAAGGAAATTCCAGTGACTTTGATTACTGTTCCCCCCTCCACTTCTTCATTGCAGGCTGTAAAAACGAACAGCAGACAAAGCAATGCTACCAAAACGATTCTTGCAGTTTTTTCCATAACGAACCTCCTTTACTTTAGACTTTCCCAGTTCTTCACCCAAATGCATGGACGGATGCCTGCCGTACTATCACGCTTATAGATGGCCTTTATATCTCTACTTTCGCAAGACGTTGCCTGGTATGGAGATGTTCCTTCCACATTGAAATCAAGAAGCCAATACCAATGGTCATAGACATCACCTTTACGCCGTCCTAGGCTGTCGTAATAGTCAAAGTAGACATAGTTGCCAAACTCAGACCTAGCAGGAAGGAAAACCTTACCTAAAACAGTATGCTCCTCAATCTGACCCTTTTCTGTAGCAGAGAAGGAGCTGGTATAAAAGTCATCATTCAAGAAAGTCCTGATATAAGGATTCTTGTTCCACTTGTCAGAGTCTGTGAACTTCTCATTCTTTCCATATTCACCATCTGCATATTTAGAATCAAAAAGAATGTACTTGCTCAAAAGGAGGGCTGAGCCATCTTCCTCAGTTCTAAGTATAAGCCATTCGATTGGCTCGTTGTCGTATGTACCAAACTTTATCGTATCTCTGTAATTAACAGGTGCGTTCTGCGTCGTCTCTTGTCCGCAACTGCATTGGAATTTATAGTATCCGTTCTTGTAGTAGGTTTCCTTCGTCTGGGTTTCGACTAGGCTCCAGACATGACCAGTCTCGGTTTTCGTCTCTCCGCAGACAGAACACGAATAGTTGACCTTACCGTTTCCTACACCCTGGGACGTACAATTGACTACAGAGGTTTTCGTCCAATCATGCTCGCCAGTTGCAGGCAGCACAACAGTATAGCTGTCGCCGCATTCGCATACTTTCTTTTCATAACCATCCTTGCAGGTTGGCTCCACCCTCTCCTTCACTACATAGCTATGGACGTGGGAGTCGCCGCCAACACATTCTGCATTCTTGATCAGGTCCTCATAATCAAATGATTTCTCCTTCAGAACAAACGTGTTTTCACCATTTACAAGAGTTATGCTGCCATCCTGACCATAGCTGAAATCAAAGGAACCTCTGGAATTGGAAAGGCCAAAACCGTTCTCCCTCTTCTCGATGTTCTCGACGGACGCAAACCATCTGTCCTTCTCGCACTGGAACGGATCGCGGCCGTTCTTGTACATTTCATAGTTTGAGCAAAGAAGGTAGTATAAACCTCGAGGCGTGACTACGATTCTGACGGCAACGTTATCGGTCTGGTTCGGCCCTTCGTAGCATCTTATCACCAAAGGCCAGCCCTCGACTGGGTTCGTCACCTCTTCAACGGTATAGCTTCCTGAAAGCCTTTCGTTGTCGGAGATCTCAAGGGTCATCGAGCTTCCCGTCGTGAACGTATATGTCGCATCGGAGGTCTTTGCGACACAGTACCCTGAAGCCGTCTCTATGGTTGCGGTCTGCGAATACGAGGACATCTCCCCACTTTGCCTATCGTCTACATAGACCGATGTCCCAGAGCATGTCACATAGAAGTAATTGTCCTCTTCCATCAGAACAGCCTTGGGAGCATTTCCCGACACCCTGAACGTCTTGTCTTCAAGCCAGGAAGGAAAGCTCCCTTTTGAACCATTGGCGTTGTCTATGTCTCCGTTGCAGGAAACGGCCAACAGCAACAACGATGCGAACAATAAACAAACAAATGCTTTCTTCAATTTCAAACTCCCAATATTATGATTGCACCAAAAGATTTAGGTGTAATTCCAGATGATCTCAATCCCCTCTGGGACGTCAGGATCCTTCATCCAGTAGTTCTCATAGCCTTCAAGCGAACCTTCTGGTTTGTGGATTTTGATGGTCCTCAGTCTACCACAATCGTAGAAGGCGGAGTCGGAGATGCTCGTCAAAGAGGAAGGAAGCTCCACGGATTCAAGGTTGGAGCAGCCGCGGAATGCATATTCCTCTATCTTTGTGACTCCTTCAGGGACGACAATGGAGGTTCCTTTCCAACCTATAAAGGAATAAAGCCCTACGACCTCTATGTCTGAGTCTGAAGGAATGGCATAGTCGCTGGCTCCAGCCGCAACTGCTATGAGAGTAGTTCCGTCAAGGGAGACAAGAGCCTTTCCATCGTCACTGGCCTTCATGTATGGATTTCCTTCTGCAACTTCAAACCTCTTCAAGGTTCCAACATTTCCAAGACAGCTGCTACCACTACCGGAATCGAGTTTTGGACTCAGAGTCGAAGGGATTGAAAGCACTTCGATTCGCGTTCCATAGAATACATCCCAATCCATGAACTTCAAGCCTTCCGGCAGCTTGACTTCACCTGAAAGCATTGATCTCTGAAAACAGCCGGGTCCAATCGTCTCAAGAGAGGAAGGAAGCGCTATTGAGGAAATGCCGGTTCCATAGAATGCATAGCGACCAATATTCTTTATTTGGGAAGATCCAAAATCCAGGCTAGAAAGATTGGTGCACTCATAGAAGGAATGTGGAGTGATTTCAACCACATTCGCTCCAAATCTCACAGACTTCAATCCCTTTGCAAAGGAAAGGATGTATTCGCCTGTACCAGCAACGCCGTCCTCGAACACTGCATGATATATCTTGTCATGTATCTCCTTTCCCCATAGATTGATGCTGTTCTTCATTCCATCTTTATCTTTGGAATTGTAGTTGGTTTCAAAATCATAGACAAAGCCCTTTCCTTTGAACGTCATCGTGTTCGTCGCTTCATCGAAGACTGCAACCACATCGTCGCCGCACTTATAGCCCCTGCAGATCCTGCACTGCTGGTTTTCATCAAAGTCATGCCCAACGGCTTCGACTGTCTTTTTGCATACGGAGCATTCAAGGACAATGACACCTTCCTCGCTTTCAGTTGGATTCTTCTTGGTTTCTTTTTCCTCAAACGTATGGGCTTCATACTCCACTTTGTCCTTGTGGTTGCATAACGCTTCATGCCAGTGGAAGTTGTCGTCACTGGCCCATTCCTCTCTGAAACGATGATCATAAGACTTCAGTGTGTATCCACAATTCACACAGGTGGTCTCAAATTGGGTATCTCCTTCCTCTGAAAGCTGCTCCAACTCTGTTATGGTATCAAAATTTGGATAATGGGGAGCTTCCTCTCGCAAAACTTCGTGTGTTTCACATGTAGTGGCCCTCCAGTGATACGACCCATCGGAGGATGGAGTCCAATCGGTATATTTATGATAATGACCTGCAGGCAGAACCTCATCCTTTTTGTAGCCGCAGATCGTGCACGTATACACAATCATACCATCCTGTGTTTCCGAAGGATGGACGGTCTCAACGCCTGCATCGAACTCATGTGCGGCTTTGTCTTCCACGATGTCATGCCCGCATTTGGCTTTGTGCCAATGGCTGTCCTCGTCCGTAGCCCAACCTACAGCAAACTCGTGCTCATGCACAGGCTCAGGTTCGTTCTTGCATGCCACGAAAAGACACACAAATGCAAGTATAGAAAGCAATACTATGCTGATTCTCTTCATATTCGTTTTTCACCCCTTTGTAGTTTTAATCAAAGACCAAAGGGACTGCTGCAAATTGCTGCAGCAGCCCCATGGATTGTTTAAAGTTCTGGCATTAAATTTCACAAACCAGCACTTTCGATGGCAATACCGCCAGTACCACCTTTTTCAACCTTTACTACGAGGAAATAAGAAGCAGAACCAGAAGCATAGAAACAACCATCTTCCTCAATTTCGTTCTCTAAAAGATTATTGCCATCGATTTTATAGATTCCAATTTTAGCTTCAATCGAATCATCAAGCGTAAATGTCCAACTCGAATCCCCGTTTGCAGAAAATGTTGCTAAAAGGTATGCATCATCAATCAGCTGTCCATCAAACCAAACTTTATTGATATCGAGGGTAACTTCATTCAAGGCTTCTGTTGTCACTTTGAATGTCAGCTCAAGAGATTCTCCTTCATAAATCCAGCCGCCGTTTTCATCGGTATAACCAGCAACGTTAGGAATAAAGTCAATCTCTATGTCGCTAGGACCTCCAGATGCTTCAATGAACCTAGAATCAATGAACTGATACTCAAACCCATCATGCTCGATTCCAATTCGCTTTCCTTCCGCTATCTTCGTCTCCTCTGCAAAGACAGAAAAAGTCAGTTGCTTGAGAGAGTTTGATACATCAACCAAATTGTCTGTAAACCCACCTTGTTCTCCGTTTACAGTGAAGAACTTGTCTCCAAACACGACCGGCTCATTCATAGGGAAAGAACCCCAAACAGAATCATCTTTTGCTGTCAGCTCCGTTTTCTTGTAATAGCAATAAAGAGTTGCATCAAGATCACCATCTTCCGAAGCCTCAAATTCGTAATTGCCTGCATCGGGGCCTACCAGAGATGCATACACCCTATCGTTTTTCTTGTTTTCCGTATTGGCATAGATGCCAAAGGTTCCTTTGTCCTTTAGGATTTCAGCGTTCTTTATTTCAAAGGAAACATCTTCAAGAACGCCGTCATTCTCTATGACGTTCTCACTCTTGCCAAGTTTGAACAACGTTGTCCATTCACCAGCATAATAGGACGTGTATTGTGTATGTCCAATGTTCACAGGAGCCTTTGAAATCTCAAAATCAACCAAAGCGTATTCTTCCTCAAAAGTACCTGAAGCTCTTACTGTAATCTTAAGTTCATACTTGCCCGCATCCTTTGGAAGGTTAACAGAATACTCGTCCGTTGAATCCTTTGCCCTGCATTCGATTACAACCTCGGCTGTTCCACCTTCGTAGTCAATGTCATCACTGGAAATATCCACAGCTTTCCCGTCGTAAGTCTTGTCAATGGAACCAGAGATGATCCTTATCGCCCTCTTTCCTGTTGCTTGAATGTACTCCTTATCCACATATTCACAGATGGAGCAGACCCTTTCCTTTTCGCCCTCGGCATTTGAAGTTGGGGCTTTCGTCTCCGTCCACTCACCAAACGTATGCGCTGCCTTGTCCTTCACCTCTTCCTTGTGCTCACAGGTCGCAGCATACCAGTGGTATGTCGCATCATTTGACCATACAGAGGCAAATGTATGTTTGTGTTCCAAAGCTGGTATGTTTTCAACCTTTTTATAACTGCAAACAGTACAGGTAAAGGTCTTTTCACCAGCTTCTTCTGTGGTGGCAGGTTTTGTCTCTTCACCATCATTCCAAACATGCTCCGCTTTGTCCTTCACCTCATTGGTGTGCTCGCAGGTGGCGGCATGCCAGTGGTGGGTTTCATTGGACGTCCACTCAGCGGCGAAAGTGTGCTCATGAGGCTTTTCCACCTTGTCCTGGTCGCATGAAGACAGCATCAGAACGGGCAGTACCAACAACGTCAACAGCAGAATAGCTATAAAACTTTTCCTTTTCATTCAATCTCTCCTTTTATTTCTTTATCGTGCAAATGAGCGTTACTTTGCACGTTTCAGTAGCTGCAATCCATTGGAGTGTCGTGAAGTCGCTTGACAACCTGAACTCAGCTGCGAAGAAACCCTTGTCGGTCTTCTTGTTGCTTTTGTCCATATCCTCTTGGGTGTCATAGAAGGAGACCTTTCCATCAACGACCTTGTAGAAGAGGTTTTCTATCTCACCTTTTCCAGACAAGTCATATACAACCATTGCCTTGTTGCCTTCCCTAAACTCGACTTCCACCTTGGAGGAGTCATACATATTGAAGAACGTCTCCTCTGTACATTCCATTTTATCAAGCTCCTCTGCCTTTGCTTTGTCGCTTGCCCAAACAATGCTTGTCTTCGTATGTACATAGGTGACTCCAACCTCAGAGGTGGGCTTTTGCTCCTCCACCTTTGGATCCCCTTTGCATGAAACCGCCACTACAAGGGTCATCGCCAAAACCAAGAGCAGCATCATTGAAACAAATCTCGTCCTTCCCATTCTCCAAGTTCTCCTTTCCTACAGAGCATCAACGGCATCGGCGATGTAGTCCGATGGCACCGATTCATAGAAGAAGGCATCTATACCGCCTTCCTCCTTGGCGCATTTGATTCTGTGGGCGTTGCCTTCGTCAGACACCTTGTCGCATAGAAGCACGACCTTCACCTCCGGATTCATGCTTTTGGCTTTCCTTATGGTGTCCATCCTCGTATCGAACGACCCATCGCCAAACCTCGTGACATCCATAAGAAGCGTCGTTGCAGCAAACGCATCGAGCAAAGTCAGGATTCTATCGGGCTCCTGTGATGATGACTTCTCAACGAAGAAACCAACCTTTCTCAACGCACTCACCACCGCTTCCTGCACAAGCCTATTCTTGATTACGACCAACGCTCTCTTCATCAAACCTCGCCACTCCGTTATGGATATGACTTAACATGACAAAGAGAGACCAAGGGAGTGCCATTTGGCACCCTATGAGGAACTTTCAAAACCAGGCTTTGTAAGTTCCTCCTTTTATCTGAGTTTAGTAAAATCGGTCTAGAATGGGACAGACAAGGATTCCACGTCCCGGTTCAGATATCGTCCTCGTCCTTCTCAAGGATCACAAGGCCAGTCTCCCTTGCTCTTACGGCAAGCTGGGTGCGGGAACGGAAGCCCGTCTTGTTGAGCATGTCCGCAACGTGGTTCTTGACGACTCCGGTGGAGATTCCAAGCTTCTCGGCAATCTCGACGTTGCTGAACCCGCCTGTCATGAAGCGAAGTATCTCCAATTCCTTTTCAGTGAATTCGTCGCTTGTCGCAAGCCCCATGCTTATGGTCTGCACGTTGTCAGGGTATACGGTTTCGCCCTGCATCACCCGCTCCATCACAGAGAGGATGGACTGGTCCCCCACTTCCTTGTACCAGAACCCTTCGACGCCAATGGCCTTGGCCCTCTTGATATAGGAGCACTCAGGCATGCTCGTGACGATGATGATCTTTATCCTTGGGAACTTGGCCTTGATCTTCGCCGCAGCCTTGAGCCCGCTCTCGCCGTTCTCCGTTATGACATCCATGAGTATGAGGTCCAGAGGGGTGCGCATGCACACGATATCAGCAACGGATGCATTCTCTATTGCCATTTGGAGGTGAAACTTGTCAGACGACTCCACGAAATGGGAGAAGAGGGCCTTTGGCATCTGCTGGTCCTCCACTATCATTACGGAATACTTTCCATCCTTCATACCGTTCCTCCACATGTTCCGCTGCCTGCTTCTCCGCTAGGCATTTCAATCACAAGGCATTTCAATCACGAGCTCGAACCTAGGCAGGCTCGTTATAGTCATTGTACCGTTCTCCCGTTCCACAAGGGAACGAAGACCTGAAAGGCCTCCGCCTTCCACGATTTCGCCTTTTGGAGCTTCACCATCGTTCGAAATCCTAATTGTATATGATTCGCAGCCGCTTGCAAGACCGTTTTCGAGGCCGCTCCTGGAAACATTGGAACCGTTGGTCGAGACCACCATCATCTTCCTGCCGTTGGCATGGGACACAGTGTTGGTAAGGCACTCGTGCATTGCAGCGGTCAGCATCCTTTCGTTTGACGTGCCCGTCTTGGGGATGTCGCCACGGAAGTCGATATCCACACCAACGAGCCTTGCAGCATCCATTATGACCTCCAGATTGTTCTTCACAGTTCGTTTCTTGGTGTTCCTGAGTGCAGAGAGCTCCGTCCTCCAGAACCAGACGAGCTCCTTGCGCTCGGCTTGGGTCATTGGCTGGGAGAGCTTCCGCTTTGTGGCAAGCAGTATCTTCCCCATATCGTCATGGATGCGAATCTTTGCAGCCAAAAGCTCCTTTTCCTTCATGAGGGCCTCAACGCCCTCACCATACGCTACAAGCCGTCTGCTCCTTTCGCGCAGCTCGATAAGCTTCTTCTCAAGCTCTTTGGTATGGCGATACCTTTCACTTATGTCAGAAGCGACGACCTCATAGACCGTCCTGCCGTCTATGTCGTGTGCATATCTCTTGAATGAAATGACTTTGCCGTCTTCGTATTCGACTATGGGCTTTTCACCCCTTTCGAGCGAAACGCACCCGTCTTCGACCTCCCCACTCGCTATCCTTTGCCAGAAATCCGTTCCATTCAAAAGGGCCTTGCCCACGGAAAGAATGCAAAGGCGGTTCATTTCGTTGTTGAGCAGCCGCACCAACCCGCTTTCCTCGTAGAAGCATATCCCTGCAGGAAGGCTCTCCGCGCTCTCCTTTATGGACAGCGGGGACAGGTGCATTCCCCTCCACCACACCGCATAGACGAGCGTCAGGGAAATCAGGACGAACAGCGCCACGGAAACCGCACAGTGCAGCCAGAACGGCAGCATAAGCACCGCATACGACGGCTCGAACACGGAAAGCCCCACACGATACCTATAACTGCCACGCATCGTCAGAAAGACCGATGCAAACGAAAATGCAAACGCTATCGAGGACGCTACGACGAGACGTCGTTTCCTGCAGAGCCTTACAGCCGTGAAAAGGCCTATGATCGAAAGGACAAGCGTAATTATGAACGAGACTATGACGATTTGCCTGGCATAAAGTGGTGCATCGATGAACCTCATAGCCCACCTCCATCGCCGCAATTGCATGAGATCGAATAGTAGTTCGCTTCACCGTCCGTATCCGCAACGACATCATAGCCGCAGAACCTGGATTCCAGCCTCTGCGACATTTCCGCAGCCCCAACGTTCGTTACATTGGTCTCCATACGCAGCATATAGCTATTGTTATGGTTTCCACAGGTTCTGGACAGGTGCACAATGAGGGCTTCAGGCAGATTGTCGCAATCCACTATGCAGGACTCGAAGAAATCGTAGAAGACCCCAGCATCCTTTCCCCCAATTTCGCCTGAAGCGGAAAAGTCGAAGGAGCATTCCACGCCAAGGAGCGATAGGTAGTCCAATGACTCCTTGATGGAGAGGTGAAGCTCCTCCACATCCATGCGGCTTTGTCTTTCCGTAAGCATGACAAGATTGCTCCGGCGCTTCACGTAGGCCGCCAGAACGCATGCGAAACGCATACCGGAGACGAACCGTCCGACATCGGCCTCCCCGTCCCTATACAGCCGGGACAAAAGGCCTTCAAGGCGGGAGACCTCGTCGTGGGTGGCTTCGTCCATCATCGAGTAGATCCTGTTCTGCTGGGCGACCTGGGCCCGCTGTTCCTTGAGCTCGTTCTCCGCTTCAATGAGATAGTTCTCCTCGGAAAGCCTTTCGTTTGCGTTGGCCAGAGCGTCGTCTATCTCGTTTATCTTGGACAGGTCATCGATTCTGAACACATAGCCGCCATGCAGCCTATAGGCCGATAGCCTTGTATTCCTATCAAGCAAGACAGGGGTTTCTGTAGCTTCCTTGAGAACGTCTTTGTCCAGGACCTTGGCCTTCTTCGAACGATACGCTACATCGAGCCTTTCGTCAGTTATGAACGCCGAGTACTCGGAGAGGTGGAAGAACTCCTCATATCCATCGTTGGATGGTATTATGCCTATGCATATGGAACACTCTATCATTGCAATGCAGGTGAAGCAGAGAAGCTCCGGGATCTTGAACGCCGGGGAGTTCTCAAGAAAACACACAGCTGAAAACATCGAGCACATGACGAACACCATTATTGGTATCCAGGTTTTCCTCCTGCATGCCGATACGCTGCATTTCATGATCAGAACGACAAGACTTGCAAACGTTACGCCTATCTCCCATACAAGAGCGGCGTAGAACACCGGTCCGTGGCTGTATGAGAATCCGCCATCTTCAAAGCTGAGAGCGAATGCCCATTGATGGATATCGTTTGTGAATATCAGAAGTATCAGTACGATGGCGGGCAGATACAGGAGGTACAATTTGCTATCGCATGGCCTTCCCTTCTTGTTCTCAAGGCTGAACGCCGCAAGCAGAAGCGTTGGAGGGATGAGGCACTGCGGAATGTAGTATCCATACCACAAGTAGCGGGACAACACGTCTATATCCCTTGTTAGGCCGTATTTTATCATCCTGACCACAAGGAAGAACAGAATCAAGACGGCAGCAGCAAGGAAGTATGTACGTAGATCCCTTCTTACCATACGATGCATAAGGGAGACGCCCCATGCCACCACAAGCGAGATAAGGATGGTATGCGCCAACAACGCAAACAAGGCATGCCAGAATTCAGGCAGCGTGGAGTCCACGGCCTGCAAAACACCTGCAATGGCATAGAAAGAGACACATAGAGCATAAAGGGCCATTCTTCTCCTTGCCGCCGTTTGCATTGCGTCCGTCTCCTTCATGGCATTTGATTCTATTGCAATACCAACGCTTTGGCAATTTTGGTTACAAGTTAGCCGCAACGACACTGCATATTTGAGGAGCGTTCCACAAAAAGGTATCGATGAAGGCATAAAGCCTTTGCATTTGTCATACATTTGTATTACATTATTCATAAGAGCTACGAAGGAGTTGTATATGGCAAAGGATGCAGTTCTTCAAATAAGAATAGACTCAGAGGTGAAGCAAAAGGTAGAGACCCTCTACGAGAGCATGGGGTTCTCATTTGCAGATGCAGTGAGGATGTTTGCAGTTCAGAGCATTGCACACAACGGGTTGCCGTTCACCCCAAGATCCACTGTGCTTCTGAACAACCATCCAGACTCAGCAGGTGGAATCCTCCACAAATATGCAAACCCCTCTTTGATTGAAAAAGAGGATGATGCATGGTCTCTTGCAGTGGGAGAGAAACATGGACTTGATTGATGCCAATGTAATCATCAGATATCTATTAAGAGACATAGAGGACCAGTACCTCAAAGCAAGCCAAGCAATTGATTTGGGGTGTTGTACAACAACGGAAGTACTCGCTGAAGTAGTCTATGTTTTCTTGAAAGTCTATAGAATCCCAAGACCTGACATTGCAATAGCACTCTTCTCTCTTTTGAAGAAAGTGCAAATAGAAAACGGAATGGCAGTGATATTTGCAATCAACCTGTTCAAGGATTCAAGTTTGGATTTCGTTGATTGTCTCCTAATCTCCTATAACAACATACTTGGTCAGCGCATCATAAGCTTTGACAAAAAACTTGTTTCTAGACTTGTATAATGCAAGGTCGTTTCTTCATTCAAGAACTTACGATTGCAACAAAAAACTTGTTATTACCACTTTTTGTTGCATTTTTTCAACAAAACCTCTGTTTTTCGGCTTTTTTGTTGAAAACTCACAAAGGTCAAGGAACTCTCTTCAAAGAGATGTTCGACGGAATTCGTGATGGGATATTAGGAACAAGCCATAGGACAGTATTTACGATACGGCCTATGGCGTAGTGACGACATAGACCGCACGAATTCCTAGAACAGATGGGTGTTGTGGGAGGCAGCCTCGGCGTATACCTCTTCTGGCCACACAGACGCCTGGACCTCCCCAATATGAGCCTTCTTGAGAAGGAACATGCACAACCTCGACTGCCCTATTCCCCCACCTATGGTCTGGGGAAAATCGCCAGAAAGCAAGCGGGAGTGCCAATAGAGGTCCTTGCGGGATTCGCAGCCCTTCAACGCAAGCTGCCTCAACAGAGCCTCTCTATCAACGCGGATCCCCATGCTGGAAAGCTCAAGGTTGCGTTGCCTTACGCTGTCCCAAACGATTATATCGCCATTGAGGCCATGGTACGAGCCAGCGCCATCTGAAACGCATGTCGACCAGTCGTCGTAGTCAGGCGCACGTCCGCCGTGTGGAGGGTCTCCATATCCAATGCCAATGACGAACACCGCACCATAGCGCTTTGCAGCCTCATATTCGCGCTCGTCAGGGGTCAACGAAGGGAACTCCAAAGCCAAGTCCTCGGAATGGACGAAGGTGATGCTCTCAGGAAGATCATCTCCAAGCTGGGGGTAGAACTCATACAGCCTGAAGGCGGTGCGCCTTATCACATCGTAGATTGTACAGACAGTCTTCTTAAGGAAATCTAGGTTGCGCTGGCCGTCCAGCATGACCTTCTCCCAATCCCACTGGTCGACATAGATGGAATGGATGCAATCTATGTCGTCGTCGGGGCGAATGGCGTTCATATCGGTGTAGAGGCCGTAGCCAGGCTTGAAGCCAAGGTCAGCAAGGGCCATGCGCTTCCACTTTGCAAGGGACTGCACGATCTCCATCTTCTTCTCGCCCATGTTCTTCACTGGAAACGAGACGGGCCGCTCCACCCCATTGAGGTCGTCGTTTATACCGCTTCCAGCCTCCACGAAAAGAGGACTCGTGACACGACTGAGCCTAAGCGAACCGGAAAGCTCCTTCTCGAAGATATCCTTGGCCGCTTTGATAGCCTTCTCCGTGTCATGCTGGTTCAGAATTGGCCTGTAATCCTTTGGGAACTGACAGACCGATGTTTTCTTGAAAGAACTTTCCATGACAACCTCCTGCAAAAGTTTTGCAAATTCTAACCGCATTCAGGCGGAATGCAAACAGGAATATGCAGTTACGAGGTTGTCATTTTAACAAAAATGCGAATAAATTCAGTTCTTGTCTGCAATATCGACAAAAGCCTTGGCCCTGCGGGTGAACTCCTCCCAGTCGCCTGAGGCAATAAGATTCTTGTCCGTAAGACGCCCGCTTATACCTGCACCCTTGAGGCCAAGCCTAAGGAACTCGGCGAAATTCTCCTCAGTAATGCCAGCTGTGGCTATTATGGCTACATGGCTTATTGGGGCAAGGATGTCCTTTACATACCTAAGTCCAAGCGTCGCAGCAGGGAAAAGCTTAACGATATCGGCTCCACAGTCATGTGCAAGAAGGATCTCGGTTGGCGTCATGGCTCCGGGGATGGAGACCAGTCCAAGCTCCTTGGTGTACCTTATCACATCAGGGTTGGTATTGGGGGAAATGATGTAGCTTGCGCCGGCATCGAAAGCGGCCTTGACCTGCTCCTTTGTGAGAACCGTACCGGCACCTGCGTAGAAATCACAGCCAGCGAACTCGGAATTGAGCATTGAGATCGCTTCGGAGGTCTTTGCAATGCAGTCAGGGTCCTTCTGGTCAAACGTGACTTCCATGAACCTTATGCCACCATCGTAGAGTGCATGTGCAAGCTTCCTAAGGTCTTCGCCATATGTACCACGCACGATTGTGATGATCTTCTTCTCAAGAATCAAATCCAAAACTTTGCTATCATTAACGTTCATTACGAACCTCCTATTCAAATACCTTTCAAATCCTATTCGGACTTGGCACCAAGATCCTCGTTCCTGGAAAGATCGCTTGGGGTATAGCCGCAAATCTCCCTGAATACACAGGAGAAGCGTTTGTAGCTTGAAAACCCCACTTTCTCTGCAACCTCATAGTACTTCATGCTGCTGTTGCTTTTCATAAGCTGCTGCGCCACTTCTATTCTATGGCGTTGCAGAATATCCAGAAAGGACATCCCAGTCTCGGACTTGATCTTACGGCTCAGATATCCGCTGCTAAGACCAATGTCCCTTGCTATAGAATCAAAGTTAAGATGCCTACGATAGCCGTTTCTTATAATATCAAGTACTTTTTTGACGTATTCATCGCCAATGGAAGCATCAAGTCTGTCCAACGAGTAGACATCCTGACGTCTATAGGAAGCAAGCTCAC
This sequence comes from Bacteroidaceae bacterium, assembly GCA_963599445.1. Taxonomy (GTDB): domain Bacteria; phylum Spirochaetota; class Spirochaetia; order Sphaerochaetales; family Sphaerochaetaceae; genus UBA9732. The sequence continues at coordinate 62,728 of CAVBWZ010000013.1, forward strand.
GCTTCTCCTCTATATGCGCTATGGCCTTGCGTACGGCCTCTAGGAGCTTCTCTTCGTCTATTGGCTTGAGGATGTAGTCCACAGCGGAAAGGCCAATGGCCCTCTTTGCGTATTCGAACTGGCTGAACCCTGTTATGATGATGGACTCGAATCCATGGGAGGCCCCTCGTCCATCGTCCGGGCCTTGGATTTCCTTCGCCGTTTCAAGCATCTTAATTCCATCCATTCCAGGAAGGTGGATGTCTGTCAGCACTATGTCAGGGGACAACGTTTCAATGCAGCGAAGCCCTTCTTCTCCGGAAGCAGCCTGACCGCACACCTGACAGCCGACGGAATCCCAGTCAATGGTATTGCATAGCGTGTAGCGGATTATCTGTTGGTCTTCCACCACAAGTACCCTATACATACAAGATGCCTCCTACAGAGTCGCCAGCCAAAGGGATTGAAATGGACACGCAGGTGCCATTGGAACCTGACGTTATGGAAAGCCCAGAGGTCTCTCCGTAGATGAGCTTAAGCCTTCTATGTACGTTGTAGAGGCCAAAATACCTGCTGGGAGTCTCTTCACTTGCAAGTACGCTGGCAATGTCGGAAAGCTTTGCGCCATCCATTCCAGGACCATTGTCGCAGACAAGGACCTTTAGCCTTGAATTCTCTACGAAGGCACGGACGGAGCAATTGCTGACACCAGATGCAGAACGTCCATACTTCACGGCGTTTTCGACCAACGGCTGGATGCATAGCTTTGGAACAGGAATCTCCAAGGCTTCGTCCGACACTTCAATCGAGTACGAAAGGTCGTTTGGCCTGCTCATCCTGTTCATGGAAAGGTAGCATTCTATGTAGTGGACGTCGTCGCGAAGTGGCACGAACTGCACGTTGGAATCTATGCTGTAGCGCAGAAGGCTTGAAAAATCCAGGATCATGCGGTTGGCAGCCGCGGGATCAACCTTTATGTAGCACCTGATTATCTCCAAGGTATTGAATATGAAATGCGGATTGAATTGGGATTCAAGCTGCTTGACCTCAGCACGTTCACGCATGGAGGCTTCCTGCCTGTTGGCCTGCGCCAGATCCCTTATGTCCTGCAGGAGCTCCCCATAGGAAGCCTCGAGGCTGCTGAACTTGCTCCCAACGGGCTCAACCGGAGCATATATCCCCTTGGCCTTCATCTGCTTTATGCTTGATATAAGCCCATCTATGGACGAAGCCTCCTCGTTCAGCACACGGCCGCTCACGCCACCAATGGCAAAGACCGATACCACAAGAACCACGCCTGCGGCTATGCTCGTTATCAGAATGGCCTTGGACAACGTGCCCACCTTCACAAGAATGAATACCCAGGAGTCCATGTCCGGCAGATATTCAGAGGCAATGTATATCTTCTGGGCATCTATTTTCACAAGCCCTGACTTTCCTCGGTATTCCGTCCTAAGCTTCGAATACTGGTCAATGAACTCGTTTTTGGACGTGACCAGCGTAGTGAAGAAGGAGTTTGTCACGACCACATCCCCAACCTCGCCTGTGGAGATGTACTCAAGGATTCTGGACGGACTCAACTCGAAAACGAAGTAGCCAATTACCTGCTCGTCCCTCACTATGGCCTGTCCAATCGACAGCACCATGGAGGATGTACGGGCATTGCCTATCTGGCTCAGCATCTTTGATGGGGAATCAGGGTTGTTCTGAAGCCTGTACATGAAACCTGTGTTGTACGGAGGCTTTGAAAGAAGGTAGTTCGAAAGGATCGTTGAGCTTCCAATGACCAACGAACCCTGTGCATCAAGAAGAAAGAAATGGGCAGGGATATCCTGCTCGTTGATGAAGTCGTATACGCGCTCGGAGAAGGCGTTCCCGTATATCTCTCCGGATATGAGCCGTTCCAGCGAACGGTCCTCCACTATGGATGCAAGTCTATCCTCATATGCGGAGACCACACTCTCAAAACGCGAAGATGCACTGCGGCACTCGGCCTTGGCGCTGTAGCTTATCGAAAGGCCATAGAAGAGGACGATGATGGCCAAAATCACGAAATAGGCAACCAAAACGGGAGCGACTACATATTTCATGACCACTTTTCTGACATCGTTGGAGAATGTCAAAGCCGTTCTACGTCCTCTTCCTTTCACAGTTCAAGCACCTTTGTGCGGTCAGGCAAGACCGCATTGCACCCAGCAGGAACCCTCCTAAAGGGAGAACTCCTTCTTTCTGGTCGATACGAGGAACACTATCATGGAAATGGCTGTGGAGAGCATGAGCACAGATGCTATGGCTGCAGCGTTTCCGTAGTTTCCTCTCGTAACCTGTTCATAGACGGCAACCGACAGCGTCTTCGTCCTTCCTGTATACAGGATGAGAGATGCACTCAGCTCGTTTATGACCGTAACCCAGCTCAGGATGGCTCCAGTGAGCACACCGGAGAGCATGAGTCTGAATGTTACCTTAAAAAACGCCTTTTGTGGAGACGATCCAAGGCTTATGGCGGCCTCCTCCGTATTGGGGCTTATCTGGTACAATATGGCCACACTGGAACGGAGTGTATGCGGCAACCTGCGGATGATGAATGCTATTATGATTATCGCAGCCGTTCCGCTTAGGACCAGAGGCTTCTTGTTGAAGCATAGAAGCAGCATGATACCAAGGATTGAGCCTGAGATAATGTAAGGGAACACCGTAACTATATCAAGGGTGGATGTAAGTGCGTTCCTCTTCCTTACAGAGAGGTATGCTACGAACACCGCAATTATCACGATGAGCACTATGGCCACGATTCCGTATGTGTAGGTGTGCGCCGCACTCTTGATTATGGTCGATTTCATCTTGGAGAAGCTCTCAAGAGAGAACGATGAAAGGAACCTGGTACCCTTGGTCTTCAGGAATGCGGTGTATATGACCGTAAACTGAGGAATTACCGAGATTCCTACAAGAAGGTACGAATACACATATGCAAGTACGCCTTTGCCCCCCGTTATCTTCTTTGGAACTATGCGCTTGACTGATCTCATCCTGAACGACTTGCGGTTGATTATGAACTTCTGGAGGAAGTATAGGCAGGCGGTGAGCGTCACCATTACAAGGGCGATGGCCGCTGCAAAGTTGGCATCGCTTCCATTCTCACCCATGAACGCACGGTAGATGAGAACCGGCAGGACTCTGTATCCCTCTCCTATGAGCATGGCGGTTCCAAAGTCTGCAATGGATGTCATGAACACCATGAGAGCGGCTGCCAGTATGGTTGGCAATACAAGGGGAACTATCATCTTCACGACGTTCTTCACAGGACTGCAACCAAGGCTGCGTGAGGCTTCAAGAAGAGATGTATCTATCTTCTTCATTGCACCAGACACATACAGGTAGATGTTGGAATACATCTTGAGCACAAGCACAAGGATTATTCCCCCAAGTCCATAGATAGTTGGCAGCGACACCCCCATTTTGTCCGCAAAGAACTGCGTGACTATTCCGCTGCGTCCAAGGAGGATGACCCATGAGTATGCTCCTATGAACGATGGGGACATCATTGAGAATATGATGAGGACCTGAAGGACCTTCTTCCCCTTTATCTCATAGAATGTAAGGATGTAGGCCAGAAGCGTCCCAAGCACCACTGTTATGAGCGTCACACCTACGCCAATGGCCAACGAATGCCATATTGCATTGGTGTAGTATTTCTTGCCAAAGAACGTCCTGAAGTTGTCAAGCGTCCACGCTCCGGTCTCAGTGTCCTTGAAACCTGATATGAGCAGCTTGAACAGCGGATATACGAGAAAGAGGGCAAAGAGGACGAACACGACCAAGGTCACTATGCTCCAGAAGTTTATACCCTGGATCCAACCATGGAGTCTGTCCTTGAAGCTGCCTTTTCCAAGTGAAAGCGAACTACTCTTCATGGCTTGTTCCTTCTATCAACGATACCCCAGTTGTGGCATCGAACACGTTTATTTTATGTGGATACACTTCAAACGAGACATCGTCTCCAACCTTGAGGAGGCTTGTGGCCGTGCCAAGGTCCTGAGAGATTTCAAACACATCGTTGGTATCGTCCTCCCCTTTTGGACACTCTACCCCCTTGATGTCAACGAAATAGATCACATACTTTCCAAGGTATGTGGACTTGGAGATGTGGGCTTTGAAGCCTCTTGAAGGGTCCTTGCTTACGCAGAACTCCTCCGGCCTGATTCCAACGACTACGCGACCCTCTGGGGCATCGGTCTTGATGTTGTCCATCTCTACGCTGTAGCCGTTTCCAAAGTCCAAGGTGCGGACGGCTCCCCTTCCCTTGAGCTGTGCGTATACGAAGCCCGAGTGGCCTATGAAGTCCGCCACGAAGAGGTTGTACGGGCGGGTGTATATCGTGTGCGGCGAGGCAATCTGCTGGATTTCACCCTTGTTCATGACTGCAATCCTGTCGGATATAGCAAGCGCCTCCTCCTGGTCGTGAGTGACGTACACGGTGGTGATGCCAATCTCCTTCTGGATGTCACGAATGACGCCCCTCATTTCGACCCTGAGCTTGGCATCTAGATTGCAAAGCGGTTCGTCCATGAGAAGTACGTCTGGGTGGATGGCTATTGCACGAGCCAATGCCACGCGCTGCTGCTGTCCGCCGGAGAGGTTTTCAGGAAGCCTGTCGCGGTAGATGTCTATCTTGGTGAGCTTCATGATGGACTCCACCCTTGCATCGGCCTCTGGCTTTGGAACCTTGTGCTCCTTGAGGCCGTATCGAATATTCTGTTCAACGGTAAGGTGCGGGAAGATTGCGTAGTCCTGGAACACCATTCCAATGTTCCTCTTGTGGGCAGGTATGTTGTTTATGACCTGTCCGCTAAAGCTTATCGTTCCGCCTTCTATTGAATTGAAGCCTGCAATCATCCTAAGAAGCGTGGTCTTGCCGCAGCCGCTTGGCCCCAGCAGGGTGAAAAGCTCGCTGTTGCGTATCTGTGCGGAAAGATCAGGGATGATCGTAAGGTTGCCATACCTTTTAACAGCATGTTCGATGATTATGTCCTTGCTCATTGAAAACCTCTTTGAAGTCTTGTTTTTGAACTCTTGGAGGAATTTCGAAAGTTCCTCCTTGGTTACTTGGTTAGCTCTTGGTTTCAAATGGGCCGGAACGTTTTCGCGCCCCTGCCCATTGTTTTCAGTGCTTCATTTTTCAGTTTTTCATTCCATTTGCTGGAAATGCTCCATTAGTTGGCTACGCTTGTCCAAACGTCCATGAATCTGCTGAGCCAAGCCTTCTTGTTGGCCGATGCCAATGCGCTGTTTCCGTCTGTAAGCGTGATGGACGCAGTGTTTGGAAGGGCTTCCGAGAATGCAAGGTCCGATCTGATTCCACGGATGTTGAGCTCGTCGCAGAAGAGCTGCTGAATCTCAAGGCTTGTAAGGAAGTCGATGAACTTCTCCGCGTTCTTCTCGTTCTTTGCACCGTTTACGATGGCAGCTGTCGTGCACTCACCGTATGCACCCTCTTCGCAGTAGACGATCTTGACAGGATATCCGTCCTTGACAGCCTGGAAGGAGACCTCTTCGTATGTGCATCCAACTGCATACTCACCGTCGCAGACACCCTTCCATACAGCGGATGAGCTGTTGAGAAGCTTGCCATCGAGGTTCTTTGCAAACTCCGTGACGTAGTTCCAAGCAGCATCCGACTCTGGATCATGGTCAGTGCCCATGTCGAACAGCATATTGGAGAGCTGGCCAAAACCAGATGAAGAAGCAGAAGGATCCACCATGGAGATCTTGCCCTTGAGAGCTGGATTGAGAAGGCTAGCATAGCCTGTCACATCAATGCCCTCTGTGAGGTTCGTGTTGACCAAAAGGCAGCGAAGTGCGATTCCATAAGGTGTGTAGTAGTCGCCTTCCACTCTGTATGGCTCGTAGATGCTGTCGTAGTTGACTGTTCTATAAGGCTTGAAAAGGTTCGTGTCATATGCCTGGATGGATGAAAGCGCAGCACCCCAGATGACATCTGCAAGAGGATTGTCCTTCTCGGATTCGATTCTCTTGAGAAGCTCACCTACTCCTGCTGTGACAAGCTCCACCTCAATGCCGGTCTCTTCCTCGAACTGGGAGACGATTGGCTCGATTGTCTTCTCTGAAACGGTTGTGTAGACCGTCAGCTTCTTGCTTTCTTCGTTCTTTGCCTCCTGAGCGCCCTGTGCGAAAACGCATGTGCACACCAACGCGGCAAGAACCAGAATGGATACCATCTTCTTCATGTTTCCTCCTAAACCGGTCTTCATACATAACCCATCAAGGCCAGTTCAGACCGATGTCTTTGTTTTCTGAAATCCATCGTAGCACCGCATTTTTTACAAAGATATCCTCGGAAAATATCTTTTTCATCCCGTTTTCTGACATTTTGTTCCTGTTTTGGGAGCGTTGAACGGCAGAGGAATTTGTTTTATGATTGAGAACATGAAGACATCGGCCCAAAGAATCATTACCCTGTGCGTGGCCATTGCAAGCGCCATCCTTATATACTTCCTCTTCCATAGAAGCGTGGAATCGTTGGTTGTGGCCATAATGGTCGCTGGTTCGGGCATCTGGAGGTTCTTCAAGGGATCGGATGACGACGACGGACCTAATCCCAATGGGGATTACGAGCGCAGGGAGTAGTTCATCCCTAACCGTTTCTTAGTGTACTTTTCTCCTTTTGGTATATAGATTTCCTGTGAAAATCACCACAAAGGAGGTCCTGTATGGACGAAACAAAAGGAAAGAAACCTTGTACGTGCGGCGCAACCGGAAAGGCTGTTGCGAATCTATGCTTTCTCGTTGTGACGATGGCTGTAAACGCATTGGGAGCGTTTGGGATGATAAACGGTCTCAGCCAAAAGCAAGTCTCCGACATGTACCCAACGCTCATAACACCAAGCCCGTTCACCTTTCAGATATGGATGGTCATCTATGCGTTGTTGATAGCCTCAATGATTGTCATGATAGCAAAAAGCAAGGACAAATACTGGAATAAGGCCATTGAAAACATCTCATGGATGTTCTGGGTCTCATGCGTATTCAACATTGCATGGATCGTCTCGTTCTCCTATGTGAAGATATGGCTGTCAGTACTGTTCATAGCCATCCTCATGATTACGTTGGGCCTCATATGCTCTGAACTCCTAAGAATAAGAAAGGATGGCAAATGGCTGCTTCCCCTCTCCTTTGGAATCTATTTTGGCTGGATAGTGGTAGCTACGGTGGTCAATGTTTCAGCATTCCTTGTGAAGCTCAATTGGAATGGCTTTGGACTCAGCCCCTACATTTGGACGGTGATAGTGCTGGCGGTTGCCGTAATCCTTACGGCAATCATAACCTGCAGCGACAAGAACGCAGCAATACCCCTTCCCGTCGCATGGGCGTTTTTTGGTATCCATCAAGCAAACAAGCTGAACAAGATGGTCAACATTTCATCCATAATTGGAATCCTGCTGTTGCTGGGACTTGCCGTCTACACCCTTATCCTCAACGGATGGGCCATCCTTCCAAAGGACGACTCCAACAGCCGCAAGGCCATGAACGACTCGAAGATCCAAGTCTGATTTTTGGTTCGATTGCCATGAGTGCAGTGGCGATGCCCCTGACACCCTTGACAGTAGCAGCCCTTGGCCTTTCCACCGAGGGCTGCTTTTCGTTCAGGCCCTTTTCTCCCTACCGTTGCTATAGAAAAGCTTCCAGTCGAAACCAAGAAGTAGGCCAATCCTCTTTGCCATATCAACTGAAGGAACTCTTTCTCCATTGGCTATTCTGGTTATATATGCTCTGTTCACCCCTAAAACCTGAGCCGCCTGATACTTCGTATAGCCCTTTTTTCTAAGTCCCTCATCGATTTTAGTTGGAATGTCCGGGTTTCTGTAATGAACTACATCCCTTCCATCCCCTGCATCAACCAACATGACTCGGTCCTCTATGCTTGATGCAATCACTTTCTCCAACGGAGTCGGCATCTTGCACTTTTCATTATCGAGAGCCAATGCCAAAGCTTCTTTCGCCATCATATAGGCCTGCTCAATGGAACGCCCCTGAGTCATGCAGCTTGGAATATCCGGAAACTCAACCCAATAGCTTCTTCCTTCCTTGTGGAATATCGCAGGATACACTCTCTTGTTCGAAGTCATAAGTCAATCCTCCAATCCAGCCTGTTTCAAGATGCAATGCTCAAGGCCCTTCCCCAAATCCTTTGAATGTATCGGGATAATAACGGTTCTACCAGTCTTATCGTTCTTCATCTTCAAATGGCTTCCCTTCTGGCTGACTTCTTCAAAGCCAAAAGCCTTCAGGAGCTTCACCATTTCCTTTCCGGAAATAGGCATAATAGTCTCCCCAACCACTCTCCATTTCAACTATAAGCAACTAGTTGCCAAATTGTCAACTAAAAACAATCAATACACCTACAATCGATAATTGTTGTTTTCTATAGACAGTCGGTTTACAATTGAATTGAGGGAAATTCCGGAAATATGAAAAAACCACCCTACTCAGGTGGCTTTTCAAAATCCCAACAGCGGGAAACCCTTTCGGGCGATTTGGACGTAATGTCTTTACTTTGACACGACGTGTTATGCCTAAACATTATTATGAGAAACCCCACTTCTGCACAGTGTTGGTGGCAATCCTCAAATGAAGTCATGAATTGG
>CAVBWZ010000014.1:0-63828 GCA_963599445.1 Bacteroidaceae bacterium
ACAGGTACGTCCTTGACATAAACGGGGACGAAGAGTGGAGGCAGGGATATATGAAGTACGAACTCAACCTCATTGAGAAATACAAGGATGGAAAGTCCGAAGGAATCAATGAAGGAATCTCCATTGGTAGAGCCGAGGGCGAAGCCAACGCCACTTGCCGCATGGTCAAGAGCTTCAAGGAACAAGGTGTTCCTGTCGAAGTCATAGCCAAGGCCGCAAACCTGAGCGTTGAGGAAGTCAACAACATCAAGTAATCGATACAACCCACGTGAAGCGACAACGGAGATTGCAGAAAGACCAAGAAGCTTTTCGCAGGTATTTGCGGTCAGAACAAGGAAGAAGAACAGCGACAGTACTTTGCTGTACGGCGCTGTTCGCACTGACGCAGTTATCACCGCAAAGGCCAAGAAGCTTTTCGCAGGTATTTTGGCTCAGCTACAAGGACGGGAACGAAGGGCAGTGCTGAGATGTACGACCTGAGTGAACCGACGCAGCAGATGACCAAAAGACCAAGAAAAAAAGGGAACCTTGAAAAAGGTTCCCTGTGCTTAGCCACCTGTCGGATTCGAACTGACGACCCCGAGATTACAAGTCACGTGCTCTGGCCAACTGAGCTAAGGTGGCATTCGTCTTGCGACAGATGCCACTGTACAAAAGTTCGTGGACTTTTTCAAGTACCTACGAAAACTTTTTTGCGCCATACTAGGATTGTAAACCTAGGATGGCTTCTTCAATCAATATCGGCCAAAGTCCCCTGACCTGCCCTCTGAGATATCGGACCCAAACTCATAGTCCTTGCCAGGAAGGATTGCATTGAGGAGGATTCCGGCTATGGAGGCGATTGCAAGCGATGTGAGCGTGATGTGTGCGCTTCCAATGCTGAACGTGATGCCGTTTGTGAAGCCAAGGCCGCACACCAGGATGACGGCTCCAATGATGAGGTTTCTGGACTGCGTGAAGTCGACCCTGTTCTCGACCACGTTCCTGATTCCTATTGCGGATATCATTCCATACAGTATGAAGGACACACCGCCTATGATTGCTGCAGGCATTGAGTTCACAAGCGCTGCGAAGGCCGGTGAGAAGGAAAGCACTATTGCATAGATGGCGGCAAGGCGTATCACTCTTGGGTCATAGACGCCTGAGAGGACCAGAACACCCGTATTTTCACCATATGTCGTGTTGGCTGGGCCACCGAATGCAGCGGCGAATGAAGTTGCAAGACCATCGCCTATGAGGGTTCTGTGAAGGCCTGGATCCTCTATGAACTTCTCGCCTACCGTTGCGGATATGGCGGAGATGTCCCCTATGTGCTCCATCATGGATGCTATGGAGATAGGAGCCATGACAAGGATCGTGGTGAGGTCGAACTTGCACACGCTGCCCTTGAAGTTGGTTACAAACGGCTGCAGTCCTATGAGCTTTGCACCTGCAAGTGCACTGAAATCCACCAAAGGAGAACCCGATGCCGTAGTTGCACCAAGAGCGTTGGCTATCACGGCTATCACATATGAACCTACTACACCAAGAAGGATTGGGATTATCTTGACCATCCCCTTGCCCCATATGTTGGCTGCGACCACTATTGCCATTGCGGCAAGTGCGAGTGGCCAGCATGTGGATGCGTTGGATACCGCAGACGGTGCAAGGTTGAGACCTATGAGTATGATGATTGGCCCTGTGACGATTGGAGGAAGGAACCTCATGACCTTCTTGACCCCAACGACCTTTATAACGAGGGCCAGAACCATGTAGAGGATTCCGGCAACCACTATTCCACCGCCTGCGTACTGGAGCTTCTCAGCACCGCTCATACCTGCATACTTGCCGACCGATAGGGCTGCGACCGCTGCATATCCGCCAAGGAAGGCGAACGACGAACCCAAGAAGGCAGGGACCTTCCACTTTGTTATGAAGTGGAACATGAGCGTTCCAAGACCCGCCATGAAAAGCGTTGTCTGTATGGACAGAGGAAGTCCGTATCCGTTTACGAGAATTGGTACAAGCACCGTTGCACCAAACATCGCGAACATGTGCTGAAGCCCCAAGACCAGCATCTTTGGAGTTCCAAGCTGCCGTGCGTCCCTGATTGCCTTTCCATTGCCCTGTTGTTTTTCCTGATTGCCCATTGTCATCCTCCTTGGCGATACCTTGGCAAAAGGTCAAAAAAAAGTCAGCCAAAAATGGCTGACACGATTCCAAAACAAAAACGATTGAAGGGAAAAAGAACCCCTATGGTCTTGAACTTCCTTATTCGCAGGGAATTTAAGAAAACCCACTTCATAGGTGAACCTCCGCTCTTCTTTTCTGGTGGAGACTAACAGAAAACTCCAACAGTGAAAACCCCTTGAATCTCTTTTTTTGAAAATTCAGTAAAAAACAACAAAGTGCAACAGTTTTGGAAGCTGCTCTTATTGCAAAAGCTCTCTGTCAGGATTCTTTCTGTAGAAGAAAGCTCCAATGCCCATGATTATGGCAAACACTACTAAGTATGAGACGGTAAGATACGTTCCATACGACTTCCAGCAGCAGAAGCACATGAAAAGGCAGGCTCCTATTCCAAGAGTAGGAAGCACAAACCTCTTGAACGGGCTGAACTGCCTCTCTCTGACTATCAGATGCACGAAGATTGGAATGTAGAGCGCATATTGGGTGACGATGACTATTTCATCGGCCTCCCAGGCCATGAGCCAAAGTGGATTGCCTGTTGTGTTCATGACAAGCGGCCCGTTGAAGAAGAGGGCTCCGCACTGGAACAGCCAGAATGCACATACGGCAAGTCCAAGAAGACAGGACTTCAAAGGCATTCCCGTAGACTTATCGACCTCCGCAATGAAGGATGGCTTTGGCCCCTGCCCTCTTACGGCTATCGAATAGAATCCTCTCATGCAGCCTAGTATGACACCATTGGTTGTGCCAAGGCATGAGACGATGATGAATACGAACACAATGGTCCCTGCTGCGTTGCTATGGAAAAGCCTTGAGAATGCAATCTTTGGAAGCCAGTCGCCGGCTTCGACGATCTGGGCGGCGTTCATCATGGCACTCATGGAGTAAGTGTAGAGCATGTAGATGATTGTGCAGAACAAAGCACCACCTACCAGAGCCAAGGGAAGGTCCCTCTTTGGATTCTTGAGCTCCGAGTTTATCGTCGTTGCTATGATCCAGCCTTCATAGGAGAACGCAAAGGCGCACACGGCGGCGAAGAATCCTCCACCCTGTGATATTCCAACAGCGGAGGTATCCGTGAATATGCGTATTCCATTTCCGTTGACAAGACCAACGATCGTACCCACTACGCCCATCACGACAAGCGGCACAAGCTTTGCAACCGTCATGCTAACCTGCATCTTCCCTGCAATCCTTGGAGAAAGGGAGTTTATGACGACGGCCAACACCAGATAGAGGACTGCAATGGACATATTTGCCTGACCAAAGGACTCAAGGCCAAGCAGCATGCAGGTATAGCGTGCGGATATGTACGCAAGCGTCGAGCCTATGACCGGGTAGTATATGGCTGACATGAACCATCCCATGCAGTATGCAAAGCCCTGGCCAAGGGATGCCTCGGCATAGTCCACAACACCGTTGCACTTTACGTATTTCGTGCCCATCTCTGCAAATACACATGAGCATACCACACATATGAGTCCAACGGCACCAATGACAAGGAGGCTATGCCCCATGCTGCCGCCCGTGAGGCTCAGGACCTTCACAGCCTTGAAGAAGACCCCTGAGCCAATCACGATTCCTATGACCATGGAGACGGCCGTCTTCAGGTCGTATCTTTTTTCAAGTCTGTTGTCCATCGCGTCCACTTTAATATTTATAGATTCAAAGTTGCTCCCAAAACTACTTTATCTTCCTTGCTTCCATGTAGAAGCGTTTCTCATTGGCCTCACCCATGCTGAAGGTCTTCCTTGGAAGGGCACCGTCCTTGATTATGGTCTCGAAGAAGGTTCCTTTGTCTATTGCAGGAAGGAACAGTCCAATGTTTCCATCCTCGCTTCCAAGCTTGTCGGTGACATCAGCACCATGGATGTAGTCAACGCTGTAGCCCTTTGCAATGAGGGCGTCGATGACCTTCTGAAGGGTTCCCGCTGCAATGTTCGCAGATGGATTCTCAAGCGTCACGACCACATGCTTGTCCTTGGTGCAGTAGCCAAAGCTCTGGACATCCTGGTTCTCTATCTTCTTTGCAATGCAGTTGCGGCAACCAACCTTCTCGACGTTGACCTTTGCAGCGTTCTTGGAAAGCTCTTCCATGAACACATCCTCAGGGACATTGAAGAGCACCCTGTGGATTGGCTCGAATACAAGACCTGGGTCGAATATGTTCTCAAGCTCCACAAGACAGAACCTTGCAGGGTGGTTCACCCTCTCCTCTTCCGTAAGGTTCGCCTTTATGTCCTTCCAGCAGCTCTTTGCGGTTGCAAAGCTATGGTTTCCGTCGCCCATTGCAAAGAGAAGAGGATTCGACTTGTCCAAACCGTTCGTAAGGGCCTCGAACGCATCTGCAACGGCCTCCATGTCCTTGTCAGCGTCTACAGCCCAAGCCTGGAGGTGTCCGCCGTTCATCATGAGATCGAAATCGTACACTTCCTTGAGAGTGTTCGTCTTTGCAGCAAGAGGCTCTATGACGGACCTCTTCTCATCGCTTATGAGAACCATGATGTGGGGGATCTCAAGAGGAGCGTCCTTTCTTATCTCCTTTCTTGGCGGGATTCTGGAAAGGATTGTACCCTCCGTAGCCCTTATGAGGCTCTTGGAATCCTTCTCCCAACTGTAGCGGTCAAGGTCGAGGGCGACCATGAGGCCCCATCTGGAGACACCTGAGCATGTACGCTTTACAAGGAAGAAAGTCCTTCCGTATGTATCGAAAAGATCCGCGTCCACATAGGACTTCATCGTCTTGTTTATGTTCTCGATCCTCTCCTTGGAATCGCCGTCCTCAAGATAGCACTCGGGGAAGATAAGGCGCAGCGTGGAAGGTGCATCCCCCACCAGATTGGAGACATCCTCCCAGTAGTTCTTTTCAGATGTATACTGGTCGCATGCCACGACCGCCCACTTGGAAAGGTCCGTTCCCTTCTTTGGAACCATGATATCAGCCGCCATAAGGCCCATTGGCTTGAGTCTGCTATTGATGTCGCTCATTTTTCGTCCTCTTGTTCTTTGTTTTGTTTTAGGTGCTTGGATACGCACTAGGGTTCATTCTACGTCTTAAAACGGGGAATCGCAACAACATTGTTCCTTTTTTGTGTCCGATTTGTTATCATGAAATCATGTTGCAACGCAGAAGGGTCTTCGACATCACCAATATGATAACGAACTACACGTTCATGGTATGCCTACTGCTCTGCGCACTTTACGCTGCATCCCTCTGGTTCAGCCTTGACGCCGCCTTCGTGCACTTCATCGTAATGGCCTGCGGAATCCTCACCTGCTCAGTGATTGCCGCATCTGCTGCCCTATTCATCGTTGCGGTCATATTCTGGATTCTGGACGGCCACCCACGCGTAGGACTTGCCTTGTGGTCGCTGCTACGCGGAGCCATCTGCCTAGCACTCATGGTCGCAGTCTACACGTTCTCAACCATCACGACGACGGGACTTGAGGTACGCATATGAAGGCCATACGCGGCGCAAACTCCGTCAAGACCGATGCTCCTGAGGCCATCTCCATTGCTGCAAACGAGCTCTTTTCCAAGATGCTGTCATGCAACGGCTTGGATGAAGAGGACATAGTAAGCCTCATCATCTCCCATACGAAGGACCTACGCTCACTGAACAGTGCAACCGCTCTGCGCCGCACTGGAAAATGCAGGGAAGTGCCCCTCTTCTGCGTCCAGGAAGCGGACATAAAAGGCTCAATGCCGCATGTCATAAGAATGATGATGTTCGTGGAAAGACCCTCTTCGTTCAAGGTCTCACACGTCTACTTGGGAGAGACCGCAAAGCTACGACCTGATTTGAATATCAACGGCTGACGACTGCAAAGCCATTCTATGGGGCTGACCGGGCCATTGGGGCGCTTAGGGCCTATGGGGCTGTTGAGACTCTTAGGGCTGTCAGGGCGCTTGAAGACCGTTGAATCATGACAAAGGTAGAGCGCTCTAGAGCGTACCTGAGTGTTCCTGATAGTACCTGAGAGACCCTTCGACCAACGAATCTGCATCGAATGCGCCCTGTCTCACAACGACATAAGGCCTTATAGTGGCATCAATTAGGGTGGATGGAACAGTGCCCTGCACTTCCTTGTCACGGACAAGACCATCGACCAAAGCCTCGAAACGGCGACAGATATCGGTGAAGTTCAAAAGGGACGGCTCCCCTGCCATGTTCACGCTGGTGGAATAGATTGGCATTCCTGTCAGGTTCAAGAGCTTTTGAAGGAATGGATCAGCAGGAACCCTTATGGCTGTCTTCCTTCCATCCTTGGTATCGAGGATCACAGTAAGAGGTGCAGGCCAGGAAGACAGAACATCAAAAGGGATGGAAACGCACAGATCCTTTGCCTGTTCGATTGTGGCAAGAATAAGGAACGGCTTGTTCTCAGGTCTGCCCTTCAGATCCATGAGTGCCTTGTCACCAATACGATATGCCGCGCACAACCCATAGATCGTATCGCAAGGAAGGACGACGACTCCTCCATCTCTAATCAAAGTTGAAATTGTTTCCAAAGTTTCCGGATTCGTCTTGTTCAGAATCATCGCTGTTTTTCCCTTTCCTTCCAATTATCCAGACAAGAAGCGTTATCACGATGGAAGCACCGGACGCAAGCCCTAGGCATGCAGCTGAGCTCCAAGGAACGAACGCTTTTGAAGCATTGGACGAAACCGCCTGTCCAAGCGTTTCCCCCTGGGAAGGAACGTCATCCTGGATTTCGAACCTGTAGACATCGTCGCCCTCCACCTTGTAGCCAAGGTTCATGGCGGCGAAACGTATGCCGTCCTCCGTAGAAAGCTCCTCTTCCTGGATTTTTAGATTCTCCAATTCAACCCTGTCCCTGTCAAGACGGTATTCATTGGCCTTCAATTGCCTCTCGAGCTCTTTATTGGCAAAAAAACCTCGCTCCCCCATGAATGCGGACATTAAACTGAACAAACATAGGGTTATCACTATAAATAGGACCACGTATTTCCTTGCCATCTCACATCCTTTCGAATATAATAGCGATTAATCGGGGAAATTGCAAAAGAAAGCTTTTTCCGTTTCCCTGTGCAAACAAAGAAACGCAAGGCCTATTGGGAGGTCCTCAATGAGCAAGAAGAAAGGTTTTAGGACTGTAGTTGCAACGGTCATCGTCACACTTGTAATACTGGCGGCTCTTTCGTATGCCACACTCAAGTACATTGCACCGGCCTATCAGCTGAATCAGAACAAGATATATCAGGTCGCCGTCAAAGTGTTCCCTCTCATTTTGGGAATCACGCTCATAGCCATAGCATCGGTGCTTGCAAGCGGAAGCGATGAAGAGGACGAAGACGACAAGCTTCCTCCGAACTCCTACGATGCATCGCTCTTCGACGAGCCAAAGGACGACCCAACATCCAAGGCCGATGTCTCTGAGCCTGCAACGGACAACGAGCCATCAGAGCCAGGCGATCAGGAAGATGAGCCGTTCGTATCCGTATTCGAAACCTATTCCAACGACGAAGAGAATGCTTCCGAGAACGTAGAAGCTACGGCAGAGGATGCAGCTGGTGAAACGACTCCAGAAGAAACAGAGGAGACATCCGAGGAAACACCTGCGGAGGCAGATGAAACCGAGGATGCTGAGGAAGTCGAGGAAACTTCAGAACCTGAGACAGCAGAAGCAGAAACGGAGGCTGAAGAAGAGAAAGTCGAAGAACAGCCAAAGGAAGACTTCAACAAACCTCTCATCGATGCAATCAAGGCACTGTCAGACAAGATAGACGACTTCGCTGCAGCTGTGGTGTACGGAACGGAAGACAACGACGAAGACGAAGATGACGAAGAGTACTACGATGGAGAGGAAGAGGAGGATCCAATCTACGAGGGACTCGACAGAATAGAGGCACAGCTTGAAAAGCTTACTCAGACGATCTCCCAGATGTCCGAGAACCTCCTCCATGGAAGCCTTGTCGTTGCGCCACAACCTGCCGCACCTGCAGAGCAATCCCAGCCGGAAGAAGCTGAAGAGGCTGTCGAAGAAACGGTGGAAACGATACCTGAACCTGCAGCTCCAGCAACACCTATCGAACCGGTGCAGCCTGTAGTGGTTTCGAACGACGACTCTGGAAACATGCTCTACAGAAGCTACGAAGGAAGCGATGCAAAGCAGAAGGCCATGGCTGAGTACGACAGCGCAAAGGAGTTTGGCTATGACCTTACAATTGCACTCGTAGACCTCTCGCTTTCACAGGTAGCCCTTGCACTTGGAGAGATAGGAGACTTCGTTGACGTTGAAGGCAAAACACTTGCAATCATACCTTTTGCAGACGAAGAGGAAGCCAAGGCCGAGCTTGACAAGCTTGAAGCTACATATAAGTCCAACACCTACACGGCAGGAAGCGACATGGACTTCGATGAGCTTGCAAACGGAATCGTGGAATAAAACTGAAGAAGAACCAAGATAACAACCCTGAAAGGAGAATCAGTCAGGGTTGTTGAGTTCAAAGGAATAGCGGTCTCTGCAAAGAACCGTGTTCTCGAAGATCTCACGGGCTTCGTCCTTGAGAAGATTCAATTCCTTATCGGTGTATCTGGGGCTGTAATGGATCAGCCCCAGTTTTTTTACACCCGCATTCAAGGCAATGGTTGCGGCCTGAGAGCTAGTCATATGCTTCTTCTCGTATGCATCCTGAGCCAGATCCCTAGTGAACATACCCTCGCATAGAAGAAGGTCTGCATTCTTCACATGGTCGGCGATGTATCCCAAGTACATCGTATCGGTGACATAGGCGAACTTCACGCCCCTTCTAGGACTGCCAAGGACCTGCGACGGCTCAACGATTCTGCCATCGTCAAGTTCCACGGACATCCCTCTTTGGAGCTGCCCCCACATTGGGCCGCACGGAACTCCAAGGGCCTTTGCATTGTCTACGCTGAACTCCCCTGCCCTGTCCTTCTCTGTAAGAACATAGCCAAAGCACGGCTTTGTATGAAGCAGAGGGACGGCTTCGACAGTGAAGTCCTCGTCGTCTATTATCAGACCCGGCTTTACAGGAACGAATCGTATCTCATAGTTTATGTACATATCGAGGATTCGCCTGTTCGCATCGATGTATTCCTTCAACATGTCTGGACCATAGATATAGAGAGGCTCGGTCCTATCGACCTGGGACGACAGCATGAGAAGACCTGGAAGTCCGGTTACATGGTCGGCATGCATATGGCTTATGAATATGCGGTTGATGCGCTTCCAATGGAGATTCAGCATCTTAAGGGACACCTGAGTGCCCTCTCCACAGTCGAAGAGCATAAGCTCTCCGTTTCTTCTGACCATTGCAGATGTAAGGAACCTCCCCGGAAGGGGCTGCATTCCGCTTGTACCAAGTACGAAAACTTCCAAACTCATGGCCTCAATACTATCAGTTTTACAAAGAGGTGAAAAGGCGCATAGGCGTTATGCGGCGCGTCTTTCCCAATGCAATCCAGACCGATGCCGCAGAAAGGACCATAAGACATACGGATATGAGAAGCACGGACCTCCACGGAATGTCCACGACGAAATCCAAAAGATAGAACGAAAGGCTTTGAAGCCCTTTGTTAGACAGTGCGCTTAGGACAGGTCCAAGCCCATACCCAATTCCAATGCCCAAGCCTATACCAAGCACTATGCCTGCGATCGTCACAGAGCTCACGCTTATGAAAGCAGACAGCCGTACCTGTGAGTCGGACATTCCAATGAGCTTTGCAATTGAGATAGGCTTCATGTCGTCCTGTATCATCTGCTGGGCTACGGACGATGTATAGAAGGCGGCGACCACTATCACGATCAAAAGGATTATGAGGATCATCTGCTTGCTTGTGACGAAGTTGTTGTATACCGATACATTGTGTTCGTCCCAAGTCGTGACCTCCCTCAAGGAAAGCCCTTCGTTCTCTGCAAGAAGGCTGGCTATCACATCGTCAAGGCGCTCGATGTAGTCGTCCTCTACGATGACTTCAATGCTCGACGAAGAAGTCGAAGTGAAAAGCGTCTGTGCGTATGCCTTGTCCACAAAGGAGATCATCGAATCAAGCTGGTCATAGCCACTATGGAATATGGACTCAACCCTAACAAGGACAGGCCTTGGAGATCTGGAGGCTTCGTCAGGGACGATCATGAGTGCAACCCTGTCCCCTATGGAGACGCCAAGCTTGGAAGCCGTGGCACGGCTTAGTGCCATGCCCTTCAGGTTGGAAGGCTCAAGCTCCATGGTCTCGAATGACACCTGCGAAAGACGGCTTTCGTTGAAGTAGTCCTCTGATACGCCCTTCACGAGCAAAGATGATGTAGAACTTGAAGAATAGACCAAAGCATAGCCGGATACAACGGAATCGGCATGAAGAACCATCGAATCGTCCCAGACCAAGCCATCGTTTGAGACACCTTGGATCTGTATATGTCCGTCTGAGAGGTATATGTACTTGTTGGTTATTCCGGCGATCATGCTCTCAGAGAAGATGAGGGCGCATACAAGAGGGGCCATGACAAGGGCTATGAGGATGAGACATCCAAGGAGTCTGCCTTTCTTGAATATTCTCTTTGCACTCCAGAACTTGACAAACGGATTCACGACGTACTCCCGTTCATACATCCAAGCCAAGACCTTTTTCAAGGTTAAGGGCATGGTTCCTGAGAAGATAGACGTTGTCGCATCTATATGCGAAGTCGTTGTTGTGAGTCACAAGAAGAAGGCTCCTGCCCTCCTCTTTGGCAAGGTCCAGAAGAAGGCGTTCCACATCCTGTGCATTCTCTTCATCCAAGGCGCCGGTAGGCTCGTCCGCCATTATGACATCGGGCTCGTTCATAAGGGCCCTGCATATCGCGATGCGCTGCTTCTCTCCTCCTGAAAGCTGGCTTGGAAGATGATGGACCCTGTCTCCAAGGCCAAGCCGTTCCAAAAGGGATAGGGCCCTAGGTCTGCAATCCCTTGGGCTCTTTCCTGCTATCATGGCAGGAGCCATCACGTTCTCCAAGGCTGTGAAATCCTCAAGAAGAAGGTTGGCTTGGAAAATGAAGCCAATATGGAGGTTCCTAAGAGAGGATTTCCTTTTGTCATCAAGGGTTGCAAAATCAACTCCATTGCAGATCACCTTTCCTGACGTTGGACTGTCCAATCCACCTGCAATATGAAGGAGCGTACTCTTGCCGCTTCCACTCTTTCCAATTATGGCCGTTGACTGACCACGCTCGATGCAAAGGTCAACACCTTCAAGAATGGTTATCTCTCCCTCTCCTTCCTGAGCGGCCTTGAAACGCTTGGTTATACCAAGAAGCTGGATTGGCCTATCGATCATGTCATCAGTATGATTCATTGAGTATCACCTCCATGATTTCATGCCTGTACGTCCTTCTGCATCCCATATAGGTGAAGACCACAGCAAGGATGAATACGAATCCGCATGAAAGCGTTATCTCCAAAGGAGATGTATTTGTCTGGAACTGCAGGAGTCCAAGGACGGTCGCGCTACCGGTGAAGAACCTCGCCACGGTGTCTGCAAAATCCAAGAGAACTTGTAGGTTGTCCACTGCAAGGACTCCAAGGAAGACTCCAAGGACCTCCCCTATGAGACACACAAGAACTCCCTGCAGCACGAATATGGAATTGACGGTAGCTCTGGTACACCCTAGAGCTCTAAGCATGGCACCTTCATGCTGTCTGTTTCTCAAAAGCCTTCTCGTGCTGTTCTTGAGGTTCACGCATATTATCAGGAACATGAACGCAAGGAATATGTACATGAGGGTCTTCTCCAGCATGAGAGCGGAATACAAGGCCCTGTTGTACTCCTTCCAAGTGGTAGCCTTGGAGCCAGGGGAAAGCTCCGCTATATGCGAAGCTACGAGTTCGGGAACCTGCGTGTATGTGCCAATCCTGACCGATGACTCACCCATCAACGAAAGAAGCCACTGATAGTCCACAAAGATCGTACTTGAGCTGAACTCCGTCATAGATGAACCAAAAAGCGCACTTATAGGCATCTTCGTGGAATAAGGAACGACCGTTGCAGTCCTTCCCGGCTTTAGGAACGTCACCTCCACATCGTCTCCACTATGCAGGGAAAGGGCGTTCATCATGGTGTACGAAACGGCGACCCCTTCCATTCCAACAGGCTCTCCTGCAATGAAATGAAGGCTTTGGGACATTCTTTCGTTGTAGTAGGCGTCGTTGCTGTAAGCCCTGACCCTTGTGCTCGTGCTCTTTCCGCTCGTCTTGTCAACGACAAGGGCATACGTCTCTATGTATTCGAACGCAAAATCGACACCTGGGATTTCAGAGATGTCATCCAATCCAAGGGCCAATCCATCGGCTTCATCCAAAACAGGCTCAACGGAGACATCGAACGACTCCAAAGCCCTAAGCTGATCCAGCTGCGCAGTCTGAAGGCCGTTCATCACGGACGAAATGACTAGAAGCGCGGCAAGACCCAAGGCAATGCCAAGAACAATGACAACACTTGAGGTCCTTTGCCCCTTGCCCTTGGAGAATGCATATCTCAAAGCCGTCCTCAAAACGAACATCAAAAACCTCGAACCCTCAAAGGTATTCTATCCTATCGACCCTTCTGTTGTCTTCCCTGTAATGGACATCGGCAACCGGTCTTCCAGAATCGAACAACGTCCTGACCATTCCAGCTCCGTCCTTTCCATAGACGGTCCTTGAAGAGATCGTCCCACCGGCATCGAACTCATCCAATGAGGAAAGCACGCCATCTTCATACACACCAAGGGAATAGCTCCCATCTTCCAAGGTCGTCCTAACCCCAACCAAGACATCCTCTTCATACAAGTACTCCACTGTCGAACCAAGACCGATCTCCTTGAGAAGAATCCCTTCCCTTGAATACTCGTATGTGACATCCCCATCGACGATTACGATGTTCCCATCCTCGTTGGTATCATAGTTTTTGGAAAGCAGCTGCGCCAAGGAGGAAGTGTCTATCATTCGCCCATCCTGGACTACAAAGGAATCCTCGGTATAGGTAAGAACACCATCCCTCTTGACCGCAATAAGCTCGTTTCCATAAGGACTTCTTAGGAAGAACACGGTATGGGACTCTCCAGACGAAGAATCCACAGTAGTGCACATGACAAGCCTACCGTCTATGTACTGATAGGTTGTCGTAGTCTCCTCTCCGTTCCTTGAGCTTGTCTCCTTGACGAGATATCCATCCTCATACTCAAAGGTAATGGTCTCGCCAGGGTATTCCTTGACCACGACATCCCTTGAGTCTGCTGCAGAGACTGGAAAATGCGAAGCAAAGAGGAATACCGTTGCGAATGCAAATGCAAGGTACGAGGAACGTCTCATCTATCTACTTGTCCAGACCTGCAAGGCCTGTGAGGAATTCGTCCT
Organism: Bacteroidaceae bacterium; assembly: GCA_963599445.1. Taxonomy (GTDB): domain Bacteria; phylum Spirochaetota; class Spirochaetia; order Sphaerochaetales; family Sphaerochaetaceae; genus UBA9732. The sequence goes on from CAVBWZ010000014.1 coordinate 13,529, forward strand.
TGTCGAACACATGGATGTCCTCGTAGTGCTCTCCGGTTCCCACGAATGCGATTGGAATGCCTATCTGGACCAATGCACCTGCCTTGGATGCGGAGTCGTACTTGGTGAGGATGAGGGCGTCAAGACCAACCGCATCGTTGAATATCTGGGCCTGGCTTATGGAGTTCTGCCCCGTAGTGGCATCCACGACGAGGATCTTCTTGTAGCAATCGGGCTCTATGCGGTTCCTGATTATCTTGTCTATCTTCTGGAGCTCCTTTACGAGGTTCTCCTTGTTGTGCATCCTTCCAGCGGTATCGCACAGGATAAGGTCGTCGCCTTTGGCCAAAGCGCTGGATATTGCATCATAGACGACGGCACCAGGGTCGCTTCCGTTCTCCTGCCTTACAATTCTTGTCCCCGTCCTTTGGGCGTGAAGGTCAAGCTGGTCTATAGCCGCAGCCCTGAACGTATCGGCCGCCGCCATCACGACCTTATAGCCCTCCTTTCCATAGTACGAAGCCATCTTTGCAATGGAGGTCGTCTTTCCAACTCCGTTGACTCCAAGTATGAGATAGACGTTGAGCTTGCCCTTCTTGGGGACAAGTTCAGTACTGCTGACCTTGTCGCCAAGGAGCTCCTTGACGATACCAAGGAACTCCTCCTGCGTCTGGGGCTTGCGCTCCTTGACTTCATCGCTTATCAACATGGCGTTCTTTGCACCAAAATCGCCCTCTATGAGAAGATCCTCAAGGTCTTCGAAGAACTGGGAATCCAGTGTCTTCTTGAATCCAAAGAGTGCCTTGAGCTTTGCTCCCAATCCAAATTTGAACATATATTCTCCTTCAAGGTGAGATGTATTCAGAACATCTATAGTATTCTATAAGCTTTGCAGCCAAGTCGGTCAAGGACAGGACCAAAGCTCCGTCAAGGGCGATTCCTGCAATCTCGTACCATTGGCTTCCAGAACCGCCAAGAGAACCTGCAGCTATCCTGAGGCCAAAGATCAGAAGGCTTCGTGCAAACGAACCGTAGAAGTCATCACGAGCCTTCTCGTAAAGGCTCGTATCGTCCATCCACTGTGGCTTCAACTCCACGAACAGATTCCCAACCGGCTCTGCAAGGCTTATCGTCTTGTTCGCATATCCATCGGCCGAAAACCTAAGGACAAGTGGAATGGTGTATCCTTCGACGACAAGCGGTGTGCTTCCAAGCAGCTGTCCTTCATAGTAGACGTTGGATGCAGGGTGTGAATCCACGTTCACCTGGCTGTATTCGGGGGCATTCAGGCTGGTCTCTATGGTGCAGACTTCGTTTTCAGGAATCACAGCCTTGAAACGCCGCACGCCATACCCCTGCTTGGATATCTCGAACGTATGCTCCCCTGATGCTACAAGCATGTACCCATCCACCATGGAGACTGGATTGTCGTCTACAGACACCTGTGAACCTTGGGGGATTCCATTGAAACCCACCAAAGACACTGGGTACGGCATGAAGAACCTGGACAAAGAAAGGACGGCTCTGACTGGAAGGTCGTTGGACTGCTGGGATATGCTTTCGAAGCACAGCTCAAGCGAGTCATATGCCTTTCTATAGACGTAGATTGCAGTATGCCCAAACCCTCCAATGCTATCCAGCACAGGAACCACGAGCATATCCGCACCGGATAGGCTGCACACAAGCTGAAGCGAAAGGGTGTCCTTTTGAGAAACGACCCTTGCAATATCAAAGTCCTTGCCCAACGAACTTGGAACGCCAACATACCTGACAAGGAAGCCTTCATGAACATCGCCATCCGCCTCAGAGACTGCATTGGAAGGTTCACTTGCAACAGCCTCGTCATACGATGCACGAGCCTTCGCAACGGCATTCCCGTCTTCGCTTGAGTATGCCTTGTCCAAAGCCTCTCCAAGAGTCTTGAGCTGCGAGATCCTATCATCGTTGGCCCAATCACGCACCACTGCGTCATCATACGGAACGGACTTGAAGAACGCCTCCATATAAGACGACAATGCAGTGTTCTGGGGGATGACCAGGACGCTGTAGTCCTTTGCCCAAACCTGTGCAAGTGCGCACAGAGACAAGACAAGGACTACAAAAAGCGCAAAGGACCTCTTCACCTATTTCTCCTGATTCCACCTCAGGAAGGCTTCTATGAAGTTGTCTATGTCTCCGTCCATGACCGCCTGGATGTTTCCGGTCTGCTCACCGGTCCTTGCATCCTTGACCATTGTGTACGGCTGGAACACATAGCTGCGTATCTGAGAGCCCCAGGATATGTCCTTCTTCTCAATGGCCTCGGCCTTGTGCTCCTCTGCAAGCTTCTCGCTGTAGTAGTCGTACAGACGGCTCTTGAGCATTTTGAAACACTTGTCCTTGTTCATTATCTGGGAGCGCTCGTTCTGGCACTGTACGACGATTCCAGTTGGATAGTGCGTTATACGAACAGCGGAATCGGTCTTGTTGACGTGCTGTCCACCTGCGCCGCCGGCCCTATAGGTGTCTATCCTTATGTCCTCTGGCTTTATCTCAATGTCTATGTTGTCGTCCACGACAGGCGATGCATACACGGACGAGAACGACGTGTGACGTCTTGCATTGGAGTCGAATGGGGATATTCTGACAAGTCTGTGTACTCCGGCCTCCCCCTTGAGGTATCCAAAGGCATACGGGCCTGTCACCTGTATGGTTACGCTCTTGTAGCCGCCTTCGTCCTCCAGAGTGTCGAGGATCTCGGTCTTGAACTTGTGCCTTTCGCACCATCTGAGATACATCCTCATGAGCATGGAGGTCCAATCGCAGGCCTCCGTTCCTCCCGCTCCGGCATGGATTGTCAGGAACATGTCGCCTTTGTCGTACTTTCCGTTGAGGAGGGTCTTGAGTTTGAGAGGCTTGTACTCCGCCTCTATTTCGAGGATCTTTGCATCCACTTCCGCGGCGTACTCCTCGTTGCCGTCGTCCTCTTCCTCATATAGTTCTATGAGGTCGTAGACCTCGGCTATGTCGGACAGCAGTTTTTCAAAAGGATTTACAGTGTCCTTTATTGCGTTTATTTGGGAAAAGACAGAATCGGCTTTTTGCTTGTCGCCCCAGAAATCGGGTTCGAGTGTCTGCTTTTCAAGTTCAGCGAGTTTAGATTTCAACCCTTCCGGGTCAAAGTCCCCTCCAGATTGCTTGGGAGTCTTCGTTCAGCTGTTCAAGTAGAGCTCTGTTCTGAAGTGTCATTGTTGTTCTTCTCCTTTCTTTTTTCCATTCGTAGACCAATCGTCAAACGGGTGTCCTGAAGAGGCTCCAAAGAAAGCCTTCTTCGAATCTTTAGTTGAGTATACTCGTAAACGGACTTGTCTCCAAGACAGGTCCTGACATTTTGTTCGTAATTCTCACTGGATACAAGAGAGGAATCGCTCAGTGCAATTGATATCGAGAAAGGTGCGGTTCTATCCGCAATGGACAGCATGTTCGTCTCAACAGGGCTCCCGCCTATGACTGCGCCTTCTCCATCCTTCACCTCATAGGCCTTTGGCAAGGCAAGGTCCAAGGTACAGCAGTACTCGAAGCCGTCGAGCCTTGAGTTGTCAAGGTTCTCGATCTCGACCTCCACCATTATGGTGGACTGCCTGAACTTGAAGCGCTTTGTGATGTTGACTGGTATCTTCCTAAGCTCCAGGGCTGGACCTTTTGCAAAGAAATCGACCCTTCTTTTGTCCAAAGGAGTCACTTCGTATATCTTGGACGAAAGCTTTGTCTCCTTGCCTGTACTGCAGTCGATGAAGCTGTCTGCAAAAAGCCCCTCGCCTGTATGCATGGCTATGTCGTATGAAACGGACGACATGTTAAGCCTGCTTATGACGGCACCCTTCGTATTCAGGTAGCACATATTGGACTTTCCAGCCACTATGTACTCACCGTGCTTTGCGGAATCAAGATACGCCATCTGAGGGATCATAGACCCTTGGGTCTTTGCAAGTATGGATTCTATCTCGCACAGGCAGCGGTTCGAGACCCTCCTTATGGCAGGGCTCATTCCCTGCTCAGGGATGTAGAGGCCGCAGGCACTGGCCTTAAGGAAGAGCTTCTCCATGTTCTTCCTTTCGTCGGTGTTCTTCTTGCACTCCCTCATGGCCTCCCTCAACAGGTTGAGTATTCCAAGGTTTCTGGAAAGGACGGGGTTCTCCAGTATGTACTGGTTTATTGAAAGGGCCTTGCCTATGGAGATGTCCCTGCCATAGACGCCTGCAGGCAGGTAGAACGAACGCTTGACCTCGTTCTGAGAGAGGAAGACGGATGGGAGGGTGCTGTTTGAACCAAGCTTCGAATACAGCAGAGGGAATACGGCGTTGGAACCTTCCTGAGATACAAGCTGGTCAAGGTCTATCATTATCGTATTGATGAGACCAGAGACTCCAAGGGCGAGCTTCTCCATGTCAGCCAAATACTTGTCCAAGGACGAAGCGCCCCTTGAGAAATCCCAGGTCTCCCTTGAGAACCTGTCGTCGAACGGTATCACAAGAGAGGTCTTTCCCATCTCATCCATGTAGAACGGCTTGTTCATGAGCTGTCCATTGACCATTTGGTTGTACGTAGAGATGAGGATGTAGTCCAGACCGCTTACGCTCATCATGGGGATGAGCGACGGTGTGAAGATCTGGTTGTAGCACCAAAGACCCTTTGGCTTCTTCGTGAACCTCTTTCTGATATAGGTAGTGGTCTTCTCTACATGGGCCGATCTCTCGTGGGCGGGAAGCAAGGAAAGCACGACATCGTAGTATCCGGACGACAGAATCTCCATCTGGCCTTTGCGGCAAAGGTCGCAGATGAGCATGTTTATCTCCGGATGGTTGGCCTCGTAGTACTCATACTCGCTGGCGCTCAGATGGAACAGCAGCTTGTATCCTGGATTCTGGTATACAGTCGTAAGCAAAGGCTTGAGCTGCGATGACAGCAAAGCCTCGTATTCCTCTGGGGACGACCCAAACGGCAGTTGGCTGTATGCTCCAAGGATGTACTGCATCTTCCACTTCCTTCAGTGTTCCGTATTGGCTACACTCTCTTTCTGATTATGTGCCTAGGACAGGCCTGGGCCGCTTTGCACACCTCTTCCAAGGATGCCTTATCATAATCCAACGTTGCAAGGTTCTGGTCAACAGTGAAACCGGCTTCAGGGAACTTTGTTTCGCATATTCTGCATCCAATGCACCCTACTTTGCACACCTTTCTGACATTTGCGCCCTTTTCATGGCTGTTGCAGGCCACAACGTACTGGCTGTCTGCGGGGATGAGCTTGATGACTCCGTTTGGGCACACCTTGGTGCAGCTTCCACAGCCTTGGCACAATGAGGCGTCAACTTCAAGGGTTCCGTTCTCCCTTCTCTTTATTGAACCTGTGGTGCATACGGACATGCAGGAACCAAGATGGAGGCACCCGGACTTGCACCCGTTGTCGCCTTTGAAGAGGATGGAAGCGGCGTTGCAGTCCTGAATCCCCTTGTAGTCGAACTCCTTCGTGGTATTCTCGCAGTCTCCGCTGCAGAATATGTACGCCACCTTCTTCTGGGCCATCTTCACTTCAACGCCAAGGGCCTGGGCCATGCGCCTTGCAAGCTCTTCTCCACCAGGTGCGCAAAGGCCGGGAAGGACCTTGCCTTGGTAAACGGCATCGGCATAGGCCGAGCATCCTGCAAAACCGCATCCTCCGCAGTTCGCGCCGGGCATCATGCCTTCAAGCTCCTCAAGCTTGCTGTCCTTTGGCGAGGTGAGCTTGCGCTCCGCTATTGCAAGTCCAAGCCCAAGGATGGCGCCAAGACCGGCTATTATCAAAAAAGCATTAAGTATCGCTGTCATAAAATCCACCTATCACACAAGACCAAGGTTGTATAGAAGGGTCTTGTCGAACGCCATGAAAGCAAGGGCCATGAGACCTGCCGATATGAACGCTATCGGTACGCCTTTGAAGAGCCGTCTTACAGGCTTGAGCTCAAGGCGCTCCCTTATGTTGCTCATAAGGACTATAGCCATCGTAAAGCCAAGTCCTGCCGAGACGCCTGCTGTGAAGGACTCAAGCAGGTTGAACGACTCGTCAACGTTTATGAGTGCTATTCCAAGGACCGCACAGTTCGTCGTTATGAGTGGAAGGAATATTCCAAGGGCCTTGTACAGCGCAGGGCTCATCTTCTTGAGGACCATCTCAACAAGCTGGACGAGCGCGGCTATGACGAGTATGAACGCTATGGTCTTGAGATACTGGAGGCTTAGTGGAACAAGAAGCCCCTCGTAGACGCACCAGCACACGACGGATGCGACACCGGTTACGAACGTTACGGCAAGACCCATTCCAATGGCGCTTTCGCTGTTCTTGGAAACTCCAATGAATGGACACAGGCCCATGAACTGAACGAGTATGAAGTTGCTTATGAATACATAAGTTACGATTATTCCAATGTAGCTCATTCGGTCACCTCCTCTGTCTTGGCTTCCTGAACAGGATTCTCCAAAGCCTTTGCCTTCGCTGCGTTGCGCTCCGTCACCCACTGGAAGAACGCCTTGAGGTAGCCCATGAGAAGCAACGCTCCGGCTGCAAGGGTCATGACCCTCACAGGAGAGCTTTCCATGAACGGAATGTGTATCACCCCGTCCCAGCTTCCTATTGGTATGAACGTTATGGTTCCGGCTCCAAGGACCTCCCTTATCACGGAGATGAGGGAAAGGGACATCGTAAAGCCAAGACCCATTCCTATTGCGTCCAATGCCGAGTCAAGCACTGAATTCTTGCTGGCGAAGGCCTCGGCCCTTCCAAGGATTATGCAGTTGACGACTATGAGGGGAAGGTACACACCCAACGCTTCATAGACGCTTGGAAGGAATGCATGGAACACCATCTCAACCACGGTCACGAACGACGCAATGACCACGACGTAGCACGGAATCCTTACGCTGTTTGGAATTATGTTCTTCAAAAGGGAGATGAATATGTTGCTGAAAAGAAGCACGAAGAGAACGCCGGCCCCCATTCCCAATGCATTCACAAGCTGTGTGGTGACGGCAAGGGTTGGGCACATGCCAAGCATGATGATGAAGGTTGGGTTCTCCTTGAACAATCCTTTGGTGAGTTCCTTGATATGTCCGCTCATCTTGAAGCCTCCTTCATTGCACGGATGTAGTCCGAGCCCTCCTTGAGTGCGGACGAAATTCCGGAGAACGTCATCGTAGCACCGCTGACGGCTGCGGAATCGGTCTCTGAAAGCATGCTCTTGGATGTAGGCACAGCCTCGCCGGATCCGCCCTTTCCAATGAACTTGTCCATATACCCTTCGTTGTGGGCCTTCTTTCCAACTCCCGGCGTCTCGCTGTCGCTTACTATCGTGACGGCCGTCACAGCTCCGTCTGCATCGTAGCCGGCAAGCAGCGTTATGTCACCGCCATAGCCCCTTGTCGTAAGGCCGAGGATATAGCCGGCGGGATTTCCGTTTTCATACAGTGGGTGCATGTAATCTATGCAGCCCTCTTCCACCAAGGCCTTCTCACCTATCGAAAGACCGTTGGAGACCTCTTCAAGCGCCTTGGTCACCTTTTCCTCTTCATAGGCCTCTATGTATGGGGTCGTTACGGAGTTGACGACTGCAAGAAGCACAGCCGCAACTGCACAGATGCAGGCAAGAACGACCGCTGTCCTTATGTATCCTTTCATCCTTGCGCACCTCCCTTCTTGACCTCTCCGAAGAGCCTAGGCTTCATGTACCTGTCGATCGTAGGCGTCACGATGTTCATAAGGAGTATGGCAACGCTCGTAGCCTCAGGCAAGGAGCCAAAGGTCCTGAACAGGAACGTGAAGGCCCCACAGCCACAGCCAAAGACGACCATGCCCTTGTGCGTCACAGGGGACGTCACCATATCGGTGGCCATGAAGAACGCACCAAGGATGAGACCGCCCCTCAGAATGGAGGCAAGTACCTCTCCGTGGAAGAACCCAAGACCAAGGGGAATGCCGCCGAACACCCATGTAAGGACGGCGAACGACCCTATGAACGATACAGGGATATGCCATGTAATGACTTTCTTTATAAGAAGATATATGCCACCAAGGATGAGAAGCAGCTTGGAGACCTCTCCTATGCACCCCGGGATGTTTCCAATGAACGCATCCACATTGTATGCGCTTATGCCGGTTGCAGCCTGGACCTTGTCGGCAAACGAGGACGTAGCTACACCCTGCTGTGCAAGTATCTGGATTGACGAAAGCCCCACGCTCTGACCTGACGATGCAACCGTCTTGACTAGCGACAGAGGCGATGCCTGGCTTGCCACCTCGACCGCATTGATCGTCCTTGGCAGGGAGAACGTGCTCATCTGGGACGTGAACGAGAAGAACACGAACACACGACCTGCCATCGCTGGATTGGCCCAGTTCGCACCAAGTCCTCCAAAGGTCCATTTGACGACGGCTATGGCGAAGGCCGATGCTATTGCCGGTATGTACAGTGGAATCGCCGGCGGCATGTTCATGCCAACCAAAAGCCCTGTCACTATCGCAGAGCAGTCCCACAACGTACTCTCCTTGGACGCAAGGTTCAGAAGGTACTCCGTGAGTACTGCGGTCCCCAAGGCGACGGCAAGGACCAAAGCGGCCCTTAGCCCAAATGCGAACACACCCCATGCACAGGAAGGCAGAAGGGCATAGACGACATAGAGCATTATCTTCTGTGTATCCGCACCGCTGTGAAGGTGCGGGGATGTGGATACGGTCCTCATTTCTTCCTCCCCATTCTCTTTCCAAACTTCATTGCATGGACAAGGTCAAGGTGAGCCGGACATGAGAACGAACAGCATCCGCATTCCTTGCAGTCCATCAGATGGTTTGCCATGGCCTCTTCATATCTTGCATGGGTTATAAGCGAATAGAGCCTTGTCGGAACAAGCCCTATGGGACATGCAGCAACGCATTTTCCGCAGTTGAGGCATGCTGACTTCCTATAGTCCTTCTCATCCGTTATGGCAAGGATTCCGCTCGTACCCTTTGCAATTGGAGTCTCCTCGTCATAGAAGGCGAACCCCATCATGGGGCCGCCCGATACGAGTTTGTCAGGCTCCTTGGAGAACCCGCCTGCGAATGCGATGAGGTCCTTGACCTTGGTTCCAATCGGAGCTATCACGTTGCACGGCTGTGCAATGCAGTCGCCCGTAACGGTCACGATCCTTTCATACAAAGGTTTTCCGTACGCCAAAGCCTCGTATACGGCATGGGTGGTTCCAACGTTCACGACTACGACTCCGACATCAAGAGGCAGCTTGCCTGATGGAATCTCGCGACCTATCGTTGCGTTTATGAGCTGCTTTTCGTCGCCCTGGGGATACTTCATCCTGAGAAGGCACACCTCTATTGGAAGGGACCTGAGCTCTATCTCCTTCTCCAAAGCCAAAGCCGCATCCTTCTTGTTCTCCTCTATGCCTATTATGGTTCTGGCAGGGTTGAGGATCCTGTTGCAGATCATTATGCCCTCAAGGACCTCCTTGGTCCTTTCCAGCATGAGTCTATGGTCGGCGGTAAGGTATGGTTCGCATTCCACCCCGTTTATAACAAGGGCATCGACCTTCCTTCCCGCAGGGATCGTTATCTTCACATGAAGGGGGAACGTGGCCCCTCCAAGACCCACTATGCCTTTGTCCTTTATCTCCTCAAGAAGCTTCTCCCTGCTGTAGTCCTGATAGTCCACCTTCCTGGTGAACACCTCAGGCTGCTGGGGATCAGGTTCTATGACGAATGCATCGCATGTGACGCTGTTGGCCATCGTGGCCTTTCTTATGTCCTTTATCGTCCCGGATACAGGGCTGTGCACGTCAGCCGATATGAAGCTGGACGCCAGTGCTATCTTCTCGCCCTTCTCTACATGGTCGCCCTTCTCCTTGATAGGCTTTGCAGGAGCGCCCAAGTGCTGGGACATGGAAACTACAAGCTCAGAGGGGATGGGTAGGCGCACCAAAGCCTTGGAGTTGGCATACTCCTTCCTCTCAGGAGGGTGCACTCCCCCCTTCCTAAATGTTGAAAGATTCAAATCTACTCCTCCGGTTTCTTCAGAACCTACGGTCCAGGCAGGTTCCCTTTTGTTCTATCCTTTTCATTCTATATCACTTTCCCTATAATGTTAACCATGAAAATTCCGTCGCTCGCTGCTTTGTTTAAACCATCTCCAATAAAGGTCTACGCCCTTGTAGGCCGCAGCGGCACAGGCAAGAGCTTCAGGGCGCAGCTGGTTGCGGACAAATACCACATACCTCTCATAGTGGACGACGGGCTTCTCATACGAAACGACAGGATAATATCGGGAAAGAGCGCAAAGCAGGAGACCAACTTCCTCACAGCCGTCAAGAGGGCCCTGTTCCAGGACCCGGAGCACCTGCAGGAGGTCCTCACGGCGCTTCAGAACGAGAAGTTCAAGAAGATCCTCATAATAGGGACATCGGACAAGATGGCAGTGAAGATAGCAAGAAGGCTCAACCTTCCCGATCCAAGCACCATAATACACATAGAGGACATAGCCACCAAGGAGGAGATCGACACCGCAATGCGCATCCGCTACACGGAAGGCAAGCACGTCATCCCTGTCCCTCCTCTTCAGATAACGAGGAACTACCCTTCCATAGTCTACGACTCAATACTCGTAGGACTCAAGAAGCGCCTGCCGTTCCTACCTTTCAAGACAAGGCTCCAGACAGTGGAGAAGACCCTTGTGTGCCCCGAGTTCAGCAAGCAGGAGGCGGCCTCCATAAGCGAAGTGGCCATAACCCAAATGGTCAACCACTGCCTGAGCGAGTACGGAACCACATTGAAAGTGGAGAAGGTCTCCTACACGAAGGGAAACGAGGGCTACGACCTTGAAATAACCATAAGGACACCACAGAAGCTTTCCATCCAGGCAAGGCTCGAGCTTGAGGAGTACATATCAGACTCCCTTGAAAAGTACGGTGGCATCCTAATACACAAGGCAACTGTAATAGCCCTTGCGTGGTAGGGCGACCTTCAAAAACAGACGAAACCGGACCGTCAGACCGTTTTGGAACGGCTGGATTGAGCAGACTGTCTGGAGCGACGAGAACGGCTGGAGCGACTGGAGCGTCCGGCCTGCTCCGGAGCCCCTTTGCCATCGCGCTTTCTCCCCTTCACGGACCCCTTTGGGACGTTTATGCCGCGCATACGCATATGCATGACGCTGGTGGATTCCAGCTCGAACCTAGGAGGCGTCATGGGACTCAGGAGGACCTTTGTCTGGCGCAGGGTATCCTGGAAGATCTCGCGGACATCGGTGATATCCGGGTTGTCGGCTATGAACGGATTTACAAGGGCAAGGTACATGATGGCCTTTGGAAGGCTCTTGCGGTGGGAGTCGTCCGTGGCCTCGTTGACCTTGGCGTCGAGTTTCTGGAGGGATTCGTACAGCTGCGGGTACCTGCCGTATACAGCAAGGCATGGAAGCATGTACGAAAGAAGTCCAAAGTCGTACAAGGCCTTGAAGATTGGAGAGCTCATCCCGCAGGAGAGTATCTTGTTTATCTCCTCCGTCATACGTGAGGTGCTCACGTTCTGAAGAAGGGGTGCGTATTTCCTTATAGCGTGTCTGAGGGCAAGCGACATGGAAAAGCCGGTGGTCACGGAGTATTTTATGCCGCGCACCATGCGCACGGGATCCTCTATGAACGTCCTGCCAAGCGGTATGAGGGACACAAGGCGCTTTCTTCTGAAATCGTCCATTGCACCGGTGAAGTCTATCACCGTGCAGTCCAATGGATTGTAGTACAGGCTGTTTATGGAGTAGTCGCGGCGCCTGCAGTCCTCCTCTATGGTGCCAAAGACGTTGTCGTTGTCGTCCGCATGGTCCTCAAGGCTGCGGAAGGTCGTGACCTCTGTTATCTTCTTGCCGAACATGACGTGGACTATCTTGAACCTGCGCCCTATTATCATGGACTGACGGCCGAACAGATTGTGCACGACACGAGGGGATGCCTCTGTAGCCACGTCGAAGTCCTTTGGAACACGTCCAAGGATAAGGTCCCTGACCGCCCCACCCACTATGTACGACTCGTATCCTCTTGAAACGAGCCTTTCAACCACGCTGACGGCGTCACTGTCGATCAGGCGTGGGTCGATTCCGTGCTCCTGCTGGGAATAGACCTTCGCTACAGCTTCGAGTGCGCCGGCCTTCTTCTTATATCTAGTAAACATATCAAGTATTCGCCAGCCATTGGAGAGCCTCCAAGGTTTTGCAGGCCCCTCCGTTGAACAATCGTTTTTTTTCTATATAATTGATTATGCAGATTTTCCACAAAAAAACAACACCGGGGAGCAACCGGACATCCCTAAGGTGAAGCGGCATGCAAGCAGCATGGAAAACCAGGAAACGATGCAGGAGACAACATGATAGAACCAAAGGTACTCAAAGGATTCAGGGACAGCCTTCCAGGTCAGGAGATAGCAAGGCAAAAGCTCATAGGCAAGGTCCAGGGCATATTCAGGTCGTTTGGATTCGTTCCAATAGACACCCCGGCGCTTGAGTACACGGAGGTGCTTCTTGGCAAAGGCGGCGGAGAGACGGACAAGCAGATGTTCCGCTTCACCGACAACGGAGGGCGCGACGTAGCCCTGAGGTTCGACCTCACAGTCCCCCTTGCACGCTATGTATCCGCAAACTACGCAAGCCTCTCCTTCCCTTTCAAGAGGTACCACATAAGCAAGGTATGGCGCGGCGAGAAACCACAGAAGGGAAGGTTCCGCGAATTCATCCAGTGCGACTTCGACATAGTCGGCGCTGACAACGCCCAAAGCGACTTCGAGATCCTGCTTCTCATACACACATGCCTGAGCCAGATGAAGGTTGGATCCTTCAAGGTGAGCGTGTCCCACAGAGGGCTTCTCAACAGATTCCTCGCCATCATGGGGCTTGAATCCACGTGCCCGCAGGTTCTGAGGGCCATAGACAAGCTGTCCAAGATTGGAAGCGAAGGCGTCAAGCAGTGCCTTAGGGACGAAGGGCTCTCGGAAGAGGCCATAGACGGAATAGTAAAGTTCATCTCCATAGAGAAGGACGACTTTGGAAGGACACTCTCGACCCTTGAAGGCATGTTCGGCGACTGTCCTGAAATTGAAAGGCTCAAGGCCATCTACGCCATGATGAAATCATGCGCCATAGACGGGGACTTCATCCTTGACACATCCATCACCCGCGGACTCGACTACTACACTGGAATCGTCTACGAGACACTTCTTCTTGACATGCCCCAGATAGGGTCCATCTGCTCAGGCGGCCGCTACAACAACCTGGCAGGCCTCTACACGAAGGAGAACCTTCCCGGAGTGGGCTCTTGCATAGGACTTGACAGACTCATCGCAGCCCTTGAGGAACTCGGAAGCCCGCTTGTCATGGACTCCTCCTATGCCGATGTCATGGTGGCCAACACAGGCAAGGACGCCGGCTGGTCGCAGAAGGTCGCAATGGACCTTAGAGACCACGGTGTCAAGACCGATTGCTACGTGGGCGAAAAGTCCATGGGCCAACAATATGCATACGCCCAGAAGAACGGCATAGCATACGTGGTCACAGCCCATGACGGCGATAGGCTCACGGCAAAGGAGATAGCCACAAGGAAGATGCTCGAAGGCATCACCGTAGAAGAGCTTGCAGCCTTGGTCCTTGGTTCCAAAGAGGGAAGATGACGGACCCAAGGACGCTTCCTGTATATCTGCACAGACAGGAGATACTAGATGCAGTCTCCCAGAACCAAGTCGTCGTAGTGGAAAGCCCAACGGGATCGGGAAAGACCACCCAGATACCTCTCATACTCAACGAAGCGGGCTTTGCAACCAAAGGCCTCATTGGCATAACGCAGCCAAGGAGGATAGCCACAGTTGGAGTGTGCTCATACATCCAGGAGCAGATTTCAGCAAAGGAACTCCCCTCCTCGTACTGCGGCTACAAGATGCGCTTCTACGACACCACGGATGCAGATACAAGGATAAAGATACTTACGGACGGAATGCTACTGCAGGAGCTCAAGACCGACCCGTACCTTTCACGCTACAGCGTCATAATGGTCGACGAGGCGCATGAACGGAGCCTCAACATAGACCTCATACTTGGACTTCTCAAGCAGATCCTCCAGCACAGGGACGACCTTAGGGTCATAATATCGTCTGCTACGATCAACACATCCTCGTTCGCAAGGTTCTTCGCAGCCAAGGACGGAGTCCCTGCACCCATCATAAGCATAAAGGCGCGCATCTACGACGTACAGGTCAAGTACTTCCCCATCCAGCATGCAGGCAACGTTGACGAAACGGCCTATGCCGTATGCCAGATAGTCACGCAGCTTCTCAAACGCTTCAGATCAAGCGGATACAAGGACAACGAGGATACGCTTGTATTCCTCCCAGGAGAGCTTGCAATAGTGACCTGCATGAACGCATTGTACGCACAGTGCGACAGAAGGCACCTTCAGATATACCCGCTCTACGGAAGGCTCAACAAAGAGGAGCAGGAGCAGGTGTTCGAAGAGACCAAGCCTGAGAAGATGAAGGTGGTCCTTGCCACCAACATAGCCGAGACGAGCCTTACGATAGACAACATAAAGGTCGTCATAGACTCAGGCTATGCCAAGATCAACTACTACAACCAAAAGGACTTCACATCGGCCTTGGTCCAAAGGCCCGTGAGCAAAGCCTCCGCAGAGCAGCGCAAGGGCCGCGCGGGAAGGACATCCAACGGCACATGCTATAGGCTCTACACGAAGGAGGACTTCGCATCCCGTCCCCGCTGGACGCAGGAGGAGATCCTAAGGACGGACCTTTCCGAGGTCGTTCTCAGAATGGTGGACCTTGGGATATACGACTTCGAGAACTTCCCGTTCATAACCAAGCCCGATTCCGATGCCCTTAGAAGCGGAGAGGACACCCTGCGCCTCATAGGGGCCATAGACGAGGACAGACACCTCACGAACATTGGAGAGGTAATGGTCCACTACCCTCTCCTTCCACGCCATTCAAGATGCATATACGAAGCCATAGCAAAGCATCCTGAGATGCTCATGCCGGTGTTCATAGCAGTGAGCTTCCTTTCATGCAAGACGCCCTTCCTGCTTCCACCTGGAGAGGAGGACCTTGCACGAAGCGCCCACAGAGCCTTCTTCGACGAATACGGAGACTTTCTGAGCTATCAGAAGCTGTACAGAAGATATCTTGGAATAAAGACGAAGGAAGAGAGGGAGGTCTTCTGTGGAAACAGCTATCTTGACATGCAGAGCATGGACGAGATCGTACATGTCGTGGAACAGCTTGCACAGATAACACGGGACCTTGGAATCCCTGTGCTGGAGAAGGAGCCTGGGCTCACCCACGAGGAGCTTACACACAGGCTCATGCTTTGCCTTGGGTCCGGGCTTGTGCAGTACGTGTGCATGAAGGCAAAGGCAAGGGGATCGGAATACAGAACCATAACGGCGAACGAAGTGTTCATACACCCCGGTTCCGCATGGTTCAGAACCGCACCGCAGTTCCTTCTTGCAGGCGAGATAGTGTTCACGACGAAGATGTATGCAAGGACGGTGTCGCCGCTTAGGAAGGAGTGGCTTGAGGAGATATCACCTTCCCTGTCGTCCAAGATAAGAAGCATGCAAAAGGACATGGAAAGGCACGAGAAAGGGTCAAGGGACGAGGTCGCAAGAGCCAGAAAAGACGAAAAGCCAAAGACCTACAGCCTCTACGGCTTGGAGCTTGATGTCATGGACATTGGAAAGAAGAAGCCAAAACCCGTGGTCGTGGTTCCTGCAAAGGACCTTTCGCGCCTTGCGATGTCTTACAGGAAGGCTTCAAGGCATCCAAAGGGGGTCTATGGCACAATCCTCTTCAACGGCTGCTATGTATGCCTTGGTGCAAGGCTCCAGGAGATCGTTGGACTCAACGGAAGGCTTGACCTTACGGAGAGCGGCTTTGTGGAAAGACCATGCCAGGACGTATTCACGCTTGAAAACTTGGAGTCCCTCGTACCATACCTTGGGCAGCTCATGAAGCTGTCTCCAATGAAGGACAGGTCCCGTCTTGGATTCATAGAGCTCCTGGCGAACAGAAACAGCATGTTCCTCCATGTGAACGCAAGCTTCACTGAGGCCTTGAACAATACAGCCTACTCCCTTCTTGTTGCAAGTGACGAGAGACCTGAGTGCAAGGACTTCAGGAAGGCGTACAACAGGATTCTGAGGATGCTCGACTAGAGTGGAACTTCCTTGATTTGAAACGGCCAATGATGGTACAACATAACCATGCAGGAAATGTTGACTTGCCTAGGGACCAAAGTACTCGTTGCATCCGACTTCAAGGATCTTTCGTATCACGTGGGAGCCCTTGGCCGCAACACCCTTTGGGTCTGCGACACCAACACCTCCAAGATGGTGAGGCCCCTTCCAGTTCCAAACGTGGTCATGGAAAGCGGTGAAGGCTCAAAGAACTATGCATCGGTGGAGAGGATAATCAGCACGGCGGTGGAGAACTCCCTTGGCAGGGACTGCACGTTCATAGCCTTGGGAGGAGGAGTCGTAAGCGACATAACGGCGTTCGCCGCATCCATCTACATGAGAGGATGCAGGGTCGTGCTCATACCAACGACGCTCATAGCCATGACGGATGCCTCCATTGGAGGCAAGACGTGCGTGGACTTCAGATACACCAAGAACCTCATTGGAACGTTCTTCCCTGCAAACGAAGTGCTAATATGCGCAGACTGTCTCAAGTCGCTTCCAAACAAGGACCTCTCCTGTGGACTTGCCGAGGTGATAAAGCACAGCCTGCTTTCAAAGGACGACAGGCTTTTCAACCTGCTTGCCACCTCCAAACAGAGGATTCTGGAAAAGGACACCCAAACGCTTGGAGAGCTCGTGAAGATGTCGCTTGAGGTCAAACGCTCATACGTGGAGCCGGATCCATACGACAGGCTTGGAATCAGGGCGGCGCTGAACCTTGGGCATACCTTTGCGCACGCACTTGAAAGCCTTTCAAGGCTGCAGTGGACGCATGGGCAGGCCGTGGCCTGGGGTATATGCAGGGCAATGCAGGCAAGCCTTGAGATGGGTCTGTGCTCGGCACAGTTCGCCCAGGGCGTGGAGAAGCTTGTGCAGTTCTACGGCTATGACACAAAGTACCGCATAAGCCGCAGCGACTGGATGGACTACAGACGCCACCTGCAAAGGGACAAGAAGGCCGTCATGAACGTAGTCAAGTTCGTGCTTCTCACAGGCCAGGGGGAGATAAGGCAGACTGAGCTTGCGGACGACCTCATAAAGAAGCTTGTCATGATGCCGTCGTTCTGACGCATGCAACTTTATCATTACCTTCTTTTCAACTATAATCCTTGTCATGCATTACTTTGATTGGACAGCTACGTCTCCCATGAGCCAGAACGCCATAGACGAATATGTGCGTTGCGCCCAGGAATATACAGGAAACCCATCGTCAACGCATCCGCTTGGACTTGAGGCGGGCCAAAGGCTCGATCAGGAGAGAAGAAGGACCGCATCGCTTCTTGGAACGAAGATGCAGAACGTGTTCTTCACTTCAGGAGGGACGGAGAGCGACTCCATAGTGCTTGCATCCCTTCTCAAAAGCCCAACGCCTGGAGAGATCATAACGACGGCAATAGAGCACTCTGCAGTCCTTGAGTGGAAGAAGACGCTTGAATCCGCTGGATGGAAGTTCACGACCCTTCCCTGCCCCAACGGATACCTATCCCTTGAGACCTTGGACAAGGCAATGAACGAAAGGGTCAGGATGGTGTGCGTCATGAAGGTCAACAACGTCACGGGGACGATTCAGGACACGAAGGCCATAGCAAAGATCATAAGAGGCAAGGCTGCCCAATACGGCCGCCCGATCCACTTCCATTGCGATGCAGTCCAGGCCCTTGGGAAGATTCCTTTCAGGCTGGATGAGGAGGACATCGACTCTGCAGCCTTCAGCGCACATAAGTTCAACGGACCACGGGGTGTTGGAATCCTATACAACCGCAACCCTTCCGTAACCGCACTTTCAAGAGGCGGTGGTCAAGAGAAAGGTCTGAGACCCGGGACGGAGAACCTTGCCGGCATATGCGCAATGAACAGGGCACTTGAAGATGCCTTGGCCTCCTTGGATGAAAGATACAGCCAAATTTTGGCATTTAGATGCAAAATTCAGGCGACACTCAAGGACATCGGCCTAAAGATGCTGTCACCGGAAGGCGGGTCGGGAAAGGATTTCTCCCCGTACATAGTGTGCGCTTCAGTGAAGCCCGTGCCGTCAGAGGTGTTCCTACGTGTTATGTCTGACAAGGAGTTCTGTCTGTCGGCGGGAAGCGCGTGCTCGTCCAATGCGAAGGGCAAGGCCGAGGGTGTGCTTGCGGGAATGAACGTGGAGCCTATGGACAGGAGGTCCAGCATAAGGATATCCTGTGGAAGCGGCACGACAGAGGAAGAGGTGGACCTTTTGTGCGAGGCGCTCAGGACGATCTACAAGGAGCTTGGATATGGAAGGTAGGAAAAGCGAAACGGAGGGGATGGCCCTCTATCTCATAAAGCTTGGTGAGATAAGCCTCAAGGGACTTAACAGAGGTTTCTTCGAGAAGAAGCTCAAGAACAACATTAAGCTTAAGATTCATCCCTACAGAAGCGTCCTTACACGGGAGAAGGGGCGTTTCTACCTCTATGTGGACCCAACGTGTCCTGACGAGCATGTGGAAAGGACGCTCAAGACGACGTTTGGAGTCGTTGGCTTCTCAAGGGCGCTCGTGTGCAACAAGGACTGGGACGAGATGTGCCACTGTGCGAAGGCCCTCATCGAAAAGGAGCCGTTTGCAGATGGAACCGGTACCTTCAAGGTCGAGGCAAGGCGTGGGGACAAGTCGTTTCCAATGAACAGCTACCAGATAGAGGCCAACCTTGGAGGCATAGTGCTCGACCGCTACCCAGCAATGAAGGTGGATGTCCACAAGCCTCAGAATGAGCTCATGGTGGAGGTGCGCGACAAGGTCTACATGTACACATCCCCTGTGGACGGACCTGGCGGACTTCCTGTTGGAACCGCAGGAAAGGGGCTCCTGCTCCTGTCAGGAGGAATAGATTCCCCTGTTGCGGGATGGAGGATGGCAAAGCGGGGGCTCAAACAGGACTGCCTCTACTTCCATGCATACCCCTATACTTCAGAGCAGGCCCTCCAGAAGGTCAAGGACCTTGCACGCCTCATTGCTCCGTACAACATGGGGACGAACCTTGTCGTCGTGAACTTCACCGAGTGCGAGCTTTGGATAAAGGAGCATTCCAAGGAAGAGGAGCACACCCTCATGATGCGCGCCTGCATGATGAAGGTTGCAAACGCCATTGCGAAGAAGCGCGACTGCAAGGTGCTCGTCACCGGAGAAGCCCTAGGCCAAGTGGCATCCCAGACGCTTGAAAGCATATGCTTCACGAACAGCATGTCGGAGATACCGGTTCTCCGCCCGCTTGTGGCAATGGACAAAGGTGAGATCATCGACACGGCACGTGCCATTGGCACATATGAGACGAGCATCCTCCCCTACGACGACTGCTGCGTGGTGTTCAGCCCAAAGCATCCTCTTGTGCGTCCTGATGTACAGGCACAGACAGTTTCCTACAAGGAAATGGGCATAGAGGAGCTTCTTGCAAAGGCCGTAGACTCCGTAGAGGAGTTCCCAATGGGATACAACGTATAGGACGATGCGTAGGAATCCATCCTTTCAAACTCAAGAACCACAGACAATGAGGACGTTTTTGGCCTTGGACGTGTCCGAGGCTGCAAGGGCCGAGCTTTCAAGGCTATCCAGCATCCTCAAGGCCGGCTGTCACGGCTCCTTCTGCACCCCGCAGTCATACCACATGACGCTTGCGTTCCTTGGAGAGATAACCCAGGACGAAGCGGAAACACTCATTGATGTACTTGAGGGAGAACTTGAAGGAGTCTCACCTTTCCAACTTGCGCTATGCAGGCTTGGATATTTCGCCCAGCCTGAAAGCGCAACGGTGTTCTGTTCGACTGCAAAGGAACCAAGGCTTGACGCACTTGCATCCCTTACCTACCGCGCCGCCTGGGACTGCGGCATAGACTTCGATGCAAAGAAGTTCAGAGCTCACATGACATTGGGAAGAAGGATAGATACACGAGGCATAAGGCTTGACGCAATCGAGGTGGATCCCATCCAGTTCCCCGTTTCCGGCGTAACCCTATACAAGAGCACCCTTCGTCCAACAGGGCCTATCTACGAAAAGCTTTCGGTTGTTCATTTCTCTTGAAAACAACGGTTCTTCACGAAAAAATCGGAGATGGGGAACAAATGGCAGTGCTGCCATTGTACATCTGGACAATCCTGCCACTCTGAGATGAAGAGACCTTTGTCAAGAACCTTTGTACAAGATGGATGACATATAATTGAAAGCAATGGAGGACCTCAGGTCTTTCGGCACTTGACCACTCTGATATTCGTGGATTGGCTACCATAGGTCAATGGTTCGCCGAAGCCCCTGTCAGTCTAAAAGCGGGAATCGGACCTCGGGTCCGCCCCATAGAGCGGTCGAAGATGGACGAATCATGCACCTGTGCGTGGTCCTCCATTTTGGGTGAGGTCTAATCTGTGGCTGTTCCGTGACAACTGTAGCGGTTGTGGCGTCTGTAGTATGTGTAGGGTCCGTCGAATCTGTAGGAGTTGGGGCTTTAATGGCATCTGTTCAACGGGGCTACGGGTGCGCATGGAAAGCGCACTGACTCCATTGTTTCGCTATTGCGCGTTGCATTTCGAAATCCTCAGACAAAGGGCCCATCCCCAAGAAAACCATTAAGAGCCAAATTATGATACACAGGTAAAGCCGTATTGCTTATCCCCTGTCTTTCATCCAGATATGGAGGATTACCGATTACAAAAATCAAACAGCTTGTCCTTCTTCATGTTTCCCGTCCCTCCCTTTTACATTATGTCCGCAAGGCAGATGTCATCGTATTCCCAATACTTCGCTCCCTGATATGCACCTGAATTGTTGACCTTGCCTTTGCGAGTCATAATCTCCCTCGTCAGAGGGGAGAGCTTCCACTTCTTTCCCTCAAACTCGACTTCCTTGTTGCTGATGACCTTCGCCTTAATGGAAGGGTCATTGATGAAGTTTATGTACAGGCCGACAAGCTGAAGCTCGTTGAACGAGAGGCCTCTGCTCTCTTTTGCGATGAAGTTGTTTGTTTTCCTCATGTCATCAGGTATCGGAAGTACCTTCTCGAGCAGGTATGTGATGAGCCATTCAGCACGTTCAGTGATGGTATCCCCGTTCCACTCGTCGCAGCTGGTAATCATCGTCCTCGCAATCTGGAGTCCGGCGTTGTTGTCATACAGAATCTTCTTTTCATTGAACGGCTTCTGACCCAGCTCCTGGTTGTGACGGATAAGAGTCAGATTCCCAATCGAGTTGATGTACTGCTGATGGATTGCCTCGGCATCAGGTCCTAGCGTTGCATTCCATTCCTGATTGAGGGTCCGCGGCATGATGTGCTCAATCTGGAGGCTCTCATCCAGCAGGTCTGGTCTGCTCTTTGTCAGCTTCTCCTCAATCATCGAAAGGAATAGCTTGCAGTACCGAAAGTTGTAGAAGTTCATGTCGAGAATTGTGCGCCTGACCTCAATGTCGTTTGGAAGGCGGAGGCTGTTCTCCTGATTTGCAAGAATCTTGAACATGACAGCCCGCTTGTTCTTCGCATTCTCAAGCTGGTTGAGTTTCTTGCCGAGCAACGGGAAGCTTTTGTTTTCTGCAGTCGTGGCACCGATGAGCCTTCTTCGAAGACTGTAGATGCGGAATGCGTCGATAATCTCGATGATGTCGTAATCATCGAACTGGCCTTTCCTTCGTGCCTGCATCAGTTCCATGAGGAAGGAATATGCCGTCGTTACACTGAGACGGTTCAGGTCGTCAAGAAGTCTGTCTATGCCATCATTGCCTGACTTTCCATTGGGGAGAATCATCGAGTAGGCATCTGCGTACTCGGCGAGGCTCTCAAGGAGGTCACGACTCTCAGAGTCCTTGAAGATGTTCTTGAACAGACCATACAGCTCCTTGAAGTTTGCTTCCGTCGCCTTGCGGAATGAACGATGCTCGTATGCCTGCATGTAGTCACGGATGAAGTCGGAAACGTGGCCGGGAATCTTCTCCTCGATGTGTAGCCAGTAACGGTTGTAGTATTTGCTCTGGAGGTCTGCATCAAGGCCGAGGAGCAGATAGTTTCTCACGAGGTCTGCAAGAGAGAGGGGTTTTCCGAGAGAGTTCATCGACTCGAAGATTTCCTGAGGGTTCTCCCATTCGTTCTTGTCCGGCTCCAGCTGAACGGTGATGAGGCTGAACTTGTCGAGGCCCTTCTCAATGAGCTCCTGAAGCTGATGTCCGTTGTTCTGGAGTGCGGAAAGCCTGTTCTTGAAATAGAAGTAGTTACGGAAGACCGCAGAGTTCTTCTCCTTCTCCGAAAGGTCGAGACCGAGGATGATGTTCCGGTATGACGCCCAGTCCGATTCGACCTGTTTCAGTTTGATCTTGTACTCGCTGTCTCCATCTACGTTCTCGTTTCTTAGGTACTTGGAATCGATGAACCGCTTGAGGTTCTGGTCGGCTATCGTGTCTCTGAGAGCCACGAGGAAGAGCATGGCGGTCGTGATGCGCTGCTGTCCGTCGATGAGGACCAGCTTACTGGGCCGCCCAAATACGGACTCAGTCTGAAAGTATGTGACTGTGCCTATGAAATGCTCTGTCGTCTCTCCAGCCTTGTTCTTCTCATAGGTTTTGAAGATATCGTCGATAAAGACCTCGCACTGGTCGCCGGTCCATTCGTAGTTACGCTGATATGGCGGTATGAAGAACGTCACGTCGTTGTTCGACAACAGTTTGAGCAGATATGCAGTATCGGATTTCATACACCCTCCTTGATGGCTTTATATGTGAAGGTTTTGTCTTTTGCACACTCCCTGATGCGGCATAAGGGGATGGTTCCTGGATACGGAATAGCCTTGAATACCCTAGTCCAACTCCACGTCCATATCCTCTGAAAAGATTATGTCCACCGCCTTGCGGGGTGTGATCTGCCCCCTGATTATCTTGAACAGCAACAGCACCATTGGCATGTCCAGATCGTACTTCTTGGCCATCCTTACGACAGGCGTAAGCGCGTTTATACCCTCGACGACCATTCCAATCCGCTTTACGGCCTCATCGACGGGAACACCCTGCCCTATCAGACGCCCGCATCTGTTGTTGCGGCTATGAGGGCTCATGCACGTGACTATGAGGTCTCCAAGCCCGGCAAGGCCGAAGAACGTCTCAGGTTGGCATCCAAGGTGCCTTCCAAGATTGTTCATTTCATGGATGCCAAGCGTCATTATCGCAGCCTTGGCGTTGTCTCCAAAGCCCAGTCCGTCCGATATCCCCGCCGCCAATGCAAAGATGTTCTTTATGGCACCGCATATCTCGGTTCCCCTCACATCCGTGCTGGTATAGACCTTCATGCAACCCGTGGAGAAGACCCGTTTCACGAAGTCCGCAGCATCCTGGTCCTTGGAGGCCGCCATTATCGTCGTTGGAAGGTCGACCGCAACCTCCTCCGCGTGGGTGGGACCTGACAGCACGACGACCTTCACATCGTCTCCAAGCTCGTCGCACAGCACCTCAGACAGGGTCTTGAAGGTCTTGTCCTCGATTCCCTTGGCTACATCCACCACGATTTGTCCACTTGGCACGTAAGGCGCGGCCTTGCGAGCAGTCTCCCTAATATAGACCGATGGCACAGCGAAAAGCACTATGTCCTTGTCTTCACAAGCCTTCTTGATTGAGGTCGTATACTCTATTCCGCTTTCAGGGAGCTTCATTTCTGGAAGACGTGCATAGAAGTTAGTCCTTGAAAGCTCCTCTATCTCGCTTTCCAATGCGGACCACACGACGACATCCTTGCCGGAATTGGCAAGGAGCCTGGCCAACGCCATGCCCCAAGTACCTGCACCCAAAATGCCAACTTTTGTCCTATCCATAGGTTCTATCTATAAATTCCGTCAACAGCGAAGACTACTTCAAGGACACATGCATGTGGTCCTTGACATCTGAGACCATCTCGTTTCCAATGGCATTGGCCTTTGCCGTACCGGATACGATGAGGTCCTTGACATCGCTCCTATGGCTTTCATAGAAGGCTCTCTTCTCACGTATTGGATCCATGATTGCATTGAGCTTCTCTGCAAGCATCCTCTTGCATGCAACGCATCCGATCTGAGCGTTCCTGCACATGGAGCACACGTTGCCTGCCTCGTCAGGATTGAACGTCTTGTGATAGGTGTAGACGGTACAGACATCTGGGTTTCCTGGAATCTTGACGCTTATCCTGTTGGTATCCGTCACAGCCTGCATGACCT
This sequence comes from Bacteroidaceae bacterium, assembly GCA_963599445.1. Taxonomy (GTDB): domain Bacteria; phylum Spirochaetota; class Spirochaetia; order Sphaerochaetales; family Sphaerochaetaceae; genus UBA9732. Next base: position 37,954 of record CAVBWZ010000014.1, read on the forward strand.
TTTGGGAGACCGTCTTGGCATCGTCCGAGAGGTAGATTGCATTTCCAAGGCTCTTTCCCATCTTGGCGTTCCCGTCAAGGCCGCAGAGCCTTCCAGTCGATGAAAGCTTGGCCTGAGGCTCCGTTATGCTTGTACCGTACATCTCATTGAAACGGCGCACAAGCTTTCTGGAGAACTCTATGTGTGGAAGCTGGTCCTCCCCCACAGGAACAAGGTCTGCATTGCAGAACGTGATGTCGGCGGTCTGCGAGACAGGATACCCAAGAAAACCATATGTGAGCTTTGAGAAGTCGTACTGGAAATCCCCATCGTTCTCGCCAAAGCCGTAGTTCCTTGACTCGCTCTTTATGGTTGGATTGATAAGAAGGTGGTTCACGGTCGTGAGCATGGAATAGAAGACCGTAAGCTCCGCTATCGCCGTTATCTGGGACTGCTGCACAAGCGTTATCTTCTCAGGGTCAAGCCCAACAGCGAGGTTGTCCATTGCAACCTGGTATATGCTGTCGTTTATAAGCTCAGGGTTCTGGAAGTGCGTTGTGAGCGCCTGGACGTCAGCAAGCAGGATGAACGTGTCGTAGTCGTTCTGAAGCGCAACCCTGCTCTGGAGGGAACCCACGAAGTGCCCAAGATGAAGCCTTCCTGTAGTTCTATCACCTGTTAGTATCCTTTTCATTTCATATCTCCTTGAACACGTCAAGAAGCTGCAAAGCCACAGCCTTGACGGCATCGCGCTGTTGGTCCGTAAGTCCCAGATCCCTTATGTACACCATGTCGAGCTCCTGGACGAATTGGCTCTTCAGCTGTTCGAAGTCTATTGGAAGACCTTCCCTTCTGAGGTCTCCCACATAGGAGGCCTTCACTATCACGGAGAAGCTTTTGGCCAAGGACTCGCTCTTGAGCTTGAAGTCCACTGAAAGCGTCTCCGTGTCCATCATAATGAGAATGTACTCTATGTTCTCCAAGGCGCTTTGAGGGACGTCAAGGCCAATGTCAAGCATCGTCTTTGGATTGGAGACATATACTCCAAACGTGCTTGAGGCAAGCTTCTGGGCCTTCTCATCGGAAATGACCTTGTCGGCGGAACCTGAAGATCCAGCTCCAAAGGCCTTCTCATAGTTGGCCTCGACGTCGCTTGAGGAGAAAAGTATGACACCGTTCTTCGGGACGGCGGCCTGTACGCCGGACTGCTCGTCCGTAAAGAACCTAAGGCCGCTTTCACCCTTGTGTTCTGTCAAGGCTCCACCAAGCTTGAGCGCTGCATTGAGAAGGGTCTTGGAATAGCTGCCCTCTATTGCACCATCGAAATCAAGAGTGCGGTAGTCTGCAGGATAGTCCTTGTACTCACCCGACCTATCGAAAAGGACGAGCGAAAGCCTTGTCATCCTGTCTGCAATGTACTGCACCTGTGAGTCGAGCGTCACATCGTTTTCAGCTGCAAATTCCTCCACGTCAAAACTTTGGGCATTGACGGTGATAACAAGCTGTCCATCCGCTCCAAACGACTGTATGTACATCCTGTCCTTGAACGGCGTCGTGTGTGCACACGATGCCAATACAAGGACGAACGAAGCCATGGCGATCAGAATGTAGGGACGGACGTTTTTTTTCATCTACAGTCTCCAATGCAGCTTCAGATGCTTTTCTCTATCCTTATCCTTGCACCTGACTCCGTCTCAGGAGCATCGAGCTCCGGATTGAACGAAGAAGAGACTGCAAGGGTCTCCGATTCTATGAACGACTTGAACTGGTCGTAGACCTTCTTCATGACGTCGTCTCCACCAATGACGAGGACTATCCTGTCGCTCACATCAAGGCCCATGTCCTTTCGCATGGTCTGGATGCTTCTTACGACATCCCTTGCAATCCCTTCGTGGAGAAGGCTTTCTGTGACCTCTGTGTCGAATCCAACGGTAAGCTCCCCTTCGTTGAGGATCTTGAGGTTCTCCTTCTCGTTGCGCTGGATCACAAGGTCGCCCTTTCCAATGTCTATGGCCTGTCCCTCACCATACTCGACCTTGTGATTCATGCCCTCGAGGATGGTCGCAATGCTATCGGACTTGAAGGCCTGTATCTTGGATGCCACGTCCTTCATGGCCTTTCCAAGCTTGGAACCAAGCACCTTGAAGTTGGCCTTTGCCGTGTAGTCCACAAGTGAGGACTCGTCCCCGTGTATCTCCACGGCCTTCACGTTGAGCTCCTCGGCTATGATCGAGGCCATGTCGTTGAGTATCTTCCTGTCCTGGTCGTTCCTATCCACAAGGAAGAGCTTCTTCAGCGGCTGCCTGTTCTTGAGGTTGTTGGCGCTCCTTAGGGACCTTCCCATTGTGATCGCCTGGACGGTGAGCTCCATCATCCTCTCAAGGGCGTAGTCCCTGTGGGATGCATCGTACTTTGGATAGGTGCAAAGATGCACGCTTTCAGGGTCGTTCTCGGACCTAAGGTTCTGGTATATCTCCTCGCATATGAAAGGAAGTATTGGACATGCAAGCTTCACGAAGGTCACGAGCACCTTGTACAGTGTGTCGTAGGCCATCTTCTTGTCGCCGTCGTTCTCGCTCTTCCAGAATCTTCTTCTGCTTCTTCTTATGTACCAGTTGTTCAGGCTGTCCATGAACCTAAGGAGGCTCGTGCAGGCCCTTTGGATGTCGTACTTGTCCAAGGCATCGTCCATTTCGCAGGTCAGAGCCTCAAGCGTGGATATCATCCATCTGTCCAATGGGTTCTTGAGCTGCTCGAAAGGAGTCTCGCTTGGAACGTAGCCGTCTATGTTGGCGTACGTCACGAAGAACGAATAGGCGTTCCAGAGAGGAAGGATTATTGACTTGAGCACGTCCTTGACCATTTGGTCGGAGAACTTGAGGTCGTCTGCATGCACGGCTGCGCTGTTCATGAGGGCGAACCTAAGGGCATCGGCGCCATACTGGTTCACAAGGAGCATGGGGTCGGTGAAGTTGCCCTTGCTCTTGGACATCTTCTCTCCGTCCTCTGCAAGGATGATTCCGTTGACGACGCAGTGCTTGAAGGCAGGCTCGTCGAAAAGTGCGCTTGCCATGATGGTGAGCGTGTAGAACCAGCCTCTTGTCTGGTCAAGTCCTTCGCAGATGAAGTCCGCAGGGAACGTGCGGGCGAACCTCTCCTTGTTCTCGAACGGGTAGTGAAGCTGTGCATATGGCATGCTTCCGCTCTCGAACCAGCAGTCAAGTACGTCCGGAACCCTTCTCATCGTACCCTTTCCATCTGGACTTGGCCATGTGAGCTTGTCAACGTTGTGCTTGTGGATATCGTCCACCTTTTGGCCGCATTTCTCTTCAAGCTCGGCTATGGAGCCTATGACCTCAACGTAGTCAGAACCATCGCATTTCCATACAGGGATTGGATTTCCCCAGAACCTATTTCTGGAGATGGCCCAGTCCCTGGCTCCTTCCAGCCACTTTCCAAAGCGGCCGTCCTTGAGGTGATCGGGTATCCAGGTTATCTTCTGGTTGTTTGCAACCATCCTTCCCTTTATCTTCTGGACATCCACATACCAACAGTCCATGGCCCTGTAGATGAGAGGGGTTCCTGTTCTCCAACAGAACGGATAGCTGTGAAGGTAGTTCTCCTTCTTCACGAGCTTCCCCTCCTCCTTGAGCCTTGCGATTATGGCCTTGTCCGCATCCTTGACGAATACGCCCTTGTAGTCAGGCACTTCGTCGGTGAACTTGCACTCGTCGTCTATAGGGCATACGACTGGGATTCCAGTTCCCTTGAGGACGTTGTAGTCGTCCTCTCCAAAGCCTGGAGCGGTGTGTACGATTCCACAGCCATCCACGGTGGTGACATAGTCGCCAAGGACAGTTACGAATGCACCCTTGTCATAGAGGTCTGCAAAGTAGTCGAAAAGCGGCTCATAGCGCATACCTTTAAGCTCGATTCCCTTGTGGTGTTCAAGGATTTCGTAGGCGGAAGGATCCTTGTAGTACGATTCAAGCCTGGACTGACCAAGGTAGTACTTGTCTCCAGTGGCCTTGTCCAAGATGAGAACGTAGTCTATCTCAGGGCCCAAAGCCAACGCCAAGTTGGAAGGAAGGGTCCAAGGAGTCGTAGTCCATGCAAGGAAATAGGTGTTCTCAGTACCCTTGACCTTGAACCTGACCGTTATGGCAGGGTCCGTCACATCCTTGTAGCCGCCAAGGTTGACCTCCATGTTCGAAAGAGGACATCCAAGACCTGGGCTGTATGGAAGGATGTTGTATCCCTTGTATATGAGGCCTTTGTCGTAGAGTGTCTTGAACACCCACCAGATGCTCTCCATGAAGGACTTGTCCATGGTCTTGTAGCCGTGGTCGAAGTCAACCCACCTTCCCATTCTGGTAATGGTATGCTTCCACTCGTTTGTGAACTGCAGGACGCTTGCACGGCACTGGTTGTTGTAGTTCTCGACGCCGTATTCCAGGATCTCCTTTGAGCTGGAGATTCCAAGCTTCTTCTTCATGAGGTTCTCTACAGGAAGTCCGTGGCAGTCCCATCCCCAGTTCCTCACGACCCTTTGGCCTTTCATAGTCTTGTATCTTGGAATGATGTCCTTGATCGTTCCCGGAACGAGGTGCCCGTAGTGAGGCAGACCGGTTGCGAACGGAGGGCCGTCGTAGAACGAGAACTCATTGTCCTCAGGGCGGCTTTCAATCGACTTCTTGAAGATGTCGTTCTCCTTCCAAAAATCAAGGATTTTCTCCTCCATTTTGGGGAAATCCTGTCTTGGATCAACGCTTTTGAACATTTTTCTTCTCCATAGGATACAATTTGTGCAGTTTTGGAGAATTATATATCTTTTACACGTTTTCTGCTATATTCAAAACCATGAAGAGATACCCTGTTCCAGATGAGATAAAGGCCTTTGCAAAGGTCTTCGCTGAAAACGGCTACAGCCTGTACATCGTAGGCGGAGCCGTGCGCGACCATTTCCTTGGAACGGCGAACAACGACTACGACTTCTGTACGGACGCAAAGCCGCAGCAGGTCGTCTCATTGTTCAGAAAGGTCATACCTACAGGCATAAAGCACGGAACGGTCACCGTCCTCTTCAAGGGTGCAAGCTACGAAGTCACGACATTCCGCAGTGAGTCGGACTACTCAGACGGCCGCCACCCTGACAATGTCACGTACATAACGGACCTTCACGAAGACCTCTCAAGGAGGGACTTCACCATAAACGCCCTGGCTGCGGACTGCATCCAAGGCAACGTCACTGACGACTTCGACGGACTTGGAGACCTGGAAAAAGGCCTTGTGCGTGCAATAGGAAACCCCCGTGAACGTTTCAAGGAGGATGCGCTAAGGCTCATGAGGTTTGCCCGCTTCTGCTCAAAGCTCAACTTCAGGCCTGAAGAGCAAACCTTCCAGGCGGCAAAGGAGCTTGCTCCTACCATTGCAAACGTATCGCAGGAAAGGATATACGACGAGTTATCCAAGACGCTCATGACAAAGGTTCCATCGGTTGGACTTTCAATACTCGAACAGACGGGAATCCTTGACGTGATACTTCCAGAGCTCACGGCATGCAGAGCAATAAAGCAGAACAAGGTTGGCGCCTGCGATGTTCTTGAGCACATCTACAACTGCGTGGACGCAGCGGCTGCCAACGGCTATAGCCTAACTGTACGGCTTGCGGCCCTTCTCCACGACATAGGAAAGCCATCCACGATGTCATTCAACCAATATGGCATCATGCGCTTTCACGGACACGACATACAGGGCTCGAAAATGGCCAAGGATGTACTACGCCGCCTCAAATGCTCCAATAGGACCATAGACGACGTAGGACTCATAATTGCAGAGCACATGACCCGCTACACCCCCAACTGGACCGATGGTGCCGTAAAGCGCTTCATACGCAGGGTTGGAAAGCAAAACCTTGATATGCTGTTCGAACTACAACGCTGCGACCAGATAGCCTCCACAGGTGCACCAAATACGGATGAGTACGAGGCCTTCATTAAGAGGATAAGGGAGCTTGAGGACCAGCCAATGACACTCAAGGACCTTGCCGTCACTGGCGAGGACCTTGCAAAAGCAGGCATCCCCAAATCCAAAGCCATGGGTGATGTTCTTGGAAAGCTTCTTGAAATGGTGGTGGACTACCCTACTCTGAACGACAAGGAAATACTTACAAAGCAAGCACTTGTAATTTACAATCAAATGACTGCCGTTTGATGTGTCCTGATACGCCTTGATGCGCCTTGATGCGCCGTAGTCCGCACGAAGACCAAGAACTCTTCGCCGGTATTTGAGCCGTATTCAAGGATGCCAGTGAGGGATAGTGCTTTGGGCACAGCCCGAGCGCAGCAACGTAGAAGACGACTCAAAGACCAAGAAGGAAAAGCCCTAGTGCGCCTGCGTCACCTGTGTCCAAGCAAGCTTTGCAACGTTCTGCTCGGCATCCTTCTTGTTGTGGCCGCCTTCAGGTCCAAACGTCTTTCCGTGGAACGAAACGGTATAGTAGAACATTTGGTTGTGCTCAGGGCCTGTGGATTTGACAAGGGTGTATGTTGGAACCTTCTTGTATCGCTTCTGCACATACTCCTGCAGAAGGGTCTTGTAGTCCCGCTTGAACCTGTAGTCTATGACATCCTGCATTATTGGCATTAGGTTCCTAAGGATGAAATCACTTACGACCTCAAAGCCCTGGTCAAGGAAGATTGCGGCGAAGACTGCCTCTGTGCAGTCTGCAAGGATGGCCTTCTTGAAACGGCCGCCTGTCATCTCCTCGCCTCGTCCAATTATGAGGTATCTGTCAAGCTCAAGCCTCTTTGCAACGATCGAGAGGGAGTCTTCGCTTACGACGGCGCTTCGTACCCTCGTACACTCCCCCTCATCGCCCTCAAGGTTTCTGTAGAGCCACTGGGACACGACTATGGACAGGACGCTGTCACCAAGGAATTCAAGCCTTTCATTGTCATTGATGCCTGAACCTCTGCATTCGTTTGCATAGGAGGAATGTATGAAGGCATTATCCAGAATGGATATGTCATTGAAATTGAGACCAACGTTCTCTTGAAAAAGCAAAAGCTCCTTCATCCTCTCTTGGGGGATTGCAGGAGCTTCAATTGTCCTTTTATCAGACATGCTCAAAGCACTTTTGCCAAGTAATCGACAGCATCCCTGACGGTCTCGAAGGTTCTTCCCTTCTCATCTGGAACGGTGAGGTCGAACTCCTCCTCAAAACCGCTCACGAGGTCAAGGATGTCCATACTGTCAGCCTTGAGGTCGTTGACGAATGAGGAATCGAGAGTGATGGAATCCTCGTCTATAGCAAGCTTATCAGCAATGATTGCCTTGACTTTGTCAAAAACAACGTTCTTATCCATGGATTAGTCCTCCGGATTGATGATCTGAACACCCTTGTAGTATCCGCACTGTGGACATACGCGGTGTGGGAGAATGAGCTGACCGCACTTTGTGCACTTTGAAAGTGTAGGAGCCTGAAGCTTCATGTTAGCGGATTTCCTTGCAGCAGCCTTAGCCTTTGATGTCTTATATTTTGGTGTCGCCATATTCTACCTCTTAGTCTTATTTTAACAACATTGTGAGCATATAGAAAAACATTGTTTAAGTCAACAGTGCCCAATAATTATTTATCCAGCTTATTTATCCAACTTGTCCTTGAGGGCGTCTATCACGACCTGCGGCACCATTGAGGAAATGTCAGCACCAAAGGCGGCCATCTCCTTTATGGCGGAGCTCCTTAGAAGGAAGAAGTTAGGGTTCGTTGGCATGAATAGGATCTCCACTTCAGGGCACAGTTGCTTGTTGGTCTCTGCAAGCTCGAACTCATAGCCAAAATCAACCAGAGCGCGCACGCCGCGGATCATGACGCCAACATCGTACTTGCGTGCAAAATCAACGACAAGTCCTTGCCAGCAAAGTACATGTATATTGTCATAATCCTTGAGGACCTCTTCAAGCATCGCCTTTCTCTCCAAAGCGGAGAACAACGTCTTCTTTGCAATGTTGTCGGCAATGACGACATAGAGTTCATCGTACAAAGCGGCGCTGCGGGTGATGATGTCCAAATGCCCAAGAGTCGGCGGATCGAACGTCCCTGGAAGCATTGCGCAGTTCTTCCTCATTTCTTGGACTCCTCCACCTGCCTCTTCACGTTGGCATAGTCGTCGTTGCTCTCATATTGGATTCTGTATTTTATGGAGTACCTGCCCTCTTCGGCCTTCGTGACTACGGCGAAATTCCCATGTCCTATGTATGAAATGGAATCCGGCTCCTGCACATGCTCGCGCTCCCTGAGCTTCTCAAGCACGCAGTCGAAATGGCTGAGTCCGCCATCAGGCTCGCTTATGGCCTCGATTATAGACTCTATGGGCTGGCCGCATATGCTGCAGTCAGGCCTTGGCTCGACCACCTGAGGCACCTCCACGTCATCGAATATCATTCTGGACCTAGGCTTCTGCTGGGGTACAGCGGAGACCGATCTCTTTGACTTTGGCTTTCTTCTCTTTCTGTTATCCATCAGAAAACTCCTTCGTAGTAGGAGACGCATCCATCCGTCACCGCAGCGACGTCGAACCTCATGTCTGCAAAGCGTCCCTTGAGGTCAACAGTATTCAAATAATCGATTGCAGTCAACCTTATGCGCCTCATCTTGGCAGGGCCCACCATCCTTGAAATCTCGCTTCCATCCCACCTGGACGTGAGGGATTTGACCTCCACGAAGCAAAGCACGCCATCCTTGGATGCAATGATGTCTATCTCACCAAATCTACACCTGTAATTTCTTTCCAAGACAGAATATCCAAGGCTTTCCAGATAAGCCGATACCACTTGCTCGGACTGCTTTCCTTTATCCATACACCCCTAAACAAAAAAAGACAGAGAAGACCGACCGGTCTTTTCCGTCCTTGTATAAGAAAACCTATAGAACTCAGATTCCCTTGTGTCCGCGGATCTGCTCAGGAACCTTGGCTGCCTTACCAACCTTGTCTCTGAGGTAGTAGAGCTTGGCTCTTCTGACACGACCGCGTCTGATGACCTCGATCTTCTCAACTCTTGGTGAGTGGAGAGGGAATATCCTCTCAACGCCAACACCATAGGAAATCTTTCTCACGACGAATGTACGTCTGATGCCGGAGTTGTTCTTTGCAATGACAGTGCCTTCATAGGCCTGTATTCTCTCGTTTGCGCCTTCGACGATCTTGAAGTAAACCTTGACGGTGTCTCCAACGTGGAAGTTCTCGGCATCCTGCTTCATCTGTTCCTGTTCAATAGCCTTAATCAAGTCCATTTTAATCTAACCCCTTGGTCAATTTGATTTCTTGTAGCAACTTGCTGGTCTTCTCGTCAAACGATGCAGATTCCAGCAGGTCGGGCCTGTTGGACAAAGTCTTCTCAAGCCTTTTTCGCAGCCTCCACTTCTCTATGTTGGCATGATGACCTGACAATAATATATCAGGAACAGACATTCCGCAATAGGTTTCCGGACGCGTATACTGTGGGTATTCCAGCAACGGGCCGGTGAAGCTCTCCTCGTCGAGCGAGGAATCCGTGATAACGCCGTCTATGAGCCTATAGAGCGCATCTATTATCACCAGGGTGGCTACTTCCCCTGAAGAAACCACGTAGTCGCCTATGCTTATCTCATCGTCCACATAACGATCTATGATCCGCTGGTCGATACCTTCGTAATGACCGCAGATGAAGACCAGCTCGGGCTCCCGGCTCAGGTCCCTTGCATAGTCCTGCGTCAATCGTCTGCCTGACGGCGAAGCGTAGACAACACGCCTGTTCATGGCATCAACGCTATCCAGAGCTTTGAAGAGCGGTTCAGGTTTGATGACCATGCCTGCACCCCCACCAAAGGGTGAATCGTCACATTTGTGATGCCTGTCAAGCGCGAACTGCCTCCAATCCAGGAGGTCATAGGAAATAATCCCAGCCTTGACGGCACGTGCCATGATAGAATTCGTGAAGAAGCCTTCAAGCATCTGTGGAAAAAGCGTAAGGACTTCGATCTTCATCCCAACAGCTCTCTCACAAGAAGCGTCATGGTCCCCCTTTCAGGATCCACATCGTCCACGAACACACCTTTCATGTACGGGACCATGTATTTCCTTCCATCCAAAGCGAGCACCTCAAGCAAAAGCGCCTGAGCACCTTCGATGGTGGACACCACCTCTCCAACCTCTTCGTCTCCATATACCAGCTTCATACCCGGAAGGTCAGCTGTGTATACCTCTCCCTCGCCTAGTTTGCTGGCCTGCTCCCTGGGTACCAGAATGTCCCAGCCAGAAATGAAACGAGCGTCCTCAGGACTGTCTATGCCGCGGAACTTCACAAGGAGCTCTCCGGCATGGCTTTGGACCTGCTCAATCTCAACTTTTCTGCTCTTCCCATCACGTTGAAGGACAACTTCCTTCAGAGAAAAGAAATGCTCAAAATCATCCGAAAACGGCCTGACCTTGACATAGCCTTTCACACCATGAGGGGATCTCACTATTCCGGTTGCAAGGACCTGTTTCATACCCAGTCAGTCCAGAATTTCAAGGCTGGCATGCTTCCCGGTCTTGGTCGCCGTTGCACTCAGAATGGTTCTGAGAGCCTTGGCTATCCTTCCCTGCTTGCCTATGACCTTGCCCAGATCATCCTGCGAAACCCTAAGCTCAAGTATGGTGGACTTTTCGCCCTCCACGACATTGACCTCTACGCAGTCCGGATGATCAACGAGCGATCTGACGATGTATTCGACCAGTTCCTTTTCCACGGGCTCAGTCCTTTACAGGAGCCTTTGCTATGGTTGGGATACCCTGCTTTGCCAAAAGCATCTTGACGGTATCCGATGGCTTTGCACCAACGCCAATCCAGTAGGCGACTCTCTCAGCATCGATCTTGACCTGGTTCTCTGACTCGACTGGATGATAGTAGCCAATCTCCTCAAGTGGTCTGCCCTTGTTGGACTCTCTTGAATCCATGACGACTACTCTGTAGTAGGGTCTCTTCTTCGTACCGAATCTCTTCAATCTGATACCAACGCTCACGTCAATTCCTCCTAAACGAATCTCAGTTCATCCCCATCTGCTTCATCAAAGCAGCCTGGTACTTTTTATTCTTAGCGAGCTTCTTCATGTTCAGCCGCATCTTTTCGAACTTCTTCAATAGATGACCTACCTCACCTACCGACGTCCCACTGCCCTTTGCAATCCTTTTCTTGCGGGCCGGACCAATTATATAGATATTTTGTCTTTCTTGGAAGGTCATAGACTGGATAATCGCCTTTTCTTTTCGCAATTCGTCCGTATTTATGTCATCTTCCGATATATTTCCCTTCGCACCAGGCAGCATATCTATCAGTTTGCCCACTCCACCCATCTTCGTCATGTTCTCAAGCTGCTCGAGATAGTCCTGAAGGTCGAAGGTGTTCTTGGCCATCTTCTCCTGCAGTTTCTCAGCCTGCTTGAGGTCGTATGTCTCCTGAGCCTTCTCGACAAGGGTCACTATGTCGCCCATGCCAAGGATGCGGCTCGCCATTCTGTCCGGATAGAACGGCTCAAGGTTGTCCATCTTCTCGCCAACGCCTATGAACTTGATTGGCTTTCCAACGACCTCCCTGAGGGACAGGGCTGCACCGCCTCTTGTGTCGGAGTCGAACTTCGTAAGCACAACGCCGGTGATTCCAACCTTGCTCTCGAACTCCTGGGCTATGGTCACGGCGTTCTGGCCTGTCATGGCATCTGCGACAAAGAGCGTCTCATCAGGGTTCAGGGCCTTGTCTATGTCCTGGATCTCCTGCATCATGCCTTCGTCAAGGTGCATTCTGCCGGATGTATCCACGATGAGCACGTCATACTGCTCACGCTTTGCCTTCTTGAGGGCGTTCTGGGCCACCTGCACGGCGTTCTTGGTGTCAAGTTCTGCATACACAGGGACATCGATCTGCTCTCCGAGGACCTGAAGCTGCGTGATTGCGGCGGGCCTTACCAAGTCGCAGGCGGCCAGCATGACACGTCTACCCTGCTTCTTGAGGTTGAGTGCAAGCTTTGCGCTGGTCGTGGTCTTACCGGAGCCCTGAAGACCCATCATGAGGATGACGGTTACGGTGTCAGATCCCTTGAGCTTGAGTGTCTGGTTGTCAGGGTCTCCAAGGAGCTGGACCATCTTGTCATAGACGATCTTGACGAACTGCTGGCCAGGGTCCACGGACTTGAGGACCTTGTCTCCAAGAGCCTCCTCCATGGTCCTGTTCACAAAGCGCCTTACGACGCGAAGGTTCACATCCGCATCAAGGAGGGCTACCTTGATCTCCTCCATTGCATCCTGGATGTTCTTCTCGCTTATCTTGGACTTTCCCGAGATGGAACGTATTATCGATGAAAACTTATCGCTGATTGAATCGAACATAACCTTTGGATTATCCCTATTTTAATTCATCATGTCAATTTAGCCTTTCACAGCCTTTCGTAGGTGGCGATCGTCCTCAGAGTATTGAGCACCCCGTCACGGTGGCTTCTCTCATAGCCGTGGGAGGCATACACTCCACTTCCTATAAGACCGTGTCGCACATCACACCCGCTTCCAAGCATCGCCCCGCAGTCCGATCCGTAGAACGGGTATATGTCTATGGCATAGTCGCAGTTGCTTTCCTTCGCCGCTTGGACCAGCTTGTCCACAACGGCCTTGTTGTATGGGCCCGCCGAGTCTTTGGCACATATCGAAACCTGGGTCTCCTTGCAGTTGAGGCCATCGCCCACACAACCCATGTCAACGGCTACCATCTCGACGACATCATCCGGGATGTTGGATGATGCACCATGTCCAACCTCTTCGTACACAGTGAAGTAGAGGTATACATGGTGGTTGAGTGCCACCTTCTCCTCTTTTACGTATTGTGCATATGAAAGCAGCATTCCAGCTGAAAGCTTGTCGTCAAGGAAACGGCTCTTTATGAACCCCTCGCTTGTGATTATAGTCCTTGGCTCTACGCAGATGAAGTCTCCAACATCCACGCCAAGTGCCTTTGTATCGGCGGCGCTCGTAGTCTTGGAATCGAGAAGGACCTCTATGCTTGAGAAATCCCTCTTCGTGTCGTTGTACGCCTTGTTTACGTGTATGGATGCGTTGCAGAGCTGGAATGTACCATCAAGAACCGCACCTGTTCGTGTATATACCCTACAGGTCTCCGTCTCCACGTTGTTGGCGTTGAGTCCTCCAATATTGGTCGCCCTAAGCGCACCGCTGCCCTTTATCTCGCACACCATTGCACCCAGAGTGTCTATATGGGCGGAGAAAAGCAAGCCCTCCCCCTTTCCTCCAAGGTCAGCCAAAACACCGCCCTTGTTGGTGTGCTTCACTGCGTAGCCCATACCGGATAGCTTGTCCACGACATACTGCTCCGCCTTGGCGGTCATTCCCGTTGGGCTGTCTATTGCAAGAAGCTCCTTCGTGTAGTCGATTGCAAGACCTGCATATCCTTCGTTCATATCCACGTTCATATCCATCTCCTCGTAAATCCTCCCGGCAAACCTTCACAAGCCATTTCATCAACCCCTTCCATCAACCCTTGAGCTCATCGTAAGTCTTGTTTATGTCCTTGATATCCTCAAGCCTGTAGCCTATCATCTTGGAGACTCCAAGCTCCTGCTGGGTCACGCCAAGGAGGCTGTTTGATCCCATTACGGTGTTCTTGTTGTGGGTGATTATGATAAACTGGCTCTTGTCGTCGAACTTCTCCAGAACGCGCAGGAACGCACCAATGTTCCTGGCATCCAAAGCAGCGTCTATCTCATCCAGGATGCAGAACGGCGATGGCTTGACCATATATGTTGCAAACAGAAGTGCAACGGCCGTCATCGAGCGCTCTCCACCGGAGAGCAGCTGCATGTTCAACAGCTTCTTTCCTGGCGGTTGGGCGAATATGTCTATACCGGACTCAAGCACATTGTCGTCGTCTGTGAGCCTAAGCTCAGCCCTTCCACCTCCAAAGAGCGTCGTGTACATCTCCTGGAAGTTTTCCGCAATCTGCTTGTACGTATCAAGGAACATCTCCTCGCTTCGTCTCTTTATCTCTGCAATTACCTCTTCGAGGTCGTCCTTGGCCTTCGTGAGATCGTCCATGTTCTTGCTGTAGAAATCGAAGTTCTTCTTGGCCTCGTTGTATTCGTCCTCTGCCATGTAGTTTATGTAGCCAAGGTCCTGGATCCTCTTCTTTACGGTCTCGAGCTCGTTCTTGAGGTCCTCTACGGCCTCCGTTATCTCGTGGTCGTTGAACTCCCTAAGGCTTTTTCCCGTACTGTCGAAGAAGTCCGTGTATATCTTCTGGATCTGCTCGCCAAGGCTTCGTATGTTCTCACGCCCCGTTGCAATCTCCCCAATGAGCTGCTGCCTGCGGTTGAACTTGTCCTGGAACTGAGAGTTCTGCGCAAGCATCTGGGAGTTTTTCTCCTCAATCGTGACATTGAGGGCATCCACTTCGTCCTTGAGGGCCCTTATGTCCTCGAACATCTCCCTTTTGCGGTTCTTGGCATCGTCTATCTTCTCAAGGACCTCGTTGACCTTGCTCTGCTCGGCCTCGAACGAATGGGAGGCATCGGAGAAATCGAACTCCATCTGCTGGAGGCTCTGCTTGAGGTCCATGATGTAGCTCTTCGTGGAATCCGCCTGCGCCTTGAACTGGACACAATCCATCTCAAGGTCCTTCAAGTCCGATTCCTTCAAGATGAGCATTCTGGAAAGCCTCTCTATCTCAGCATTGAAATCCTGGATCCTATTGCGGCAGTCCGTCTCCTTTGCATACGAACTTTCAAGCCTGTTGTCGAGCTCGACCTTCTTCGCAAGCGTTCCCTGAGGCGATACGAACTCGTCCAGGAACGTTGGAATCGTACCGCTGTACTCCTGAAAGAGCCCCTTTATCTCGTCAAGTTCCTCCAAAAGGGACTCGTCCGCATCGTCAAGCGCTTGTTGGAACACCTTTGGATCGAAGTCAACCGTAGCAAGGTTCCTGAGGAACTCCATCCTCTCTCCAAGTATCTTCTTGGCTTTGTTCAGCTCCTCGAAGAGCTTCTTCTCGGCCTTAGCCCTCAGCGCGGAGCTGTAGCCGCTTCCCTTTATGTTCTCCTCAAGCCTGTTGGCTATGTCGTTTGCAAGGTCGCTTATCTGCTGGGTGATTCCGACCCTTTCCTGGGACAGGGCCTCTATTTCATGGTTCAGGTCGTCTATGTCAAGCTGATGCCTGATCCTATCGGCCTTGAGCTTCTCGATCTCCTCAGTGGCCCGCTCTATGCTTTGGTCCGTAAGGCGTATGTTCTCCAAAGTGGAATCCAACGACGCCTGCTTCTCCTCAAGCCTCTGACGGTCCTTGTCGATCCTTTCCTGAACCTGCTGGGCCTTTGCCTTGGCGTCCTTGGTACGTTGGGACACTTCGTTGAACCTTTCGTTGTAGAAGTCAAGCTCAGTGTTTATGGAATTGACCTTCTCCTCGTTCCTATGCATGTTTGCGCTTATGCCATCGCGCTTGAGTCTGAGCTCCTCCAGTTCGTTCCTTTGCCTGTCAAGGCCTTCCCTTGCGGTGTCCATGACAGCGTCTATTGCAGCGGCTTCGTCCTCAAGTTTTGTCTGTTGCTCCTGCCTGAAATCTTTGAGCTTGGTGAGTGACTGCAGATACGAAAGCTGCAGCTCCACCTCAAGAGTCTCCTTCCTTGCAGAAAGCTCCCTGTGCTTGAGAACCTTGTCCAGCTGCCCCTTCCTTGAGTTGTAGACCTTCTCGGCCTCCCTCAGAAGAAGCTCCACCTGGGCCATGTTCTCATCAGTCTTCTGAAGCTTCTTGGCCGCCTCGTCGCTCTGCTGTTTGAAACGGCTTATTCCAGAGGCCTCTTCGAATATGTAGCGCCTGTCCTCTGGCTTGAGGGACAGGATCTGGTCTATCTTTCCCTGTTCAAGGATGCTGTAGGAGGCCTTTCCAACGCCGGTGTCCATGAAAAGCTCCTTGACGTTCCTAAGGAGCACCCTGTTACGATTTATGTAGTATTCGTTGTCTCCGTTGCGGAACAGCCTTCTCTTTATCTCCACCTCTGTAGCATCTATGTTGAGCTGATGCTCCTCGTTGTTCAATGTGAGGATGACCTCGCACATGGGCATTGGCTTTCTGAAGTCCGTACCGTTGAAGATGACGTCCTCCCTCTTTGCCGCCCTTATCGCACTTGAAGCCTGGGTTCCAAGGACCCACTTTATGGAGTCGACGACATTGCTCTTTCCGCTGCCGTTCGGCCCAAGCAACGACGTTATGCCGTCCGAGAATTCGAATTTGGTCCTATCCGCAAAGGATTTGAAACCATAAAGCTCCACAGATTTTAAAAACACGTTCACCTCACAAAGAACTTGTCTGGATTACTAGAACAGGAGAAATATAGCATAAGGATTTGTTTTTTGTCAGGCCCTACTTGACGTTTTCCCGTCTTATTGGGTATAAATACGTTCGTACGTGCGCTTGTGGTATAATGGTATTACCTCAGCCTTCCAAGCTGAAGAAGCGGGTTCGACTCCCGTCGGGCGCTTAAGACCACGCTCATGCGTGGTTTTTTGTTTTCCAAGCTCGTACATCCATGTACGGATTGCGAATACACTATCATAGCGGAGGGGTTTTCCTATGGGTCAGCGTGGTGAAGTTTTCTCAACCAAGTTCGTAACGAACGACAGAACCTATTTCTTCAATGTCAAGGAGAACTACAAAGGCGACATGTACCTGAACATAGTCGAGAGCAAAGTCACCGCAGACGAAGGCCGTTTCATCCGCCAAAGTGTAATCGTCTATCCAGAGGACCTTGGAGAGTTCATCCGCGAGTTCCAGAAGTCAGTCGACTTCATGAAGGTCCACGCAAACAAGAGGGATTCCCAGTAAGGGCTCAACGCTCAACGAACCAACAGCGAATCAGTATTTGAACGTCTTTCTATGTATGGGGCACGGCCCGTATTTGTAGAGCATTTCCTTATGCAAAGGGCACGGATATCCTTTGTGCCTCTCAAATCCATACTCAGGCCACTTCGTTGCGGCGCATACCATGAACCTGTCCCTTGCGTTCTTGGCAAGGATCGAGGCCGCCATTATGGCAGGGATCTTAGAGTCCCCCTTCACTATCGCCATGCACGGGAAATCCACACGAGGTGTCTTATTGCCATCGACAAGGAGTATGTCTGCATCCAAACCCTTCTTTTCCAACTGAACACGGACCTTTTCAAAAGCCCTCTTCATTGCAAGAAGAGATGCCTGTAGGATATTGATTTCATCTATTTCTTTGGGAGTAGCCCAACACACGGCCCAGGCAAGGGCCTTATCCTTTATGACAGGCTCTACCAAAAGGCGCTTCTTTTCAGACATCTTCTTGGAGTCGTTCAAAAGCCCGAAGGGGAAATCCTGCGGCAGCACCACCGCAGAAGCACAGACGGGACCGGCCAAAGGCCCGCGTCCCGCCTCGTCAGCACCAATTACAAGTGCATGGTCGTATATATGGTCATCAACGAATTGTGACTCATCAAACAGTAGGAACTGCTCCTGCATTCCAAAACCCAAAGCTCAAGGATATCGGCCTAAAGCCTGATATCAGCCAAGAACGACCTTGGTTCCAGTCTCGCCCTTGAGTGCCTGAAGGGCCTTGTCAAGGGATGTGATGATTGCAACCCTACCCTTCTTGCTCTCTGCGAACTGCACGCAGGCCTGGACCTTTGGAAGCATCGAGCCTGGTGCGAAGTGTCCCTGAGCGGCAAGCTCCTTGGCCTTGGAGGTGGTGAGCTCGGAAAGCCACTCTTCGTTCTCCTTTCTGAAGTTGATTGCAACCTTCTCAACGGCGGTGAGGATTACAAGCTGGTCTGCATCGATGAGCTCTGCAAGCTTCTCGGATGCAAAGTCCTTGTCTATGACCGCAGGGGTTCCGTAGAGCTTTCCGTCCTTGCGAACGACAGGGATACCACCGCCACCGACTGTGATGACGACGCATCCCTGAGCGATAAGGCCCTCAACGGCCCTCTTCTCTATTACATCGATCGGCTTTGGAGATGGAACGACCTGCCTGTAGCCACGACCTGCATCCTCGACCATCGTGTAGCCCTTCTCCTTGGCGATCCTATCTGCGGTCTCCTTGTCATAGAAGGCTCCAACCGGCTTTGTGGGATGGGAGAAAGCCTGGTCGTTCTCATCGACGAGCACCTGCGTCACGACGGTTGCAACCTCCTTGTCCATTCCACGGGAGGCAAGCTCGTTACCAATTGCGTTCTGAAGGTGATATCCAATGTAACCCTGGCTCATTGCACCACACTCTGGGAACGGCATATCGCTCTTGATGGCCTTTGCCTCCGCAGCGGTGGCCATACCAAGATTTATCATTCCAACCTGTGGTCCGTTTCCATGGGCGATAACGACCTCGTTGCCCGCAGCGATAAGGTCCACGATGGGCTTTGCAGTCTCCCTGACCAACTCAAGCTGCTCATACGGGGTGTTCCCCAACGCATTTCCACCAAGTGCAATGACAATCTTTGACATATCCTAATCCTCTCTTGATAACTTCTCTTGCTTGCAGTACTTGCATCACCTGCAACATCCGCCCTAGACCGATGTCCCTGAGCCTTCCCAAGGCCACCGCCCCACTGCATGACGATAGTATACCCCAAACGCAACAAATTGCAACAAAAACCGATGCCTTTGTGAGTTTTCTCTTTTGCGGGCGCATGTTGGCGTATGTAGACGCATGTGAGCGTTCTTTGGCGGACTACGGCGCACTAGGACCGTGCTACTCTTTTTCTATAACGGTGAATTTGATTGTATAGGAGTTTCCTTTTTCTATTGAAAGAGTCTCCACATCTGCCACTATACGATAAGGGAAATCATCCTCCGAAACTCCTTCATTCAAGCCAATAACCGCTCTTACCGGAAGATCTTCACCAAGCCCATCCTCAAAAAGACCCATTTTTTGAGTATTCGGCCAACGATTGAAATACTCGGGTCCTGACCACCCTCCAACAGATGAGTTTCCGCAATACAAATCAATCCTATTTGCAAGAGAGGAGAACTCATCATTTACAATCATTTCCGAAAAATCAACCGTAACGTAAGCAGAATAAGGTTTTGTGTACATGTTCAATGAGATTTCAAACTCTTCCCCTTCAGAAACAGTAAATGAACTATTTGATACACTCCAAAAATGTCTACTGGTATCATCATCACTGCAGTACGATGATGATGAAGTACATGAGTATGTATCGGAAGGAATTTTTACTCTTATGTGGTCTATGTAATCTGACAACGCAAAAGCCCCACGATTGTAGTATTTTTCATTTTGAGAAAATCTCGAATTTTCTGCATCAAAATAGACTGTAGTCTTCTGAGTATCAGAATATAGGTCTCTATGACAGATATTAATTGATAATTCCGAAGACGTATCAATATCACTGTCAATCACAACAAACACAATAGTCCTGTTTTCTTTTAAGGTCTCATCTTTAACAAAAGAACACGTATACCCATCAGTAATCGACAAACACGAGAGAGACGAATCATTTTCGATGATTTTAACTACTTTGGTATTCCAAGGAGCAAAGATATCGGAATTTCCATTTTCATCGCCACATCTGACATTAAACTCATAAGGAAGAAGAACAAGACTGACAAGATTGAATTCAACCTCGCCTTGGACTGTCACAGAATCGGAACCTTTGGAAAAACTTGATGACTGAGTCTTTATCCTTTCATTGGAGGTGATATTAAACGTCACTGATTCGCTCCAAACAATCTTGTCATCGGAAACAAATAGTGAAAGAGTATGTTCTCCCTCACAAAGAGTTTCAACAGACACCTCCAAATCCTCATATACTTTTGGTTCACTGAGAGGAATCTCATCTATCACCCAAAAAGCGGTCTTGGGACTGATTCCAGTAATCACAGAAGAGGCCTTGAGAACTCCATCACATCTAACTGATTTCGATTCGAGACTTATTGTTATGGATGGAGTTTGAGATATCTCATTGACGATGGATACGGAACCATCGGTCACAAGCTGAAAGGTAGCATCGTAAACTGCCGTCTTGTCCTTTATGATTCTCAAAGAACCAAGCTTTATTGTCTCGCTAGTATCGGTTCTAGTGATACAAAACGAGTAGAAACCATTTGCAAGTTCAACCAATGCGGTATATTTGCCATCTAAGTATGTTAAGTTTCCTGTCTTGACATCCCTTCCTGAAGCATCCTTAATCAAGTAACTTAGAGCATATCCATCATTTGCCGTGATAGACATTGAGAACCATCCATTTCCCTGAAGTTCCGTTACAGTAATGGAGAACGAATTTATCTTATTTGCCCTAACTTCACACAAAGCAGAACCCGTTCCTACCACATCTCCATCACGGTTGAGGCCCTCGACGGTTACGTTGTATGTTCCAACAGGAACAGAAATAGCATAATTCGATTCCTTGCTTGCTTTCGATTCAAATACACTTTCATCAGAGGAGTTCTTGACAACGACATTGTAAGAGACGACCTCCATTGATACAGCTTGAAGCCCTTTCCCAACATCAGATTCCATAGAAAGTTTTAGGACCCCGGTTTTTACAGCATCATTTTGATTACAGCCCACAAAACAAAGCAAAACTGCCAACACTAGAATCAATAGAGAAAAACACTTCGACATGACACCCCTCCTAAATACCTATTCGATTTTATCATGTAGTCATGGACGGCACAAGTTCACTACTTTTTTTCGTTGTTTTCTTGTTGCTATATATAGTCTTCGATTTCAGGTTCAATGAACTCATTTGTCAGAATTATTTCTAGTATTTCCATAGCGTTAGCACTCCAGACTTTAGAATCCGGATAGTAAATATGCATGTATGCACAAAAAGAATTGTACGGATTGCAACGGAAGCCCCTGATTCTTTCATACACCTCTATAATCCTCTCAGGACAGTATATCCTTATGCTTGCGTTTCCAGACAAACTATAATAGAAGCCCTCTTCTTCAACTATAGGAGTCCCATCTCCAAGTTCCAGACTGTTTTTGTTGTATGCACATATGGAATAATCCGAAATGCTCATATCTTTGACCTCATCTAGTTCTTTGGACACAACAATCCTTGAGGTATTGATGTTTTCATCTACATTTGGAGAGATGTACTCAGTTCCAATCAAAACATCTAGTACATCTTCGACATCAACACCCCACAAGTAAGTTGGCACTGTGGGATAGAACTTCCTCAAGTACCATTCAAAAGCATCGGAAGCATCCCCTCCTCCACCAGAGGCAAGGTACAAATCATATACTTCTGATGGATAATAAAGATTGTAGTAATTGTCGTTTGGATGTCCTTCAATCCTTTGTACAAAGAAACCTTTTTCAGCACCAGCATTAATCCCATTTCCTAGCATCAGTTCGTCTGGCCAATATCGAAGAACATTGATGTATCCAAATCCTGATTCGACAAATCGCAAGTCATTCCAAACACCAAACATACTGTTGTTCTTGTCAAATCCACAAACACTGCATTTTCCATTTTCTCCCGATTCATCATGATCTCCATAGGTATCCAATGCAAGTTTTTGATCTCTAAAGACATCAGCTTCAATATGTCTAGTTTCGTCATAAATAATATAGGCTTTAGTCATATTTGGAGCAGAATCCAGCTTTTCCAGCAAAAGAGAGTGATAATGGTCATTAATGTTCCAGTCGTAGTAGAATTTTGCTTGTTCATTTTTATTCTTTGGAATCCAAAGACAGTATTCGTCATTGTTCATGTCTGATTTCATGTCCGATTTCCAAATTAAACGATATCCATCGTCAAGTTTTTCAGCTTTATAGTAATCTCCATTGAACTCAATTTTTCTTCCCCTATAGAATGAAACATTGATACATCCTTCCGTTATTTCAAAGAAATATCTCCATCCTTCGGTCTGCATTTCACCATAATACCATCCATGGAGACCTTCATATCTTTTGTTTACGATTGTTTTATCAGACCAAATTAACCCAGTTTCATCAGCAACGACGAAAACGAATTCCATCCCTTCATCAGATGTTTCCCAGCCATCTTCCACATAGTCCATATATTCCTTGGAGGACTCTTTTTCCACTCCATCGACTACCCATTTATAGTAATTGGGAACCATTCCTTCAACTTTGGCTTTCACTACTAGACTACCATCATCCATAATGCTTGTCTCAAATGTAATAGAGGGAACATCTACAATATCGTTTACAATTGCAACGTTCCCTTTTACTTCAAAATCAAGTTTCTTGGAATCCGATGTCAAAGTATTGCTGATGATTCTCATTGTATCGCTCCAGACCACGCTATCACCAAGCTTTACTTCAAAACAATAGAAACCATTGTCCAATTCGAACTCAGACTTATACTCAATGTAGCTAGAGGAATCACCTGGAATTTCATTGAAGGTCTTGGATGCTACAAATTGAAGCGATTCTTCAGTCGAGACATACTTATAAATGGTAGCAATCAACCCCGGATCAGACTTCATATAAGCAGACAAAGAGAGTTTTCCTTTCCCCTGTATTTCAGACACATGAATCGAAACTGAATATGCCTTTCCGGCATTAACCTTGGCTGTTGAAGAGCCTGTTCCAATCACATATCCATCCTTATTCAGCGCATCAACTACAATTGTGTATGAACCTACAGGGAGTGAAATTTCATAATAAGAATCACTACCACCAGCATCAAAGAATGCATCTCCTGAAGAATCCTTTACCATCACCTTATAGGATAGAACTTCCATAGAAATTGGCTGTATCCCCTTGGAAATCCTTGAATCAATAGCAAGTCGCAGGACTCCATTCTCAACAACATCGCTTGAACAGCCTATGAAGAAAACTAGAACAGTAAAGAACAAAACACTATACAGGATGATTTTTTTCATATCTCCCTCCCTATTTCGCAGTTTTACTATATCCCCCCCGACCATATAATCAAGTCAGCACACATTAGAACTGTCTCTATGTCGTTAAGAGAACTGCATGAAACAAACGTTCTTCACAAAACCGAAAAAAACAGATTTATGAAGAATATTTTCTTCAGTAGAGCTCAAAACAAAGAAAAAAGAAGAAAGCTATTCACCTCCCAATATTGGTGAACTTCAATATGCATTTTCGCAAAACTTGACAGGGGATGTTTCTTTTGCGATACTTCACATGAAAAGAGGCACTGCCGGTAGACGGTCAACCTCGTATTTCGTAGGCGAAAGTCGCCCAGCGGAAATTGAAGATGGTCGCTGGGCGATTACTTTCTGCTGTTGTAAGCCATTATCAGCAAGCTAATGACTGTGAACACAATCATCAACAATTCGAAATTGCTCATAAGCATCACCTCCCCATCCATCTTTCGAAGAATCAGGGAGGAACCCTCCCTGATATCCAATTACGAATAATCCGAGAGGTCTAACCGTCCACCGTTTCACGGCAGTGCCACCTACATTATCACACATGCATCGCAACTTATCAAGAGTTTAGGTCTGATGTTTGGTTTCGCGTTTTCTCGGCACTTTCTACAGATACAACAAGTGACACAGATTCAACCACGCTCACATTACTCACCATGCTTACAAACCCACCACGCTCACCACACCCACCATTGCTACAAAAAGCTTACAATTTCCAAAGAGTTAATAAAACAGTGTGCGTTTCAGTCAGCATTGTCAATTCAGTACACAGTGCTCGATATGAACGTTGTTGATAGTTCAAGAACAAACCCATCCACGTATTACTGCAGAATCATATCGTCATGAGTGTGAGCATTTCGTAGTGTTTGTGAGTTTGGTGAGTGTGGTGGGTTTGTAAGCATGGTGAGCGTGGTCGTTATGGTTGAATCTGTGGCCAATCTGTAGTGGTTGTAGCACCTGTAGCATCTGTCCCAGTTGTAGCGTCCGTAGCAAATGTCATGACATCGACATCACATTACGAGCAAACCAGTGCGCCATAGTGCGCCCAGTAAGCCTAGTCCGCCAAAGCAAGCACACAAACGCAAAAAAAAGAGCCACCCCGTAGGGCAGCTCCCTTCGCAAGAACCAAGGAAATCAATAGGCCTTGGAATTGCGCATCTTCTTGACCTTCAGCATCTGCTTTCTGGCAAGAGCCTTGTTCTTGCGGTGCTGAATGGCAGATGGCTTCTCGAAGTACTCGCGCATCTTGAACTCGCGGATGACGCCTTCCTTCTCGACCATTCTCTTGAAGCGCTTTATAGCTTTCTCCAAAGGTTCGGTCTCATCGACTTTAACAAATGCCATATACTAACTCACCCCCTCTGCCCATCGGCTCAAGAATCGACTTAACATACCATTCAAGCACAGATTTGTCTAGTCATTGGCGACGATTAAATATAGAATCTGAGCCATGCAAAGAAAGACAGACTACGCTCGCACAATAATCAACGACCTTCTCAAGCTAAGGGAAGGCGATGCACTTTCCATAAACACAGACGAAACGGACCTGGAGTTTGCAAAGAAGATAGCAAACGAAGCCCTTCCAATCACACATGTGACGGTCAAGATAGTCGTGACCGACCACGGAAAGCCAACACAGGTCCTTGAGTTCGACCCCTCACCACCGGCAAGCGACCCACGGGCCTTCGCGATGCTAAGGCTTGCACACGAGAAGTCCATCACCCCTCAGACCGATGTCCTTGAACTCATCATAGACAAGGAAGACCTCTCCTCAGTCCAAAAGCTTGGACACCTTGCAGAGCCGGTGCTTCTCAATAGAAGGATATCAGTACCATGGTGCGTGGCAAAAATCCATGACGACGATGCAAAGGAATGGGACGAACTTGAAAAGAAGATAGACCTCAACATAGCGGAGCAGACCCTATCCACAGATTACAGAAGGAAATATCTTGAACATTCAGACAGCGTCCACCTGCATGTGACAGGCCACAACACGGACTTCACCATCAATGTACCTGAAAACGCCCGCTTCATTGGAGGAACCCAGACTCTTCCAAACGGAAGGACGTTCCTAAACGGACTGGACTTCGACATGCTGTCGTTCATAACCGACTGCAACTCTCTGGACGGAGTGCTTGAAGCAAAAGCAACAGCAATGGGAAGACCTTATGAAGGAACCCTTACGTTTGAAAATGGAAAGCTCATGGCATGGACACACTCGAAGGAAATGGACACCCTACTCTCCTTTGATGAAAACATACGAAAGCCTGGCTATTTCTCCTTTAGAGACAAGGAGTTCATACTGCATTTGGGAGGTTCCATCGTAGAAGGACTGGAAGAGGAGCCTGAAAACGAAACCCTATTGCCGGAATACTTCAACAAGAGCCTCTACACCCTAGCCCTGCACCTAGACCCAAAGCTCTCCATCTTTGCAACCAACTGCGAAGGAAAAACAATAGAGCTTGTCAGAAAAGGCTTCTTCCTGCAGTGAATTAGATACTACTTTAAGACATTGAAAACCAAAGCAGCCTCAATAGCAAGAGCTCAAATACTCTCAATTCGTTCATGATTACTCGTGATGTCTAATACCCTTGCCCTGCATACTGCAATCAATAAAAAATATTGGTATTTTACAGTTTTATTGATTGCACCGGAATAGCAAAGCATCTTGTGACATAAGTATATCTGTCTTATAATTCCTTTACCCAAAGAGGATTTGTATGAAGAGATATTTGTTGCCTTTGTTTTTAATAATTATTCTGTCTATTATGATGCTTTTTGCGTCATGCGACCCAAAAATTGAACAGAATATATGTGCAATTACATTTGATGACAATGGCGTTGAAGGTGTAAAAATTCCGGACAAAATGGAACTTGTTAAAGGCAGTAGTTTTACACTCCCTTCATGTTCGGTTGTGACTGATAAAGGCTATGATTTTGTTTATTGGAGTACTACTCCAGATGGG
>CAVBWZ010000015.1:0-59377 GCA_963599445.1 Bacteroidaceae bacterium
TGCGACAGGAATGGAAGCCACACCACCTTTCAAATTTGCATACACATACAAATCTTTTCCGTTTAGATGTCTAGGAAATGAAGCCAATCCTTTCTTGTTTCGGATTGTTGTATATGAAAATGTTAAACTTTCCAAAAGTCCGTTCTTTCGCAGTTCTTCTATTTGAATCGTATTTCTTCCCACAAAACTAATTTGTTTTTGAGCATTTAAATAGAAGTTTATAAACAACTCAGTAATGTCGTCTTCATCGGAAGGAAACTCCTTTAAACAAATGGATATGGTTTTAGAAGAAGTAGCCTTATTTAGAATCTCCTGTACCACAAAGGGCAACAATTCCTTATAAAAAATTTTATTCTCAGACGTGTTCTTTTCAATACAAACCACAAATAGCATTACTCCGCCATTGTTCTTGTAGTTTTTTAAATCACTAATTGAAACGGAATACTTAAACTTTTCAGGTATCGAGTTAAGACTTTTTCCTTTTATTTGAACAGAAACACGTTTAATATTCTCCTTTGAACCTCTAGAATTATCATGAATATATATGTTTCCATCAAACGATGGTTCCTTATCTCCGTTGTGAACAAAAGCTTTTAGCCTACTTGTTTTCGAAATAGCCTGTGTCACAGCAGTCGTTGCAAGTTGCTCGTAATCCAACACTGACCTCTTAAATAGTTTTTTCAAATCACATTCAATGTACAATCCAAAAACACATTACCAATTGAACAATCTTAGTTAACTCCAGAATTATAGCATACATATTGAGTAAAACACGAATAGGGTCTTCCATTGACTAAATTCAACCAAGTATCAAGCCTTTTCGAACCACACTTCGTTGATGGTATAGGACTTTTCAAGACCCTTGCGCTCGAAGCTTGTCTCAGGACGCCATGGGCGGGCCGGGGCATAGCCATCGTAGGGATTCACCATTCCTGGAGTTGACTCCAATACGGATAGCATTTGCTTTGCATAGTCCTCCCAGTCCGTGACGCAGTATATATAGCCGCCTTTCTTGAGCTTGCTCGCCAAAAGAGTTGTGAAAGGAAGCTGAACGAGACGTTTCTTGTGATGACGTTTCTTTGGCCAAGGATCGGGGAAGAAGATATGGAAACCTGAAACGCTTTCATCCTCGATTATGTCCTCAAGAACCTGGACGGCGTCGAAACGCATGATTCTTACGTTTGAAAGACCCTCGTTTGCAATCACTGACAACAGTTTGGAAAAACCGTATAGGAACACCTCTATGCCAAGGTAGTTGACGTTTGGAGTCTCACGGGCTATACGTGCAGTGCTCTCCCCCATTCCAAAGCCAATCTCAATGACAACGGGGTTGTCGTTGCCAAAGACCTTCCTGAAGTCAATTTTCTCCATGGAATGGACCAACGCATAGTCGTAGAAGTATTTGTCCAACGCCTCGATTTGGGAAGGCTTGAGACGTTGTCCACGAAGGACATAGCTCTTTATCTCTCGCCATGAGTTCTCATTGCGACGCTCCACTGTACGAAGCTCTGGAATCTTTGCGAAAACGGCTTCCAATGTGTTGGCCGTGCCATCGGTATAGGTGGAGCCTGCAGCATCACAAAACTCAAGGACATCGGTCTTATTGGTGTCTTCCATAGTATTCTCCAATTCAGGGCGTGGACCTCAAGGCAGGAGCCTTATGGCATGAGCCGCTGTAGTTTTTCAAGTATGAACAACGCCTTGTCACGCAAGGAGATGGCATTGGTCTTCATGTTCATTATATACGGGCGTTTTGGATCTATCGTGACGGCTCCACGTGAAGTGCGGATCATCTCGATAAGTCGGTCTATGGAGATGGACGCTATGCGCGAGAACTCAACGACCACAGCCCCCTGACGCTCCTTCATGTGATAGATGTCCAAGGCACGGCACACGATCTTGAGCTCGCAGATATACAGCAGGTTGGAAACCTCGTCAGGGATGCTTCCAAAGCGGTCCTTGAGCTCCGCTGAAAGCCTTTCAAGCTGGTTGGATGTCCTGATTCCCGCAATCTTCTTGTATATTTCAAGTTTCACCGTTGGATCGGATATGTAGCTGTCAGGGATGTAGCCGCTGTAGTCAAGCTCCAGAAACACCTCGGTCTCAGGCTTTGCATCACTGTTCTGCATCTTGGCTATGGCTTCGTCCAAAAGGCGTATGTACATGTCAAGGCCTACTGCGGACATGAAGCCGCTCTGCTCCCTTCCAAGAAGGTTCCCTGCACCTCTGAGCTCCATATCCTTCATTGCAACCTTGAAACCGGAGCCAAGGTCCGTGAACTCGGATATCGTCTGAAGCCTCTTGACGGCAATCTCCGACAACGCATAGTCAGATGGATAAAGAAGATATGCAAAGGCCTCCTTGTCAGAGCGCCCCACCCTTCCCTTTAGCTGATACAGCTGAGACACTCCATACATGTCCGCTCTGTCGATGATTATGGTGTTGACGTTTGGAATGTCTATTCCGTTCTCAATTATAGTGGTCGAGACAAGTACCTGTATGCCTTCGTAGACGAAACGCCTCATCGTATCTTCCAATAGCTCAGGACGCATCTGTCCGTTCGCCGTGTCAATGATGATGTCAGGCATCCTCTGGCGCAGCATGGAGGCCACCTCCTCCAGACTCTCTATGCGGTTGTGCAGATAGAACACCTGTCCATGACGCTCCACTTCAAACCTTATTGCACGCTCCACCTCATCAAGGTCATACTGCTCTATTATGGTCTTTATTGGCTTGCGCGAGATTGGTGGGGTCGTAAGGAGACTCATGTCACGAATCTTGAGAAGTGACATATAAAGTGTTCTAGGAATTGGAGTTGCTGAAAGGCTCAAACAGTCTATGTTGGCTTTGAGCTCCTTTATCCTTTCCTTGTCCTTGACGCCAAAACGCTGCTCTTCATCAACGACCAAAAGGCCTAAGTCCTTGAACACCACATCCTTTTGGATGATCTTATGAGTCCCAAAGAGAACGTCAAGCTGTCCGCTTGCAAGGGCGGCCAATGTCTTCTTCTGCTCCTTTGCGGGGACCATTCGGCTGAGAAGTCCTACTTTGAGAGGAAACTCATGAAGCCGTTCCTTGAAATTCCTATAATGCTGCTCTGCAAGAATCGTGGTTGGAGCAAGGAATGCAACCTGCTTGCCGCTCATGACGGCTTTGAAAACGGCACGGAAGGCTATCTCAGTCTTTCCATAGCCTACGTCTCCGCAGATAAGGCGGTCCATTACCGTAGAGCTTTCCATGTCGTCCTTTATGTCCTGGATGCATGTAAGCTGATCCTCGGTTTCATCGAACTCGAACTCGGCCTCGAACTTGAGCTGCCAGTCGTTGTCCTTTGCAAAGGGGAATCCCTTGCTGTTGCGTCTTCTTGCATAGAGCTGTATGAGATGGGATGCAAGGTCCTCTGCGCTTTTTCTTGCCTTGGACTTCTTGTTCTCCCATCCAGTGCCACCCAGCTTGTCCAGTCGTGGAGCCTCACCTGCTGAGCCAATGTAACGCTGCACGAGGTTGGCCTGCTCTATTGGAACGTACAAGTTCTCCTTGTCTGCAAACTGTATTTTTATATAGTCGCGGTCACGGACACGGTCTATTTTAAGGAAGCGTCCTATGCCATAGTTCACATGGACGACGAAGTCCCCTTCGTGGAGTTCCACGAAGCTGTCTATGGCACTGCTCTGCGTATGCTGAAGAGTCTTTACGACTTGTTTGCGTCGTCCAAAGATTTCGTTTTCACAGATTACTATAAACTTCCTAGAACGGATAGCAAAGCCGCTTGAAGGTACACCAATATGGTATTTTATAGTGGAAAAGTCGCTGAGCATCTGCTCAAGACGTTTCTTTTGGATTTCTGACGACACGAATATCTCAACATCCCAGCCGTCGTCTTCAAGCCCAGTCAGGTCTTCCTTGAAATAGGTGAAGTTTCCAAAGTAGGAACGAGGGCCATCGAATTCGAACCTGTATGCATCCTTGTCCTGCCCCATGAGGTCAAGCACTGTCATTGAGCCGTGGCGCTCTCCCACGAACGAGAGGAAATCGAACAGTATCTGGTCTGGCCTCAAAGCTTCGCGGTCCTGCTGGTACGCCTTGCGGTAAAGGGTCTTGGCTTCTAGCTCAAGGCTCTTGAAGCTTGTCTCAAGACGGCGGTCGCCGTAGAGCACGATATAATCGGTCTTGCCAATGAACTCGGATATTCCGTTTGGTATGACCCGTTGGCTGTCCGACGACATGAGGATTTGCACATCCACGTGTCCAAGCTGCTTGGATATCTGTTGGGAAAGTGGGTCGTACACGCATATGCGTTCTATCTTGTCCCAGTCCAAGTAGATTCGAACCGGTTGGGTGGCCCCATATGGGAATATGTCGAAGACCTCTCCCCTTACCGTGAACTCACCGGGCATGGTGGTGTTGGCGCTACGGTAGTAGTTGCCTTGGGCAAGTCGAGAGGCAAGCTCCATGGTATCTATGCTATCGTTGACCTTGAGCTTTATCGTTCCAACGTCAACGGCCCCTTTTCCAGGGAGAGGGGAACAGACGGTGCGAATTGAGGTTATGACAACGGCCTGTCTGCAGTCTCCAATGGCGCCAAGGCACCTTAGCTGTTCGTACTCCTTGGCGGTCCCCTCCCATTGGCTATAGAGCACACGCCCGCTTCCAGGAAGGAGGAATATTGGAACCGTTGTGCTTGCAGGGACAAGGTTGGAATTGGAATACAACTGGCGGGCAATCTCGTCCGTTGGACATACGAGCCATGTTATGCCGTCGATGTCGCCAGCCATCATGTGGACGCACTGAAACAGCGGAAATCCATCCAGCCCTTCGACCTTGATGTCCGCTTTTCTGTTGGAAGAGAACGCCTTGTACCCTTCGCTCTTTTTGATGTACGATTGGAGCGTCTGCATCACTGGCAAAATGTACCATTATGAGCAATGTAGTTCAAGTAAAAGCTCAAGTAAATGCTCAAGTAAAAGTTCAGGCAAAGGAGTTCAAGCAAATGCAGGAAACGACGCTCTCCAAAGACGATGAAAGAATCACGAAGATCAACATAGCAGCAAACGAACCGGACGACAGCTTTGGCTTTGCGGCCATTGACGACGAATCAAGGGCGTTCTTCCACCTCTGCGATGCAGTCCTCCAATGCGGAAAAGTCGCCCGCAGAAACCAAAGGCTCATACACCGCTCGTTCAAGGAAGACGGCTCAATCCTCACGGAGACGGATCTTGCCGTATCCAACGCGCTCCTACCCGTCATAAGACAGCTCTACCCAGGATGCAACATCGTGACAGAGGAGATAGATCTCCACTCGTTCGACGACAACGCACCGCTGACATTCATCCTTGACCCAATCGATGGAACCGATGCCTACAGCCAAGGCCTCCCATCATGGTGCATAGCCCTTGGAATCCTGGACTCTTCAAGAAAGCCCTGCGGAGGAATCGTCTACGCACCACGCTTTGGCATTGGTGAGGACGACATGTTCTTCTGCAGCATGCCCAACAAGACCGATGTCTACATGAACGGCAAACTCTGGAAGCCCTTGGAGCATTATGACGAACCAAGGCAGATGACAGCCGGTTCCGATATCCTGAACCACGTGGATCTTGGTGGTTTTTCAGGCAAACTGCGCGTATTCGGCAGCGGAATCCTCCACATGACCGCTCCGTTCGCATTCTCCAACATAGACGCATGTCTTACGACCAAATGCTATGTGTGGGACGTTGCAGCACCCCATGCACTAGCCCTCAAGCTGGGCTTGGAAGTTGCATACATAGACGGCTCCCCTGTGGTTTACGACGATGCACTTCTAGTCGAGCGCAGACGCTTTGCAAAGCCCATCCTTGTTGGAAACCATGCTTGCCTTGAATACATGGAAAGGACGTTTAGGCTGATGCAGTTTTAGTAGCAATGATAGTCCGTAACGTCTTTGATAAGACCTTTTTTCACCCAATACCTTGCAAGATAGATCATCGAAGTATCGGCAAGAGCCACAATCCACTTGAGCAGGAAAGTGGACGCCATTATCTGTATGAGGACGCTTGTTTCGTACACTCCATAGAAAGCTATGAGAGTGAACACAAGTGTATCTATGAGCTGGCTCACAAACGTACTGAAGTTGTTTCTTATCCAAAGGTGCTTGCCTTGGGTCCTCTTCCTCCAGAACTCGTATGACCAAACATCGTGATAGTTGCTCAAAAGGTATGCAATGAGGGACCCTATGGCTATACGCGGCATGAGGCCAAAGATCAGGTTGAGGCTTGGGTCTGCGATATCGGTCTGAGATGGTACGAAGAAGATTGCAAGCTGCATTAGGACCGTCATGGCAACGAGTGCGAAGAATCCAAAGCCCACGGCCTGCTTTGCATCCTCCTTGCGATAGAACTCGCTGAGCATATCGGTTGCAAGGAAGCTCGTTGAGTAGACGATGTTGCCAAGCGTGGCCTCGAATCCAAAGAGGATGACGTTCTTGGTGACCTGTATGTTGGCTACGATGCAGCTGATTGGAATCCAGACAAGAAGCCCTATCCTACCCCACCTGCGGAATGCAAACATGATGAAGGCGAAGTTCACCGCCATCATTATGAACCATAGGAACGTGTTGTTCATTTCTTTCCCTGTAGGTTCTGCAATACCCTGTAGGCTTCGAAGCTGTCAGTTCTCTTTATCACGAACGTGAGCTCGGTCACGGTGGAGACTATCTCGTACACGTTGATGCTGTTCCAGGCAAGCCTTCTTGCAGCCTCATAGACGATTCCAGGGGTCTGTACGAAATTGGAGCCAAAGATCATTGTGACCGCCACAAGGTCGTCCTGCTTGTATGTCGTCTTGAACGAACTGAGTGTCTTGTCTATCCATGGAATCAGCTTCTCGGATGCCACAATTGTGACTCCGTTTGAACCTTGGATTATATTGAGGAAGTCGTTTCCTCCATTGCGACCTGAAAGCTCGTACAGCGTTCCAAGCTGCTGTATGAGTTCAGGTGTCTTGCTGTAGTTGTAGTCAATTATGTTCGTGTGCATCACTATGGTGTAGCTCACACCATCGCTCTTCTTCTGCCCCTCGGCTCTGTTGAGCTCCGTGGCATAGCGGCGCAGAGCCATTATGACAGCGGTCTCCTTCACTTCCTTGTTGCACGACTGAGCCACTTCATCGATGATGCTTTCCGTGAAGTTCGTATAATTCAGAAAGCCCTTTCTGAGAACATCGCGCAAAAACGGTGTTCTATCAACAATTTCCCTAACCTTTTTGCTAACAGATTCAGCCATAACGCTCCTCCAGAAACGCCTTGAATGACGTAGAACTCACATAGCGTTATTTTATAAACACTTTTGCACTTTTTTGCAACATTGTTTTGGATAAAAATACAAAGTGTTGCATAAACGGGCTTCGTTATGAACTCTTGAACTTGGCACTTGTGGCGGTTATGGCGCTTGTGGCTCACGTGGCGTTTGTGGCACTTGAAGACGCTTGTTTTTTGGAAACTGTACGTAATTGTGGGTGATTCGTAGTGATGGTGAGCATGGTGAGATTGGTCAGTTTGGTGCGCATGGTAAGCATGGTTAGCATGGTTAGCATGGTAAGCTTGGTCAGCAATGTGAGCATTATGAGCGTGGTGAAAAGCATGAAGCTCCCATGAAAACTTCATATATCTAGTGTCAATTCCAACCTTAACCAAAAGATTTACAAACAATCTAGACACTAGAGAGGCATTTGTAGTACTCTCCCATATGCCAAAAGAGTTTCCCAAAAGAGTTGCCAATAAGAATTGACTAGGAAACTACCTAAAGGAAGTATTGGATATGAGATGCCCAGCATGTGGTGAAATGGAGGACAAGGTTCTTGAGACAAGGACCACGAACAATGGAAGCGCCATGAGAAGGCGCAGGGTCTGCCTCAAGTGCGGATACCGTTTCACCAGCTATGAAAGGGTCGAAGACAAGCCCATTACCGTCATAAAGAGGAACGGAGATCTCCAGCCGTTCGATATAGCAAAGATAGAGCGCGGAATCCGTATATGCACGGACAAGCGCAACATAGACCAGGAGACGATAGACAACCTCATACAGAACATAGAGGAAGCCATAAAGATCCAGGCAGGGTCACGCCACGAGATAACGAGCACCGCAATTGGAGAAGAGACTCTAAGGCAGCTCTACAAGGTCGATGCCGTTGCGTACATCAGGTTCGCATCAGTCTATAGGGCCTTCAACGACGTTGAGCAGTTCATAAAGGAAATCGAAAGCCTGGCCAAGTCCTCAAACTAACCAAGCCCTCCCCCACAAATACACCTTCAAAAGGACCAAGGCCCTCAAGGCTTGGCCACATCGAACCACTTGCCGGTAAGTGACCTCTCAATGGATTCGTTCAAGTGTTCAGGGCGCAGTATCTCGTTGCCGCAGTCTATGCAGAAGTTGTCGCTCATGCCTGCAATGTAGTCGAACACGATTCTGTCAAGGCTACCGTCATGCTCCATGTATGCATCCTTTTTCTCCATGACATAGTTGAAGAAACCAGCGCTGAGCATATTTCCTTCCTGCATATAGAGATTGCCATCGAATCCATTCTTCTCCAAAAGACCTGACAGGTAGTCGTATATGAGCTTTATGAGACGCCTGAAGTATTTCTCGTAACCACCCAGCATAGGCGACTTGTATATGTACTGGTAGTTGAAATCCTTCATCGTGCGCATTGCTTCGTAGATTTCAGGGCTGAATCCAATCACACCTTCCCTTTCAGAGTTCGTGATTATGTCCTCAACCAAAGTATTGATTATCTCTCCGTTGGTGGAGCCAAGCACCTTTGTGCATATATCAGGCAGATCCTCTTTCTTCACGATACCAAGGCGGGAGGCATCCTCGAAATCACGTCCAAGGTATGCAATCTGATCGGAGAACCTAACGACACACCCCTCCCATGTTGCAGGGAGGATGCCTTTCTTCGTCTTCACAGCATCAAGGTCCTTTACAGTGAAATCAGGAGCAAGCGTTCTTATGAAATGCTCTCCGCAGTGGCTGACAATGCCATCGCGCACGGCATACGTCAAATTCAAATGAGAGAGGAAGTCCACGACCCTAAGACTGTTTATCTCATGTTCGAAGCCTCCAAAACCCTTCTCCTTCATCATATCGGAGAGGATGAACTCACCTATGTGACCAAATGGGGTATGTCCAAGGTCATGGCCCACTCCAATGGCCCATGCCATCTCGTCGTTCAGCCCCATGGCCCTGCAGATTGCAGTGGCGATTGACGCCACATGCAGGACATGCTCCATCCTGGTGCATATATGGTCGTTGCTTGGAGCGAAGAAGACCTGGGTCTTGTGCTTGAGCCTTCTGAACGGGGAGCTGTGGATTATCGCCGTCGTATCTCTATAGTACGGAGAACGCACGTCGTCTGCGGTGCGGCTCTTGACACGCTTGAGCAATACGTCATCTGGCAGTTGGTTTTTGAAATTCATAGTATTCTCTCATCCTCGTTTACATGCTATCATAACATACAAGAGGAGCTTTGAGGAGGAATATGCCAGATTTCGTATACCCGCTGCTATCGCTAGTGATCGACTTCGTATGCCTTCTCATGTGCCTCAAGTTCATATTCTCCAAGAAAGGCGCGGTTTGGATCGTACCGGTGCTTCTCACTCTCATATTCCTTGCCGGCTCCGCACTGTGCCTGCTGGCCCAGACATCCACAAACGTAGACACCACCACAAAGGTATTCTCAAGAGCGCTCTCATTCTTCTTCCTTGGGGCATCCTTCATATGGCTCATAGACATAGTCGTCTTCCGCGCAGCCCTGAATCCAAGCTCCGTGCAGGCCGTCAAGGACAAGCGCAACCTAGCTGAAGCACTGTTCATCAGAGACAAAACCGCACCAAAGACGTTCTGGCAATCCGGAGACGACGACTCGACCTACGTGGTAGCAAAACGAACGAACACCACGCAGACGCCACTGGAAGGCACAAAGGCCCAACAGCCCAAGAAAGCAATCCCCTCCCATAAGACCGATGTCTTTGAACCCGCGCATACAAAGCACATACGTAGGCCTGCCGACAATGAGGATTGAAGGCACTGAAGGAAAACCTAGAACGGTGTTCCTCTGCGGCCTCAAAAGCTGCGGAAAGACGACGATTGCAAAAGATGTTGCAAACCTCATGGGATGCAGTTGGATCGACTGCGACGATGAAATCCTCAAGAGGAATCCCAAATACAAAACGTGCCGTGAAATGTTCAAGGCACTTGGAGAGACGGATTTCAGAAAAGAGGAATCGCTTGCCGTAGAATCCATCGTAAAGCTATGCAGAAACAGCGGAAACAGAACAATCGTCTCGCTTGGTGGCGGTGCCTGCAACGCCTACAATGTCCTGGAAACGGCAAAAGCCAACGGAATTCTCGCATACCTTAAGCAACCAGAACATGTTTTGCTTGAGAGGATGGAAGCCAATGGACTTCCAGCATACCTGAATGGAAGCGATGCAAAGCGGCAGTTCCATGAGCTATATGAGAGAAGAAACGAAATCTATTCTTGTTTTGCAGATTATGTGGTACAATTATCCGATTGTACGAAGGAAGAAGCTGTCGAAACGATATGCAGGATGCTGACTGGATCCTGACAGGACTCCTCCTTTGTACGGGAGAGACGATGTCAAACACCTTTGGTTCATTTTTCCGCGTAACCACGTTTGGGGAGTCGCACGGCCCAATTATTGGGGCCGTCATAGACGGGGTAGAATCGAACTTTCCATTGGACATTTGCAGAATCCAAGAAGAACTCGACCGCAGACGTCCTGCACAGAACGAGTTCTCAAGCCAAAGGAAGGAACAGGACCGCATTGAAGTCGTAAGCGGAGTCTTCGAAGGACATACCACAGGAACTCCAATTGCAATTCTCATAAGAAACGAAGACCAGCGTTCCAATGACTATGAGAACCTCAAGGAGGTATACCGTCCCGGCCATGCGGACGAAACCTATGAAGCGCGCTATGGAATACGGGACTACAGAGGTGGAGGCCGTGCAAGCGGAAGGGAGACAGCAGCCCGCGTGGCAGCAGGCGCAGTTGCAAAACAAATACTTGAATCCAAAGGAATTACCATAGAATCAAGAATAGTCTCAATACATGGACAGAAGGACAACTTCAATGAAATCCTTGAAGAAGCCAAGCGTAAGGGCGAAAGCGTTGGAGGAACCCTTGAGTGTACGGTAAAGGGGCTTCCCAAAGGCATAGGCGAACCCGTTTTCGACAAGCTCGATGCCTGCATAGCGCACGCTGTGATGTCCATTGGAGCCGTCAAGGGAATAGAATTTGGAAGCGGCTTCTCAAGCGAGTGCATGTACGGCAGCGAAAGCAACCTTCCTTGCAATGCCGGAGGGATGCTGGGAGGAATAAGCGATGGCAACGATATCGGTTTTAGAATTGCGGTCAAGCCCACCCCCTCCATTTCAAGACCTCAGATGATGAAGACCCGTGACGGTGGAATGCGGGAAGTCAGAATCGAAGGCAGGCATGACGTGTGCATCTGCCTTAGGGTTGGCCCTGTGGTGGAGGCCATGACGGCCATAGCGGTGTTGGATCAGTTGTATGCAAGGACAGGGAGGTGACCACCATGGATGAAACCAAGGACCACGATTTTCCACTCATAGTGCAAAGCGACAGGACGATGCTTCTTGATGTGCACTCCCCTGCCGCCAATTCATGTAGGGACGAGATAATAGCGTTCTCAGAGCTGGTGAAAGCTCCGGAGCACATACACACGTATGCGATAAGCGCAATATCGCTGTGGAATGCAAAGAGCGCAGGTCTAAGCACAGACGACATCATCGAGCGTCTTGCACGTTGGTCCAAGTTCGACGTTCCACCAACGGTGGAGAACTACATCCAGGATGTCTCCTCCAGGTTTGGGAAGCTCATACTCATGCCATGCCAAGACGGAGACTACTATGAACTGGAAGTCACAGACCCCTTCATTGCAAAGGCGATACAAGCCAACCAAAAGGTGTCCAAGCTGCTTATTCCAACCTTGGAATGCAAACCCAACAGCTTTAGGATCCACAGGTACAACAGAGGCGAGGTCAAGCTTGCCCTTATAAAGCTTGGATACCCTGTCGATGACAGAATCCCCCTTGTGAAGTCGGAGCATGTTCCAATAACGATGTCCTGTGAGTTGAGGGACTATCAGAAAAATGCAGTAAGCTCATTGCTTGGAGACCTTGGACCTGGAACCGGATATGGAACTATAGTTATGCCATGCGGAAGCGGAAAGACCGTTGTGGGCATCAAGATAATGGAGACCTTGCAGACCAGGACATTGGTTCTGTGTCCAAACGTCGTGGCCGTCCACCAGTGGATAAGCGAGATAGAGTCCAAGACAAATCTTACTGACGACATGATTGGAGAATACTCAGGAGAGAAGAAGGAGATAAAGCCCATAACGGTGTGCACCTATCAGGTCCTGACCTATAGGGCCAGCAAGGATGGCGATTTCGAACACATGAAGATCATAGAAGCGGGCAACTGGGGGCTTGTCATATACGATGAAGTCCACATACTCCCCGCTCCGGTGTTCAAGATAACGGCAGAACTTCAGTCGGTATACCGTGCCGGCCTTACGGCAACCCTCATAAGGGAGGATGGCAAAGAGGACGATGTCTTCAGCCTCGTTGGTCCAAAACGGTTCGACATTCCTTGGACGGACCTTTCGCAGAAAGGATGGATTGCAAGCGCCTACTGCGTCGAGGTGAGGGTTCCTCTAAAAGAGGACCTTGCACTTCCCTACGCCATTGCAAACAGACGGGAGAAATACAGGATTGCGAGCACAAACGAGGCCAAGAACGCTGTAATAGACAGTCTGCTTGAAAAGCACAAAGGAGAGAGCATACTAATAATTGGACAGTACTTGGACCAGCTCAAGGACCTTCAGAAGAGGCTGTGCTTCCCCATGATAACGGGAAGCACATCAAACTCAAAACGTGACGAGCTGTACGGACGTTTCAGGGAAGGTTTGGACAAGGTCATAATAGTCTCCAAGGTGGCGAACTTTGCAATAGACCTGCCGGATGCATCGGTTGCCATCCAGATCTCAGGAACCTTTGGTTCAAGACAGGAAGAGGCGCAAAGGCTAGGAAGGATCCTTCGTCCAAAGCGCAACCCGTGCTTCTTCTACTCTCTTGTAAGCAAATACACAGTGGAAGAGGAGTTCTCTGCAAACAGGCAGAAGTTCTTGGTAGAGCAAGGCTATCACTACGTGGTAGAGGAAGTCTAATGGAGGATACATGGATTTTTTCGGAATCAGGAAACCAAACAAGACCGATGATTTTTTGAACCGTTTGTCATCTCTGGACGAGGAGTACTACTTCCACATAGCCTCAGGCCTGCTGGGAGCCATACCAACACCGTTCAACAAGCAAACACTCAATGGAAGCATCCTTTCGTTCCTCATAAACGAAGAAAACAAAAGGAATATGATGTCAGCCATAAATGACGAGGAAAGGATAATACTTAGATTCGTCTCACTCATGGCTGAAGCCAACATCAAACAGATCGAATCTTTCTGCAACGACACCAACCACTATGTACTTGCACTTAAACTTGAAAACCTATGCGACAGGCTTCTTCTCTTCAAAACCACTGAAGGCTATGTCGTGAATCCACTTCTGGAAGACGACATAAAGGAAATGGCAGCAGGAAGCGGCATAGGAACAACCACCAACACCAAAAACCCTTACGTGGATTCAAACGTACTCAGGGCCGTTCTGAACATGATGATAGGCGGCGCTGCTCCGCAAAGGGAAGCGAACCTGCATCATTTCTACAAAAGCGGAAAGCTCCAAGCCGTGTTTCCTCAGTTCGAAGACCAAAAAGCCATAAGGATGTTCGAGCTCATAAGGAAGGTCATAATCGAATCAGATGCATTCAAATGGAACGGCTCCCACCCAAGCTTGGACAGACATGCATGCAGGAAGCTTTTCACCCTGCCAACGATCGATGTCTGCCTTTCCGCCATTGGAGTATGGTACGGGCCTGAGCTTGAAAATGCAGTTGCAAAGGCATTGTCGGTTATTATGGAATTTCCAATGGAAGCGAAAAGGTTCAGGAGCATCGTATCCGCCACGATGGGAGACTGCGCTCCTGACGGTTTCATACAGGATTTGGTGGTCTTGGGACTTTTCAACGAAGTCAGTGCAGGCTGTGAAATAGTATTCAATGAGGCCATCACCGAGCCTCCATTGAAGATGTCAGCCCTTACAATAGACTCCGACATGATGGTCTCCTACTATGGAATACCAGACGAATACGATATCCTGTACCTTTTTGCAGACGTTCAAAAATGCGACAAACTCGTTGTATATGCCATCACAAAGACCAGTTTCTCCAGAGCATTGGGTCTTGAAGTCACAACGGACGAGATAGAGGGATACCTCAAGGATTCCAAAACTAACACGGTTCTGGAGCAATGGGAGAAAGCCGTTTCAAGGGTGAAGCTCTATGATGGAATAGTTTTGAAATGCACCGAAGAGGTTTCTTTTCTTGTACGCAAGCTGATAGGGATCAATAGGAATGTCATAGCTGAAATTGGAGACGGAATATTCCTTATGAAACGCTCCATGGAGGACCAATGGAGTCGAGTGCTCTCGAAGGCCTTGGACATGGAGAGCCTTCCATCTCCCATTTGCGAAAACCCATACGACGGCAGTCTCCATTCAAGGGTTTTCCATCGGCACGACATCAAGTATGAGCAAAAGACAACTGAAAAATTCACTAAATCCACTGCTGGGAATACGCCATCATGGGACGATGTCAAAAATGTTCTCTTGGAAGATGCAAACGCCAAAGGCTGCATGACAGCGGAGCTTGAAAACCTCATAGACTCGAAGCGAATCGTATCCACAAGCCAGATTGGAAAGGACTTCAAGTACGAAAAGCTTCCAACTGCAGGAGGATTCGACTTCAACGCAAAACTCTCTCTCATAAAGAAAGCCATTGGACGCAAAGCCAATTCAAACCCTATACCATTGAAGCTGGAGCTCCTTGAGGAGGAAGTGCTTGCTGTGCCGTTGGAAATCCAAGGCAGCGGATCAAAATCCTTCTTGAAAGCGGCTGTCCTACCGGAGGGAGCAATACGTACCATACCCGTTGGGACTATCTTCCAAGTCACGCTTATGCGAAGCGTATAGGAACCACGACGACTATTCGTCCTGTCCAAACTCGTTCTCGTACTCCTCGCTCTTTGAAATCCACTCTAGCTCCGTCTCTTCCTTCTGGGCCTCAAGGTCTTCGAGCTTTTTTACAAGCTCCCCTATCTTGGATGCATCGCTGTAGTTTTCATGGAGATTCATCAAGGCCTTCACTTCAGATATCCTGAGTTCAAGGGAATCGGTCTTTTCCAAAAGCTCCTTGAGGTTTGCCTTGAGTTTGTTTCTGCGGTTGCGTCGTCTGTTGGCCTCGACCCTGTCCTCAGGAGTGGAAGAAGTCCTTGCATACATGGCCTTCTGCTCCACCACATAGTCCCTTAGCTGTTCTATGCTGGATTTCTGGTCCTGTTGCGTTGCAGAATCAGCCTTGAGGGCAGTCGAGTTATTTGAAGAAGATTGCTTTGAAGAGGACTTCTTCGGCGGTTCAAGCCCAAGGCGTTGATCCATCTTCCACTCGAAGTAGTCATAGTCGCCGTTGAAGAACTCAGGTTCGTCTGCGGACAGGTACAATATCTTGTTTGCCAGGGCCTTTATGAAGTATGCATCGTGGCTTACGAAGATTATGGTTCCTTTGTAGTCTTCAAGCGCCTTGAGAAGCATATCCTTTGAGTTTATGTCAAGGTGGTTGGTTGGCTCGTCGAGGATAAGAAGGTTCGCAGGCTGCAGCAGAATCTTCAAAAGCGCAAGTCGGGACCTCTCCCCTCCTGAAAGCACGCTTATCTTCTTGTAGATATCGTCCCCTGAGAACAGGAAGGACCCCAAGGCGTTGCGTATGGACACCTCAGTGCCGTACGACTGGACCTCAGAGAACACGGTGCCTTCCATATCCAAGGAGTCCTGTGTATCCTGTGCGTAGTAGCCAACCTTGACTCCTGCACCAAGCCGAGCAACGCCTGTGAAATCGGAATCCTTTTGGGCTATAATCCTAAGCAGAGTACTTTTTCCAATGCCGTTGTGACCAGTGACGGCAAGACGCTGACCCTTTGGCACGAGCATGTCAAAATGGCTGAAAACCACCTGATCACCATATTTCTTCGTCATATCCTCCAGTATCACGACATCGTTTGGACTGTGTGGTGGTTCTGGAAACGAGAATTGAAGCTTCTTGAGATGGGAAGGGACGACTACAGGCTCAAGCCTTTCAAGCTGCTTTATGCGGCTTTGGACCTGACGGCTCTTGGTCGCCTTGTACCTGAAGCGCTCGATGAACTGCTCTGTGCGCTCGATCTCCGCCTGCTGCTTCTTGTACGCGGCCTCAAGCTGTTCTATCTCAAGTCTTCTTTGGTTTTCGTAGAAAGTATAGTTCCCACTGTATCGTGTAAGTCTACTGCGGAAAAGTTCATAGACCTCATTCACCGTATCGTCAAGGAAGCCTTTGTCATGGCATACGAGGAACAGAGACCCCTTGTAACCCTTGAGGAACTCCTTGAGCCAAGTGCGGGCCTCTATGTCCAAGTAGTTGGTGGGCTCGTCAAGCATCATGAGATCAGGCTCTTCGCAAAGCACCTTTGCCAAGGCTATACGCATCTGGTACCCACCGGAGAACTCCTTGCAGGGACGCTTCATGTCGATCTGCGAAAAGCCAAGGCCCTTCGCCACAGAGAATATCATAGCCTCCCTGTCGTAGTAGGAGCTGTCAAGCAGGCTTTCCTGAAGCTCGTTGAGTTCAATGAGAAGGGATTCGTTGGAAGACCTTGAGGCGTTGTTCGAGGAACTGTTCGAAGAGCCGTTCGAAGAGCCGTCCCCGTTTCCCTCGGCAAGCTGCCTTTCTATCTCATGCTGTCTTTCCAGATTGGTCTGAAAACGTGCGAACCCCTTCTCAATCTCCTCATACACAGTCCCTTCCCTGAATACGATGTCGCTCTGTGGAAGGTATGAGACCCTCATTCCCTTTGTACGAGTTATCTTCCCGCCATCGCACGGCATTATGCCCGCGATTATCTTCATAAGAGTCGTCTTGCCCTCACCGTTTCCACCTGCAAGGGCGGCCCTGGCATGTTCACCAAGGGTGAGGGATACGTTTGAAAGTATGTTGCGGTCTCCAAAAGAGAGACTTATGTTCTGAACCTGAAGAATTCCCATAGCTATAAACCAAATTGTTCTAGAGCAACTTTCAAAACTATGCTTTGTGTGGATTGGACATGGATTGCCGAGATGGAAGCCGTCTGAAGCGACTGAGATGATACTTTGTGTATCATGAAGTTGCTGAAGGCGGGGTTCCAGCCGTGCAGGGCATGGCCAAGACGCATGAAGGAGTTTTGAAAGTTGCTCTCTAGTAACAACAAAAAACCTGTGATACTCTACCATAGGTCAAGCTCGTTCATCAAGGATATCGAAGCGATGCCATCAAGGAGACTGGAATGCTTTGTCTGACGCTCAACGGCCGAACAATGGCCCAGAACAGAACCATACTCAATGAAAACGCAAAATATGTACAGGTTCTGGAACTGCGTCTGGACGCATTGGACATACTTGACCAGTCGCAGCTGGACGAGGCCACCGCATTCCCATCCACCATCGACAAGCCCGTCATACTCACGTTCCGCCGGAAGGGCGATGGCGGACTTGTAGACGTCACCGAGCGCAAACGCCTAGCCGTGCTTGCCAGGGTCTTCCAAGGGGACTTTTCGTACATAGACATGGAGGCCGATGTCAGAAAGCCTTCCCTTGAGGCCGATGCCAGAAGCCGTGGCATTAAGGTGATCCGCTCAATGCATTTCATGGACGACTTTCCAGACAACCTGGCGCTCAAGGCCACAAGGATAGCTTCCAAAGGGGACATCCCAAAGATAGCGGTGAAAATAGGCGGAATGAAGGACCTTATAAAACTATTCAAGCTATCAGGTCAACTGTCTCATATAGAAGAGAAGATTCTCATTGGAATGGGGGAATACGGTCTACCTTCAAGAATCCTCTACAAGAAGCTGAATTCCTGCATGACGTTCTGTGCTGCAGAAGACCCCTCAGGAGTGGGTCTACCCTCTCCAAAGACAATGGCTGAGCTCTACAGAGCAAATGAAGTCAATGCTGCTACAAGAGTGTATGGCGTTGTTGGAAGGCCTGTTGGACACAGCATATCACCCGTCATACACAACCAAGGCTTCCAAGAACTTGGGTACAACGCAGTCTATGTCCCCTTCAATGTAGACGATGTGAGGTCCTTCTTTGCGTTCGCGGACATGATTGGAATAAGGGGCTTTTCTGTGACAGTCCCACACAAAATGGCTGTCATCCCTTATCTTGCAAGAATCCCACGAGAGGTCAAACAACTTGGAGCCTGCAACACGGTGGTAAGGGAGCATGGAAGCTGGAACGGAAGCAACACGGACTACTATGGATTCCTATCCCTTGTCCCGGAACCTCTTGCCAGCGGACGAATACAGTCCGCCATAGTAATAGGAGCAGGCGGTGCAGCCAGAGCCATCGTATGGGCGCTTAGGAGCAAATGTGTCTCCGTGACAATCCTCAACAGAACGGTCGAAAATGCACGAAGGCTTGCATTGGAGACCGGCTCATCATTTGGCTCCCTTGATGATGCAGGCTCCTACTGTGGGGAAGCACAGCTCATAGTACAGGCATCATCCGCAGGAATGGATGAGCCCTCTGTAGATGCAGCGCCTTCGCTGGAATTCGACGGTGACGAAATCGTCTGCGACATGGTCTACCGCCCACAGGAGACGGCATTCTTGAAAAGAGCTACGAATGCAGGATGCAAGGTCATCCACGGCCTTGACAT
Source organism: Bacteroidaceae bacterium (assembly GCA_963599445.1). Taxonomy (GTDB): domain Bacteria; phylum Spirochaetota; class Spirochaetia; order Sphaerochaetales; family Sphaerochaetaceae; genus UBA9732. Next base: position 18,917 of record CAVBWZ010000015.1, read on the forward strand.
GCTGCTCGCCCAAGGGAAGCTTCAGTTCAAGGCCTTCACAGGCTTCGACTATCCTTTGGATGACCTCCATCTTGGAAATTGAAAATGTTGTTGAAACGAAAAGGGCTGCAGCACAAGCCACAGCCCTTTTTGAAGTCAGAACTTGATTTAGTCGATTGACTTCATTGTAAAGGTTTCATCAGTTGTAGTCTTCCAGACAAGAGCTTCAATCTCCTTTGGATTTCCGTTTCTGTCAAGAATCCTTGTGCCTGAAACTTCAACATACTGATTTGAACCAGAACTAAGAGCTGCCGTGTAGAGAGACTTTGTTCCTTCTGATATTGTGTTCCCATCATCGTAGAGAGTGAAGAAACTCTTGTTGCTGTGCTGTCCAATATTAATGGCCATATGCTTTTCTTCATCCTTTTTAACGGACACTCCATCAACATCTTTATAATCGGCCGAGTTCTCGTATGAAATGTCGAAATAATTGTCAAGAATCTTGATTTCCGGAGTATAAGGAATCTCATTACCAGTAGACCATAGGCCAATCCTCTCGAACTTCACAGGCCTTGAACCATATACTTTGTTGTTTACGAAGTTAAGAGACTGCAATGTAACAGACATTTCAATTCCTGCGTCACTCCAATCTCCAGCACCGGCTCTCCACCAAATAGGATTGGAGTTGTTGGCATAAATGGAATTTGTGTAGTCTTTGAACGTACATCCTTCAAACGTAACATTATAGGCAGGTGCGGTTCCAACGATTATTCCATTGAAAGTGCAATTCTTGAACGTTATTGAATTTAGGAAGCTCCATGGAGATGTATACATCTGTACGTCAAAACTAAAAACACCTTCAAATGTAACACCATCGAAAACAATGTCTGAATTACTTGGAACGAGCATATATACGGAGGTGTCTTTAAGTCCATCGATGGATTCATATCCCGTTGATGAGCTTGTAATCGTACCACCTTCGAACACATACTTGTAGGACCCCTTCTCCTCGGGAGTTCTCCCATACTTGTTCAATGGATTATCATCAATGGCTCTACCAATCCACAGACCTTTTCCAGTATATCCAGAGCTGTTTTCACTATAAGCGATATCTCCAAACGTCTCGTCACCAAGCTTAACCTTTACAACAACATTCTTCGAATTCTCAAGAGTAACCTTGGAATTGAACTCGACAAGAGATGGATAGAAGTAGTTCTCACACATGCTGCACTTGTAGTCCTCGCCAAGGTTATGGTTAATCTTCCCGATTGTTTCAGTGTAGGTTGCATCACAAACAGTACATGTGAAGGTTTTGACACCTTCTTTCCCACAGGTGGCTTTCGTCGTGGTCTCACCACCATCCCACTTGTGTCCCAAAGCAGCAATGGTCTCTGTCTTAGTTGCACCACAGCCTGTGCAGGTGTATGTCATTTCACCATTCTCTGTACATGACGGCTCAAGAGTCACCTTGCCTTCATCCCAGACGCATTCGTGCTCTGCACAGCTGACCAGAGCCAACACAAGTGCCAGAGCGACAATCAAAACGTTCTTTCTCATTATCTACCCCTTTGACAGCGGGGTATGATTTTTCTCCCCAACTGACTGCGTCAGTCTACCCCCCCCCAGCATATTGTCAACCTTTTCACCTTTAAAAACTTGACAGTCGATATTTCTTTTTGCGATACTTCAAGTGTAAAGAGGCACCGCCAGTGGACGGAAACAACCTCCTTACATTGCTTGCGAAAACCGCTCAGCATAGTTAGAGAGTCGCTGGGCGGTTATTTTCTACTTCCATAAGCCATTATCAGCAGGCTGAGGACTGTAAAGACAATCATCAGCAATTCGAAATCGCTCATAGGCAGCACCTCCTTCTTCATCTTCCGAAGAATCGGGAGGCAACCCCTCCCGATATCCAGCTACGAATACGAGAGGTCGAACCGTCCACCGTTTCACGGCAGTGCCAAATACATTATCACACATGACTTGTAACTTATCAAGAGTTTAGCCTTGATTTTGGTTTTCCTTGGCCTCGACACATGCCACAAGTGCCACAACCTCTACACTTGCTACAACTGCAACAGGTGTCACAGATTCGCTACAGATTCACCAACCCACCACGCTCACATTACTCACCATGCTTACCAACCCACCACAATCACCAAGCTCACCAGTGCTACAAAACGCTGACAATTTCCAAGCGAAAGTCCCAAAACAGTCCGTTTTGGTGCGTACAGTGCGTACAGTGCGTGTAGTCCGTGATGTGCGTGAAGCTGTTGCTGATGTACGTGCAGTTCAACGAATCGTAATGCGTCCTGATACGCCGTAGTCCGCCGTCATGCGCCTTGATACGCCCTAATACGCCATACTCCGCCCCACAACGCCCATCAGCGTCCTACTCCGCCCTTCAAGGTCAAACAAATCCATACACGTCACACCAGCACTTTGCCAGTACATTCGCTACAGCACATTGCAAACCACTTGCCTATTTTGCGCATTTCTGACAGAATGAAGGCACTGTGTATGCGTCGTTGGCGCAAAGCAGAATATCCGCCTGGAAAGGTTCCGGCACGGGAGTGCACAAGGACATCGGTCTAGGTGAGAAATAGTTGAAGGGGGCGGTTTAGGCCGTCACGAATAGGAGTCATTCAAATGGCAGTAGTAACAATGAAGAGTCTGCTTGAGGCAGGCGTTCATTTTGGTCATCAGACAAAGAGATGGAATCCAAAGATGGCCAGTTTCATTTTCTCAGAGAGAAATGGAATCCACATCATAGACCTTCAGAAGACGACAGCATGCATCGTTGAGGCATACGAGGCCGTCCGCGCACAGGTCAAGCAGAACAAGACAGTTCTTTTCGTAGGAACGAAGAAGCAGGCACAGCAGGCCATCGAGACAGAGGCAAAGCGCTGTGGAATGCCTTATGTCAACAACCGTTGGCTCGGCGGTATGCTCACCAACTTCGCAACAATCAAGAAGTCAATCGCAACACTCAAGAAGATTGAGAAGATGTCCGTTGATGGAACATTCGAGAGCCTTACAAAGAAAGAAGTCGCTCTTCTCACAAAGCAGAAGACGAAGCTCGAGAAGAACCTTGGCGGTATCAAGGACATGACAGAGCTTCCTGGAATCATCTTCGTGATCGATACAAGGAAGGAAGCCATTGCAGTTGCAGAGGCAAAGCGCCTTGGAATCCCAGTAGTTGCAGTAGTCGACACGAACTGCGACCCAACCGACATCACATACCCAATCCCAGGAAACGACGACGCAATCAGAGCAATCAGCCTGTTCGTTGAGATCATCGCCAATGCAGTCATCGATGCAGACAACGAGGTTGGAATCCAGATCATCGAGTCCCTCCCTGCAAACGAGGAAGAGGCGGCAGCCCTTGAGGCGGAAGGCAACGCAGTCGTTGACAAGGACGCTCAGGGTTCGGAAGAGAAAGAGACAAAGGACGAGGAGTAATCTATGGAAATCACAATGGATATGATCAAACAGCTCCGTGAGCAGACACATGCCGGCATCATGGACTGCAAGAAGGCACTTCAGTCAAGCGACGGCGATTTCGCCAAGGCAGAGGAGTACCTCAAGAAGGTTGGGCTCGCAGCAGTCGAGAAGCGTGTCGACCGCGCAACCGACAACGGAAGAGTCACATACGTCATCACAGACAAGAAGGCCGTCATGGTCGATGTCTCCTGCGAAACAGACTTCGTCGCACGCAACTCCGAGTTCAAGAAGCTTGGTGAAGACATCTGCAACCTTGCCATCGAAAAGGGCTACACACAGCCAACAGAGGACATGGAAGACCTTGTCAAGAAGCTCATTGCAACCATCAACGAGAACATGAAGATCAAGAAGATGGTCGTCCTTGACATCCCTGCAAACAACTACGTCATGGGCTACAGCCATGCAGACGGCAACATTGGTGTCCTCGTGCAGTTCAAGGCCTCCGACAGCGCAATCTTCAAGAACGAAGATTTCCAGACCCTTGCATTCAACACTGCAATGCATGTCTGTGCAGCAGCTCCAATGTACCTCAACGACTCCTGCGTTCCAAAGGACTATGAGGACGAGCAGCTTGACATCTTCAAGGCTCAGGTCTCCAAGATGGACAAGCCGGAGAAGGTTCTTGAGGGAATCGTCAGAGGCAAGCTTGCAAAGCACTATGCAGAGATCTGCCTCATGGATCAGATCTTCCAGATCAGCAACGACGACGGTCTTTCCGTCAAGCAGCTCTACGCCAAGTTCAACAAGGAGCACGGCTCAGACGTTGAAATCGTTGGTTACGAGCGCTTCCTCGCAGGTGCTTGATTACGACATCAAATCAAAGGCCGTTCCAATCAAAGGGGCGGCCTTTGTGTTTTGGAAAACTCGTTTTGGAAAACTTGGAAAGAAAACTACAAGAGTTTCGACAGTAAAAACGGACAATAGGAGTTCGAAATGCAGCAGGTACTTTCAAATTGCGAAGACAAGATGGGAAAGAGCGTATCATCCCTCAACGCAGACTACCTCTCCCTTAGAACAGGTAGGGCGTCTGCATCAATCTTCGACAAGGTCAAAGTGGACTACTACGGACAGGAGACACCCCTCAATCAGGTGGCTTCCGTATCCGTTCCAGAAGCTAGGCTCGTTGTCATACAGCCATGGGACAAGTCCCTTCTCAGCGCCATAGAGAAGGCAATCCAGAAGAGCGACCTTGGACTCAACCCTTCAAATGATGGAAAGCTTCTTAGAATCAACTTCCCTCCTCTCACTCAGGACAGGAGAAAGGAGCTTGCAAAGCAGGCAAAGAACCTTGCAGAGAACGCAAGGATTGCGGTTCGCAACGTAAGACGTGATGGCATGGAAGAGATAAAGAAGCTCCAGAAGGCTGGAACGATCTCAGAGGACGAACAGAAGGATGGAGAGACAAAACTCCAGAAGATGACCGATTCCCATATCGCCCAGATCAACGACATTGCAGCGGCGAAGGAAAAGGAGATCATGGAGGTCTGATGCACCTTGGTCTTATAATGGATGGCAACGGTCGTTGGGCCTCCCAACGGCGGTTGCCACGTGCTGCAGGACACCTAGAGGGCATGAAGGCCTGCAAAAGGGTCATAGTCGCAGCAAAGAACATGGGGGTGGAATACCTCACGCTCTATGTGTTCTCGACAGAGAACTGGAAAAGGCCTCAGCAGGAGGTCGATTATCTTATGGGTCTTCTTGCAAAGAAGCTTCCTGGAGAACTTAGGTTCTATCAGGAGAACAACATAAGGATACTTTTCAGAGGTGATATCGCATCGCTTCCAAAAGAGGCTCAGGAGAGCCTTGAAAAGACCAAGCAGGAGACGAGCGCCATGGATGGCATAACCGTCGTGCTTGCAATAAACTACGGAGGACAGGACGAGATAGCCCGTGCCTGCTCCCGTTTCATTGAGAAAAATCCGGGAAAACCCATTTCAATACAGAACATACAGGAAAACCTCGACCTCCCGCAGGTCCCCGCTCCAGACCTCATAGCACGCAGCGCAGGAGAGATGAGACTGAGCAACTTCATGCTTTGGGACAGCGCATACGCGGAGTTCCTTTCAATAGACGACCTTTGGCCGGACTGGGGGGAGGAGCAGGTCAAACGATGCCTTGATGCACTTTCCAAACGAGTCAGGAAATATGGAGGATTGGTGTAATGGAGAAGAACCTTAGGCTTCGCATTCTTACATGCGTCATTGGAATACCGGTTGTAGTTGGAGGGATATTCCTCTTTCAGGACTACAATTTCATATTCTTCAGCATTCTGGCAATCGCGTTTTCGTTCCTAGGTTCAATGGAGATGAGCCGTATGCTGTTCAAAGGCAAGACGATTCCATTGGCTGTCGTTGCATCTGCACTTCCCCTACTCCAGTACCTTCAGGGAATACAGCAATGGCCTGAGGAACTCATGGATCTCATGTTCATGATCCTTCTCCTTACAGCCTTTTCCGTGGAGATAATCGCAGGGGCGAAGGATGACTTCAAGGAATCCCTCTCAAGAGCCGCAAAATCATGCCTTCTCGTGATCTATCCAAGCTACTTCATAACGTTCATAATAAGAATCCTCTCGCTTGATGGAATCACAGCCTATTCCATCGTCACATTCCTGATTCTTGTATTCTCAAACGACATCTTTGCGTACGTCTTTGGGAGGCTTTTTGGAAAGAACAACAAAGGAATCCTCAAGGCAAGCCCAAAGAAAAGCATCGCAGGCTTCGTAGGAGGTTTCCTCTGCTGCATTGGAATGTCCATTGCACTCTTCGCACTGTTTGGCGACAACCTCCCCTCCTTTGGAATCGCAAGGCAGATCATCCTAGGAGCTGCAATGAGCATAACCGCCAACATTGGAGACCTTATAGAAAGCGTCTTCAAGCGCTCTGCAGGCGTGAAGGACTCAGGAAGCATAATCCCTGGCCGCGGTGGGGTTCTAGACTCAATGGACTCACTCATATCCTCTGCACCAATCTTCTTCATACTGCTCAGCATAGGTCTTTGACAACATGCGCAGCATCGTCATCCTTGGAATCACAGGTAGCATAGGAACCACAGCCCTCAGAGGCTGCACGCTCTTCAAGGACAAAATCCGCATCGTTGGGGCTACTTGCAACAGAAGGGTTCCTGAAGCCATTGAACTCTGCACGCAGCACGGCATCCCAAACCTGTGCATAACCGGCTTGAGCGCTTCAAGGTCGCAGGAAGGCACATTTGCAGCACCGGAGGGCATACGCATTTGGACCGATGTCTCTGAGATGCTCTCATTCCTACAACCACATACAATTCTCAACGGCATAGCAGGTTCCCCTGGGCTCAAGGCATCGTTCGATGCAATGGAAAGCTGTCCTTCAAGCATACTTGCCCTTGCAAACAAAGAGTCCGTGGTGCTTGGAGGCCATGTACTTTTCAAAAAGGCGGAGACCACAGGCTGTAGGATAATCCCAGTTGACAGCGAACACTCAGCCATAGACGAGCTCATACAAGCCCATGGAAACGAAGGGATATCCAAGCTTGTCATAACCGCAAGCGGTGGACCGTTTCGAAATACTCCACTGGATGAACTTGATGGGATCACACCAGCCCAGGCTGTTAGACATCCAACATGGAAGATGGGTCCAAAGATATCAATAGACTCCTCCACCCTTGCGAACAAAGGTCTTGAAGTCATTGAAGCCCATTATCTCTTTGGCTTCTCTGCAAACGATATCGAGGTGGTCATACACCCTCAAAGCGTCGTCCACTCCATGGTGCGGACGACAAGCGGCCAGGTGTATGCCCAAATGTCCCCACCTGATATGGTGTTTCCAATAATGAGAGCCCTCATGTGGCCCAAGGTGGACAGACATGTGGGTTCAGCCTTGGACTTCACAGAGCTTGATCTGACCTTCAGGAAACTCGACTGTGTTAGATTCCCTTTCGTTGCAGACGCCTTCGAATGCGTGCGCCTTGAAGGCTCCTATCCTATTGCCTACAACGCTTCAAACGAAGTTGCAGTACAGGCCTTCATAGATGGCAGGATTCGATACACTGATATACGAAACGTCGTAAGACGAGTGCTTGACCTCGATTGGACGACCGGTGCAGCAACGTTCGATGATGTCCTGTCGTTGCAGGAAGTGACGTTTGCAAAGGCTCGTTCTGCTGTTCAGACCATCATGGAGAGGTATAGATGAGCCTACCAACCATAACCTGGTCATGGATAGTGTCGGTGGCCATAGGCCTTTTGGGAATAAGCGTCATGGTGATAATCCATGAGCTTGGGCACTTCGTAGCGGCAAGGGCATGTGGAATATCGGTACAGGCATTGCAGTTCGGCTTTGGACCGCCCATTATACGATGGGGAAAGTACGAAACTGAGTACAGGATAGCGGCAATCCCTTTTGGAGGCATGTGCAAAATGATGGGTCAGGACGACCTCAAGAACGCCATAGCCCAGAAGAAAAAGCACATAGAGACATGCGAGGAAGGCTCAATATGGTCCGTTGCCGCATGGAAACGAATACTTGTCTACTTTGCAGGACCGCTTTCAAACATACTCTTTGCATTCATCTGCTACACGATACTCCTTTCAATGAATACTCTTGTCCCCTACTCACCTGCAAAGGTAGTTGTGGCAAGCGACTATCCAAGCCTCTATGGACTTGAAACGTGTGCTGCATCACAGGCAGGACTTGTCACAGGAGATATGATTGTTGCTTTGGATGGAGAGGCCGTCGAATCCTACGAGGAGCTCCAGGGAATGCTTGCCTCTCTCAAGGAGAGCTCTTCCATTCAGGTCGAGACTTCAAGGGGAACATTCGAACTCAGACCAATAGACGGAGTCTTTGGAATACTTCCATTCAAGGAAGCGGTTGTTGGGCATGTGAACATGGATACTCCTGAAAAGAAGGCTGGGCTTAGATCAGGAGATAGAATCCTTCTTGCAAACGAAAGGGAAGTCACAAACATGTTCGACCTTTTGGTCGAATCGAGCACTTCAAGCCATTTGACGCTGACAGTCCAAAGGGAGAGCAAACGCTCCTTTGAGACTCTTGAAATAGCGTTCGACAATCCGGATGCAAGTCTCAACTTCACACTTATGCAGCAGACGAAGTCGGTTCCCGGCATGGACTTCTTCTCAGCAATTAAGATATCCCTCAAGGAGTGCTTCGACAACTTCAAGCAGTCCATCATCTCGCTTGCAAATGTAATACGAGGCAAGTCAGGAGCGCATGAAACGTTGGGTGGCACTTTTGCCGCATCACAAAGCATGGGGATGCTCACGACAAAGGGCTTTGCCGCTGGCTTCAACAGTGGAATGCGCATAGTTCTCTTCCTACTTGCAAGCGTAAGCATGTCATTATGCGTAGCGAATCTGCTTCCAATCCCAGCCCTGGACGGAGGACTAATAGTCCTGAGCTTTGCAGAGCTCATAACAGGCCATACCTTCCATCCAAAACTCTACATGGGACTCCAAATCACTGGAATCCTCATAATAGCGCTCATATTCGTGCTGCTGACGTTCGCGTGAAATAAACATTCCAGAGTACACTCAGGATTTGGAACACACGTGTTCCAAATTCAGAATGAAGTGCAGCACTCTGCTTTAGAACCTCTCAATCTCCCTGAAGGCCATGTAATCGGCCACGAAGTTGAGGTTGAAGGCGCCTGTGCTTCCGTTTCTCTGCTTTGCTATGATTATCTTGAGGGGTTTTGTCTTGACGGTGGGCTCGTCACCATCGGTCTCCTCTTCCTCGTATTGGGCTATCTTACCGTCTTCGTTCAGGCGTTTGGATGGGTCGTCCAGGAGGATTACAAGGTCGGCATCCTGCTCGATCGAGCCGGAGTCACGCAGGTCCGCAAGCATAGGAGGCCTGTCCTTGCCGCCTTCTCTGTTGACCTGTGCAAGGCATATGATTGGCACGTTGAGCTCACGGGCAAGGCTCTTGAGGGACCTTGAGATTATGGAGACCTGTTCGTGCCTTGGCATGTTGGCCGGTCCCTTGAGGTCTATGAGGCCAATGTAGTCTATGAAGATGGCCTGGATGTCGTTCTCCCTCTTCATTCGCCTTGACTGGGAGCGGATCTCCATGAGGCTTATGTTTGGGGTGTCCTGGATGAGGAGGTTCTTTGCGTTCTCGTAGAGCACTCCTGCGGCATCCATCATCTTCTGCTCGGAAATGCTGTCAATCTTGCCGTTTCTGAGGACCATGTTGTTTATCTGGCCCTTGTTTGAAAGGATTCTTTCGACAAGCGACGCCCCTGACATTTCAAGGGAGAAGAATCCAACTGGAACAGGGTTTGGGCCAAAGGCCATGTTTATGGCAATGTTGAGACCCAAGGCGGTCTTACCAACGGATGGTCTTGCGGCTATGATTATCATGTCGGACGGCTTGAAACCGCCAATGTATTTGTCAAGGATTCTGAAACCTGACGAGATTCCGCTTGGCTTCTTGCCCGCCTGTCTGTCATGGACCTCGTCCACGACCTTGAGAAGGAGCGCACCGACATCGGTATAGTTGTTGGTTCCAATGCTGTTTCCCAACGCCGATATCTTCTGCTCAATCTCGTCTATCGACTGCTGGACGTCCTGCGTCTCGTCGAAGGCCTTGTCGCCAACGGTTACGGAAAGGTCAAGAAGCCTTCTTTTGAGGGCGCAGTTGCGGATTATCTCAGCATAGTACGAAGCGTTTGTAGATGACGGCACGGAGTCCGTAAGCCCTGCAATGTACGAAGCCCCGCCGCACTCGGCGAGAGTCCCCTTCTCCGCAAGGTATTGGGTGAGCGACACGAGGTCTATGGCGACGTTTGGCTTGTCGTTCCTGAGTCCTACGATTGCATCCCATATAAGCTGATGTCCTCGTTGGTAGAAATCCTCCTTGGTCAGAATCTCCTGGACATCGTCCAAGGCCCTGTTTCTGAGAAGGACAGCTCCTAGCAAAGCGACTTCAGCATCTATGTTCTGGGGTGGAACCCTTCCTATCGTACTACCTGCCACGTCAAAATCTCCGTAGTTCGCAAGGACCTTTCAAAACTCAATATCGGCAATCCATGCCAAATCCACGCAAAGCATAGCTTTGAAAGTTCCTCCAGCAAACCGTCATATACGACACAGCCCGCCGTTTCCAGCGAGCTGAGCCATAGAAATCAAAATGTATTTCAGCCTTCGACAGGAGCCTGTGCCTCTTCTGCAACCGGCTCTGCTGGAGCTTCAGCCTCTGCTGCGGCAGCTGCTTCAGCGGCGGCCTTCTCCTCTGCTTCCTTAGCGGCCTTGGCGGCTTCTGCAGCTTCCTTTGCCGCGGCTTCCTTGGCAGCCTTCTCAGCAGCCCTGACCTCTGCTTCGCTGAGAACGTTCAGCTTGATGAGGGAGAACTCGTTCTCGTAGAGGTGGACCTTGGCGGTGTAGACACCAACCATCTTGATTGCATGTGTTGCAACTTCGATGCGCTTCTTCTCAATCTCGAAACCAAGCTTTGCAAGGGCTTCCTGAACCATAAGAGGTGTGACGGAGCCAAAGAGCTTTCCGGACTCGCCAGCGGAGACGACCATGTCGAGGCTCACGTTGTCAAGCTTCTCCTTGAGGGATGCAGAAGCTTCGCGCTTTGCAACCTTGCGCTTCTCAATAGCAGCAGCTCTGCTCTTGAAAATTGACAGATTCTCGTTTGTGTACAGTACCGCAGCACCAGTGGGCAGCAGATAGTTACGAGCATATCCATCCTTTACCACACAGACATCTCCCTCTTCTCCGAGGTTAGGTACGTCCTGATTCAAAATGATCTTCATATGAATACTCCTTTGTTTAGTATTTCTAATTCAAAGCCTATCTGAACCGTATCCACGTCTCAAGGACGCCAAGGATTGGAAGTCCAACAAGACAAACAAGGTTCAGACCAGGCATCATGCACAGGCAGAGCACCAAAACGACCACCCTACCTGCACTGACCGCAGCGGTCCTTCTTCTGAAAAGTGCGACAAGTATCGAAATCCCCTGGATTGCATAGAGCAGACCAAGCCCAAAGGCAAGGTTCCAACACACGGAACGGACCCAAACCGGAACCTGTATGAAATTGAAACCCAAAGCCAAGGCCCAGCTTCCAAGAAACGCCCACACGAATACGTCAGGAAGTTTCATGAAAGCGAAATCATACTGCCAGGCTTCATCGTTTCTGTACAGTATGAGCTCGGACACCAGAACTGGAAGCCCCGCCGCAATCATGCCCATTGGAACGAACATGAGCATCATAAGGGAGACCACAGTGTCCACCACAGGCTCAATGCTGAATCCCAACGACTCCGCCGGGAACATGTACATCATGGAACTCTTGATAAGCTCCTTGATGGATCCGGCATAGTCCGTCGAGAACCATACAGCAATGGCAAGTCCCATCATGCAGACCGGTATACAAGCAAGGAAGTACCTTCTAAGTCCAACCCTGCTTCGTTTTCCAGAAGCCGTCCACATGGCGGATCCCACTATGGTGCACACAGGCATGTACAGCGAAACCGCAACCATACCGGCATACTGCGTGGTCAGAAGGTCTTTGCTGTCAAGCAACGTCCAGCCAACGGCACCAAGGAAGACCAAGGCATACGAAAGCCAGACCAAACCCTCCCTGCGTATTCTGGGAACAACGAGAAGCAAAGGAACCGTCATAAGCATGCTCCCCAACGAAAACCGTGAGAAAAGGATGCCTATCAAGGTCACGAAGACCAGATCCCTTATACTGCCTTTGTCTGTTCCCTGCTCCACTTCAGGATTCCTCTTGTCGAATCAGATTTCTCAGACTTCGATCACTGCTTGTCGAAAGGAAGATAAGCAAGGACTCTTGCCTTCTTGATTTCCTTTGTGAGGGCTCTCTGGTGCTTTGCGCATGTTCCAGTGATGCGGCCAGGAAGGATCTTGCCTCTCTCTGTCGTGCAGCGTCTGAGCTGCTCTGGGTTCTTGTAGTCTGGCTCAACCTTGTTGGCGCAGAACTTGCAAACCTTCTTCTTGAAACTGGTGCGCTTTCCGCCCATCTTTTTATCTCTGAAGCTACCTGTAGCCTCGTTGGTCATTGCATCTTTCTCGTCATGCATTTGAATCTTCTCCTATAAATCAAAATGGAATGTCTGCATCATCGAAGGATTCAGGTCCACCGATGTCTGCGACCGGAGCCGCCTGCTGAGGGGCTCTCTGTGCTGGACGGTTCTGCTGGTATCCGCCGTTCTGGTAGCCGCTCTGATAATTATTCTGATAATTGTTCTGATAGCCACCCTGTGCGCCGTCGTTAGGTGCCGAACCACCCTGCTGGTTACCGCTTCCCAGAAGCTGAACGTTGTTGGCAACGACCTCCACTCTCGAATGGGTCTGTCCATCCTGCTCCCATCTGCTCTGCCTAAGCTCTCCCTGTACGGAGACCTGACGGCCCTTCGTGAGATAGGAACTGAGGGTCTCAGCAGACTTTCCCCAAAGCACAACGTCAAAGTAGCTCACTTCGTCCTCCCACTTGTCTCCAGTCCTCTTCCTTCTGTTGACTGCAACGGAAAAACGACAGATTGAGGTACCCTGTGGCGTCGACCTAAGTTCACAGTCGCGTGTAAGACGTCCAACCAATACGACCACGTTGATATCTGCTGCCATTGTCCTCTCCTGTTGGGTTTACCTGTTATTTAGCTACGAACAAGTGCTTGAGAATCGAAGACTCCAACAGGAACTCGGAAGTCATCTTGTTGATGCTCTGTGGTTCAGCGGAGAGCTCGAAATAGTAGTAGTGGCCCTTATCCTGCTTCTTGATTATATAGGCGAGATTCCTCACGCCCATGTCTTCCTGCTTTGCAATCTGTGCACCAGCAGCCTTCAATGCATTGGAGACGATCTCCATGCCCTTTTCCGTCATATCATCGCTTGCGTTGAAGATGACGGTGAACTCATAATCTCTCATGGGTTCCTCCTTACGGACTTAAAATGATCCATCGACGATGGATAAAGAGGTACTCCAACAGTACCATCCAAAGCCCCCAAAAGTCAATACGACCACAATATAATACTACGTCCGCAACACAGCCCGATGCCCTTGTCCTCTCTTTTTTGAAAAAAAGCCCCACCCTGCTATTGACCTTTGGCACAAAAAGCAACGATAATGGCCTTCGTAATTACAATTCATCCCCACTAGGGGATATAAGGAGTTCTGCAGTGCCTTGTGGAAGAAAAAGAAAGAAGCATAAGATTGCTACCCATAAAAGGAAGAAGAAGCTCAGAATGATGAGACATAAGAAGAAGTAATTTCTCCTTCTTCGCAATCTTTTAACCGCTGGTCGCTCCAGCGGTTTTTTGTTTTTCTTGGCCTTTTGGTCATCTACTGCGACGGTTCACTTGGGTCGTACAACAAGTACTGCCCCGCGTTTCCCTCCTTGTAGCTGAACCAAAATCCCTGCGAAATTTTTCTTGGGCTTTGCGTGCATTACGTCGTCAGTGCGGACACAGCCGTACAGAAAGTACTGTCTGTGCCCTTCTTCCTAATACTGCATCGCAAATCCCTACGAAAACGGTATCTCCTTCAATCTGATGCGTCCCAATGCGCCGTAGTGCGCCATACTGCGTCCATCAACGCCCTACTCCGCCCTTTAACGCCACTCACCGCCCATCCACCCAAAGACATCAAACACATTATGTAATTTTGCTAACACTTTTGTATCAAATAGCACGCATTCAAAAGAAATGCAACAAATACCACTTGTCCAAAACTTGAAACTGTGCTTTATTAGTCGCCGAGGAGCGGGCTCGAATGCAGATTAGGCTGGAGAATCTTGAACGCAGTTATGGAAATGTACACGCAGTTGATGGCATCAGCCTCTTTGTACCGCAGAACAGGATATTTGGCATAATAGGCCGCTCCGGCGCAGGGAAAAGCACATTGGTGCGCCTCATGAGCCTTCTTGAGACTCCAGATTCGGGAAAAGTTCTCTATGACGACAGACGCGTTGACAATCTCTCCAAGCAGGAACTCATAGCCCAAAGGCGCAAGATTGGAATGATCTTCCAGAACTTCAACCTGTTCTCATCCCGCACTGCAGGACAGAACATAGCCTACCCAATGGAGATATGCGGCTATCAGAAACCCCAGATAGAAACACGGGTCCAGGAACTTCTCAAACTCGTAGGCCTTGAAGACAGAAAGGATGCACCAATCTCCACCCTAAGCGGAGGTCAGAAGCAGCGTGTAGCCATAGCAAGGGCCCTTGCATGCAAGCCCGAGGTCCTTTTCTGCGATGAAGCCACAAGCGCCCTCGACCCCCAGACGACGAAGTCCATACTTGAACTCATAAAGGACATCCAGAGGAAGATGAACCTTACAGTGGTCATGATAACCCACCAGATGGAGGTCGTCAGGGATGCCTGCGACTTCGTAGCTGTTCTTGACAACGGAAGGATTGTAGAGGAAGGAACGGTGAAGGAGCTCTTCGCACATCCAAAGACGGACGTATCAAAGGACTTCCTTTCACACCTCACGACAGTTGATGCAGACCGCAGTTCAATGGTGTTCTGGTCCAACGTCCCAGGTCGTTACACGCTCAGGTTCGCAGGCGGCACTGCGGACTCCCCTGTCATATCGGAGCTCGCACGCCAGTACGGAGTGGTGTTCAACATCCGTGGCGGCGGCATACAGCATGTTGGAGGGGATGACTTTGGAACGCTCATCTGCGACATAAGCGGAGACCCGCAGGCCGTGAAGACTTCGATTGAGAAGCTCAAGGAGAACAGCATAGTGGTCGAGGAGGCCAACGCATGACAAAGGCTATATGGACCCTCATATTCCAATCCACACTGCAGACTCTTCAAATGGTGTTCTTCTCAACCATATTCTCCATCCTTCTTGGACTTCCTCTGGGAATCCTTCTATGCGTGACAAGACCGGAGGAACACGGAGGCATAATGCCAAGACCTGTGCTCAACAGCGTCCTTGACAAGATAGTCAACGTGCTGAGATCCTTCCCTTTCATAATACTCATGATCATTCTGTTCCCTCTTTCAAGGCTTCTTGTAGGGACGACGATAGGAACCACGGCGACCATAGTGCCGTTGTCGATTGCAGCGGCTCCGTTCGCTGCGCGAGTCATAGAGACATCACTCAAGGAGGTGGATACGGGGGTCGTTCAGGCCGCCCGCTCCATGGGTTCCACCAACGGACAGATAATCTTCAAGGTCATGATTCCAGAGGCAATGCCGTCGTTGGTATCGGGCGTCACCCTCACGATCATAAACCTTGTTGGATACTCTGCAATGGCAGGTGCCATTGGTGGAGGCGGTCTGGGAGACCTTGCCATAAGGTATGGATACCAGCGCACAAGGACTGACGTCATGATTGTTGCGGTCGTGATAATCCTAGTCCTTGTCGAGCTCATCCAGTTCATTGGCAACAAGATAAGCGCCCGGATTCTTTCAAAACGCTAAAAAACACCACAGAGGAACTTGCAAAACTATGCCTCGTGTGGATTGGACATGGATTGCCGAGATGGAAGCCGTCTGAAGCGACTGAGATAATACTTTGTGTATTATGAAGGAGCTGAAGGCGTGGTTACAGCCGTGCAGGGCATGGCCAGGACGCATGAAGGAGTTTTGAAAGTTGCTCCCTAATACTTATTTACAAGGACATCGGTCTAAAGAAAGACGGGTGTCGAGGAGTTGACATGAAAAAGATAGCTTTGACTTTGGTCTTGGTTTTGTTGGCTTCGTTCGCCTTCGCTGGCGGAACCAAGGAGAATGCACAGGAAAACAGTTCGAACAAGGTCGTGGTTGGAGCCACACCCGTTCCGCACGCAGAGATGCTCAACCTCATCGTCGATGACATGGCCGCGATGGGCTACGAGCTTGAGGTCAAGGAGTTCACGGACTACGTGACGCCTAACACCGCACTTGAGGACGGCCAGCTGGATGCAAACTTCTTCCAGCACATCCCCTACATGGAATCCTTCAACGAGGAAAGGGGCTACCACCTCGTCAACGCAGGCGGCATCCATATAGAGCCGATAGCCTTGTACTCCAAGAAGTACAGCTATAGCTCCGATATCCCTGACGGTGCAACCATAGCCGTTCCGAACGACACCACGAACGAAGGCCGCGCGCTTCTTCTCCTTCAGAGCGCAGGACTAATCGAGCTTTCCTCCAGCGCAGGGATAAGTGCAACAGTCCTTGATATCACTAAGAACCCCCACAGCTTCAAGTTCGTAGAGGTCGAGGCCGCTTCCCTTCCAAGAGTCATCGAGGATGTCGATGCAGCTGTAATAAACGGCAACTATGCGATCCCGGCAGGCCTGAGCGCACTCAATGACGGACTTTTCGTGGAAGGAGCCGACAGCCCATACGTCAACATCATAGCAGTGAAGTCAGGCAACGAGGACAGTCCTGCAATCAAGGCCCTCGTCCAGTGTCTTCAGAGCCAGAAGATCCGTGACTGGGTCCAGACCAACTATCCAAACGGAGAAGTCGTGCTGGTGTTCTAAAGCTGGAATCTTCCCAAAACACGTAAGCTTACAAAACGCAAACTTACAAAACACAAAAGGCTGCCGATTTCGCTATCGACAGCCTTTTTCATTTCATGTTTTCCAAGATGTCCAAAAACTGGAAAAATTTTTAGAATTGGACACTTTTCTGTCCAATTTTACAATCTTGCTCTCATTTTGGACAAAGAAACCCAACGAAGATGATGCGAAAAACCATTCTGCCTGGTTTTTCGCATCATCGAAGTTACTTCCTGGAGCTCTTAGGAACCGCGAACCTCTCATGAGTCTCCTTGTGTTCAGGTTTCTGTTCAATGTCACCGGACTTCGTGAGCGCCCATTTTGTGATCATTGGACCTGCAATCTCGTAGATGAAAACCGAGAACAGCACGATGTTCCTTATAAGAAGGCCATCGTATGGGCCAAGGGATTCTGCAGTGACGCACATTCCAAGGGCCACACCCGCCTGTGGAAGAAGCGTGTAGCCAAGGTATTTCACGACATTGTCGTCGCAACCTGTGGCCTTTGCGCTCTCGCGTGCACCAAAGTACTTTCCAAGCGAACGCGCCACGATATAGAGGATTCCAATGAGCACGACGATTGGGCTCTTGAACACGCTAAGGTTGAAGTCCGCACCGCTTATTACAAAGAACAGAGCGAACAAAGGAGCCGTCCACTGGTCTGCCCTTGACATTATGTCGCCTGACCTCGGGCACAGGTTGCACAGCATCGTACCAAGCATCATGCACACCAAAAGAGATGAGAACGACACATTGACAGGTCCAATGTCAAAGCTCATGGAAGAAAGAGCAATCGTAATCATGACGAAGGCTATCGTCAAGGAAAGCCTGTTGGAGTTAGAGTAGAACAGCTCTTCAAGCTTAGTGAGAATTACACCCATGATGGAACCAAGAAGAAGGGATGCCACAATCTCAACCAAAGGGTTAACGATTATGGCAACAACGCTTACGGTGTTCGTAATAAGGGTCTGGGCTATTCCAAACGAAAGGGCGAACGCAACAAGACCAACGGCATCATCGAGGGCGACTACAGGAAGAAGGATATCCGTAAGCTTACCCTTTGCCTTGTATTGCTTTACGACCATAAGTGTCGCAGCAGGGGCCGTTGCGGTGGCAATGGAGCCAAGGGTTATTGCCGCAGGCAGGCTCAGCTTGTCAGCACCTGCAATGAAATAGACGGCTACAAGCACTATGTCTACAAAGACCATTGCAGTCACAGCCTGCACTATGCCAATGACCGTAGCCTGCTTCCCAGTACCCTCAAGATGCGAGAGCTTGAACTCGTTTCCAATCGAGAAGGCAATGAACCCAAGTGCTACGCTTGAGATTGTGTTCACAGCATCAACATCCTCGAACGTTGGAAATCCCAAACCTGGAACACCAAGACGGCCAAGGCCATAAGGTCCTATGCAAAGACCTGCAACGAGGAATGCAGTGACATCAGGGAAATTGAGATGCAGTTTCTTGAAAAGCCTTGTCATAAGAAGACCTGCGGCCAAGGCAACCGCAATGGATAGTAGTTCAGTCATTTTCGAAAATCCTTAGATCAATTCTTGATTAATCCTTCCGGGCATAGAGCAATATCACAAAACCACTATAACGTCCAGTGTTTTGAGCCGACATTCGCATCAACATTCGCCAACTTCTTCCAATATCTTGTAATCAAAACCAAATTCGTTTGTTATCATATAAGATAGGTGGAGGGATGTCTTCGAAGATGAACATTTTGGTATTCGGCTATGGACAGATGGGATGCGGGTTCGACGCAGCCTTCCACTTCTCCTCCCATGGGCACAGCGTAAGGGTCTCAGGGGCCAGGAAAGAACCATACACGTTGGAGACGATGGAGCTTCTGGAAGGCATGGGCGTGGATTTCCGCCAGCCCGAGACCCTCAACGACGACGTAGCCTGGGCCGATATCATCGTCAAATCCAACAACATCGGTATGCAGGATGTGGAGTTTCCATCCTACAAGAAAGTGACCAACGACCTAGCCCTGTTGTTCTCCAACCCCGCCATCAAAGACGTGAAGCTCGTATGCGTATCCGGCGCAAAAAGCAAAACCACCACAGCCAGCGCATTATGCCACGCACTGAACTACATGGGGATCAGCGCCCACATGTGCGGCAACATGGGCATAAGCGGCTTCTGCGAAATAGAACGGCTTGAAGGCGGCGACATCCCCCAATACCTGATTTGCGAACTCTCATACGGCCAAATCCGCGACACGATAGACATAATGGACTGGGATCTCCCCTTTGTAGACGTATCCATATTCACAGGCCTAGGCTCCAAGACCGATGTCCTTGAGTCCCTCGCCCCTACCTTGACATCGGACTCCCGTATCGTGATATGCCCAGACGAATGCCGTAGGGAGCTTCTTGAAAACCTCAACAGACGGTCCAAGGACATATTCGCAGTCGAAAGCCTGTGCAGGCAAATGTCAAAGGCACTTCCCAAGTACATGGAATGGGCGTTCGCCACGCTTAGAAAGCTTGGCTTCACCGCCCCACAGGCGAACAAGGCCCTAAAGGCCTTCAAAGGAATCCCCAACAGAGGGGAGCTCGTTGCAAGAACGGACTCCCTTATGTTCATAAACGACAGTTCATCCTCCATCCCGGAAGCTGTTGGCTTCACAGTGGACAACCTTTCCAACATGCCGGTGCACCTCATATGCGGAGGCTACGGACGAGACCTCGATGCGATTGGAATGGAGAAGGCTTTGAAAAGCGTCTCATCCATACACCTGCTGTCTGGTACATTCACAAACCAAAGACTCATACCGTTTCTTGAAAGCTCCGGCATATCATACAACGGACCTTTTCCAAACATGGACGAAGCTGTCAGATCAGCCTGCAAGTGCGCCAAAGAATCCCAAAAGCTCATGCAGGTCGTCCTACTCTCTCCTGGAGTTCCCGCCCAATACCGCTACAGAAACGAATTCTTCCGCGGCGATGCCTTCCGCAAAGCCGTCGAGGAAGCAAACAAGTAGCATCAACGTTCCGTGGCGCACTATGGCGCATTAGGACGCATCAAAAGTAGCTGAAGGCCACCACTCTAACCGCTCTGGTCACTCTAGTCGCTCTGGGCGGTCTAGACGAACTGGCCGTTCTGGCCATTCTAGCCATTCTAGCCGTTCTAAAACGGTCTAAATCATGTCAAAGAAGACGCTCAGGTACGGTCAGGCACTATCAGGTGCGCTCAGGTACATTCAGGCACGCTCTGAAGCGCTCTAGCATTGTCAGATTCAACCGTCCACATGCGCCACAAGCGTCTCAACCGCCATAACCGCCTCGTAAGCCACAACCGCCCCAACGGTCTTATAAGCCCCAAGCGCCCTGTAAGCCCCAACCGCCCCGTTAGCCAAAACACATTTCCCAAAGCCATGAACTACTTGCTAATGGTTCCATCTGTACAATAAACAGTACAATTGCTAGAAACCAAAGAGTTACCATTCGCCATTGAATTCCATCTCTCGACAGTACCGTCAAAGATAACAGTCGTCAGAGAACTGCAGTAGCAAAATGCATCTTTCCCTATACTTGTAACGCTACTAGGAATTCTCATGTTCGACAGAGAACTGCAATAGTAGAAAGCCCTCTCTTCTATGCTTGTAACGCTGTCCGGTATTGTCACATTTGTCAAAGACACGCAGGAACCAAAAGCATAGCTCTTTATACCTTTGACTCCTGCAGGTATTGCTATCTCATTCAATCCTCCGCAAACACCAACAACAGCATTGGACTTGATTTCTATCAAGCACCCATTCTCACTTCGATATGAAGAGTTTTCCTCTTCTACTTCTATAGATGTAAGATTCTCACAGAATGCAAAGACTTCGATTCCTATGTTCTGCACATTGGAAGGTATTATTATACTGGTCAGACTTTTGCACCCACGAAAAGCTCTATCACCTATACTTATAACACTTGATGGCAAGCTCACTGTTATGACACCATCTCCGTTCGATAATGCCTCAGAAGGTATCGATGTTGTTCCATCTGCAAAAGCAACGGAAAGTTCTTTGCAATCAATAAAAGCTCCGTCTGACCTTTCCACACTTGAAGGAATTATAATTTTCCTTAGTTTATCACAATAACTAAAAGCTGAAGCTCCTATATAGGTTACGCTGTTTCCTAGAGAAACATTCTGCAATTCTTCGCACCCATAGAAAGCACTGGTTCCAATACGAACAGAAGCATTTTCTATAGAAACACTCTTTAGCTTTCCACAAAAACTAAAAGCACTATCACCTATTGTTTTTACACTTTTAGGTATTCTTATTTCCGTCAAACTGGAACACCCAAAAAAACCGTCAATAGACTCAATACCATCAGGCAAGTTTATATGAGTAATAGGACAAGCTGCAAAAGCATCACGACCTATTCTCTTTAAGCTATCAGGAATTTCTATCTCCTTAATTTGACACCCTTTAAAAGCTTCCGCACCTATGAATTCAACACCATCGGGTATGGTAATTGAAACGACAGATGCATTACAAAGCGCATAATCAGGTATCGAAGTACGTCCCTTCTCAAACTCTACGGATAATCTACGACATCCCAAAAAGGCATTTTGTCCAATACTTACAATGCTAGGTGGTATAACTACGTTTTTAAGAAGACTGCATCCTCCGAAAGCTTCGGATTCTATCTGTGTTACAGGTTTACCTTCATACGAGGAGGGAATCACAGCAGAAGTTATCTCTTTATCAATGCACTTCACGGAGTAGGAATCGGATTCTGAAAGATAGGTATAAACCAAAGGAATGATTCTCCACACAGCAATGAACGATTTATCACCTATAGAACCTTTTTCAATCGAGACTTTTTCCACTGCTGTATCATCTGAAGCATCGGCATCCTTCCACCCTAGGAATTCATAGTTCTCCTTTTCGGGATTGACCAACGTGAACGTATCGGTTTCCACAGTATACTTCGTAGGATTGTAATACGATTCTGGAAGTGTTCCACCCACAAGGTCATAGGATATCGTGTACTCCAACAAATTCCATTTTGCATATAGTCGAATACTTGCATCCTCGCTATAAACGTCGCCAGGATTATAGTCTTTCCCATTTCCATATGGACTTATGTTCCAACAGACAAATTCGTATCCTTTTCTTGAAAGCCCAATGGGGCTCTGTGCAATTGATACGGAATCACCTTCATACTTTGACTGTTCTGGAACAGCGCCATCAAAACCATTCAAATCGTAGGTTATGGTGTATTTATTCAACTGCTTCCATACGGCAACAAAGGACTTGTTCCCAATTGAACCCTTTGTAACCGAAACACTGCCATTTGCCGTTCCATCCGCAGAGCCGGACTCCTTCCATCCTAGGAACCTATACCCTTCCCTTTCAGGATTGACCAACGTGAAGGTCTCTGTCTCTATCGTATAGTCATTTGGATTGCTTTTTCCTTCAGGATAGCTTCCATCTACCAAATCGCAGGATATCGTATATCTCACCAAACTCCATTTGGCATAAAGTTCAAGACTTGCATCGTCCCTGTATTCATAACCTGCGTTGAAGTCCGTTCCACTTCCATCTGGCTTGGTATTCCAACATTCAAATGTGTAACCTACCCTCTCCAATCCTACAGGTTCGGCTATGACTATTGAGTGGCCTTCCAGTTTGGACTGGGATTCGACTAGACCATCACCACCATTGACATCGTAGGAAATCGTGTACCTGTCAAGCTTTCTCCAAACTGCAGTGAACGAGAGATTCCCTGTAGAGCCCTTTTCTATGAGAACAGTCTTCACTTTTTCATCTGAACCTTCAGCTTGCCATCCAATAAACTCGTGCTCATTCTTCGTAGGTATTGGAAGGGAGAACGTATCGGTTTCTATTGTATACACTATGTGATTGGAACCTTCTGGAAGACACCCTTCTACAAGATTGAGCTGTATCGAATAATTCAACAAATTCCATTTTGCATAGAGTTCAAGGTCCGCATCATCGCTGTATGCATCGTTTGGGCAGTAGTCCTTTCCATTCCCATCTCTTTGGGTATTCCAACAGGAGAACGTATAGCCAATCCTTTTGACTGTATCTGCCGACGATATGGTCAGACTCTCGCCTTTGTACTTGTACTGGGTATCGACCGTTCCGGTTCCACCGTTCAAATCATACGAGATGGTATAGGAATCCAAAGGTTTCCAACAGACCCCTTTGCTATGACAAAGTTCTTGCTAGAGGATGCATCCGAGTCGTCTTTGTATCTCCACCCAACGAACTCGTGTCCATACCTTGTAGGATTCACTAGTATTATATCGGCGGTCTCTACTGTATACTTCGATGGATTGCTCATCCCAACTGGAAGTTCGCCATCGTTTAGATTGTACTCTATTGTATAGTCAATGATGCTCCACTGTGCGTAAAGCTGAAGGTTTTCATCGTCCTTATACGTATCATCAGGATTGTATACAGTACCTGTTCCATCGGCACGTGTGTTCCAGCATACAAAACTGTAGCCTTTCTTAGAAATCGCGGAAGCATTGGCTATCGTTATGGGTTTTCCCTCATATTTGTATGCTGTAGAGACGGTTCCTTCACCGCCGTTGACATTGTAGGAAATGGAATATGAATTCAAAGGCCTCCATACCGCTACGAATGAAAGGTCCCCAGTTGTTCCATTCTTTACTGAAACATCCTTGCTTGCATCCTCATTTGGAGCTCCTTTGAACTTCCATCCTAGGAACACGAACCCTTCCTTCGTAGGATTGTTCAACGTGAACAAAGCAGACTCTATCGTGTACTCCGAAGGGTTGGAAACTGAAAGAATTCCACCTTCCAAGTCGTATGATATCGAATACCTGATGATTGACCACTGCGCATAGAGTTTCAGGTCTTGGTTTTCATTGTATGAATCTCCTGCCTGATAGGTTGTTCCAGAACCATCGGCCTTGGTATTCCAGCAATTGAACTCGAAACCCTCCTTCTTGATATTGGTTGGTTGAAGTATTTCAACAGCTTCGTTCTCAAATCGATATTTTGATTCGATGCTTCCTTCGCCGCCATTGGAGTCATATGAGATTTCATAGGAGTTGAGAAGTCTCCACACGGCAACAAAAGACTTGTTTCCAGTTGTCCCTTTTTGAATAGATAAATCCTTGCTGGTTTCAACTCCATCGAACCAACCTACGAACTTATAACCGTCTCTGACAGGATTTGCCAAAGTAAAGGTATCGGTCTCAACCGTATATTGAAATGGATTGTTTCTGCCTTCTGGAAGGATTCCATCAGAAAGGTCGTAGCTAATGGAATATGAGTGGATTTCCCACTGGGCAAACAGGGTTGTATCTCCATTTGGTTTGAATGACTGGGACGCCTTATATGAGATGCCACTTCCATCTGGCTCCGTATTCCACCACTTGAAATCATACCCGGTTTTGGAAAGGGAACCACTGATTGGAATTGTGCACAGGTCGCCTTCTTTGACACTTACCATACTTGGAACAGAACCAGAATCCGCCCCATTGCCGATAAAGGACACATTGAACATTGTTATTTCAGGTTCCATGCACCCCATAAATCCAAACAGAAGTACAAAACATACAAAGAACAAGGCAACACGTCTCATCATATCAAACCTCCTGGAAGATATGTCTTATGGCATAAGGCACAAGGAAAAAACAACTTCCCCGCCCAGTCAAAACCATAGAGAAAACTGAATGAATTGATTTAAAAACGGTTCTTCTAATTGAAGGACAAGAAGTTACATGACAAACAGACCAACGGCGAGGAGCACCCCCCCCCGACCGTTTTCAGGCCTGGCAATCACATTCAAAACCAATGATTCACAGTGCCCCACTTCCAATCCTCCAAAAGAACTTGCCTAGATTCTAACACACTCAACATGTTCATTCAACGGGAGAGCAATCATATATGCTGCTTCACGGATAAACGGTCTAAACGGGGCTTAAGGAGGACACTCAGGTACGGTCAGGCACTATCAGGTACACTCAGGCACATTCAGGTACGCTCTGAAGCGCTCTACTTCAACCGTAATTCAACCGTCTTCAACAGCCCAATAGGCCCCAAGCGCCCAAACAGCCCAGTTGGCCCACAAATACAAAAACGCTACGCTCAAAAGCAAGCGCAGCGTTTCAAAACAGTTTAATTGATGCACGCAAAGGGCCAAGAAACCCTCGTAGCTATTTGGATGCAGAGCAAGAAAAGAGAGCACGGACAGTGCTATCTGCACGGCCGTGCTCGAATTGACGAAGCTATGCGTTCAAAGAGCAAGAGGGAAGATTAACCGACCTGGCCGTTGAGATACTTCTTTGCCGATACCGTCTTACCATCTGGCGAGACAAGCGCATGTCCATCAACCTTGAGGACGCCGTCCTGGGTGTAGAGCGGCATGTCGAAGAAGTGGTCAGGCTTGACGTAGCACATCTCTTCAGGGTTGGAGAGACCTTCTGGAACAAGGTTGGTTCCAAATGGAATGTCGTCTGCAAAGAGGACTTCGCAGGTGGAATGCTCAGGAGCGTTTGGATCCTGAGCGGCAAGGAGCATGCCACGGCTCTTGACACCTCTGAAGTTGGCTGGCTTGAGGTTGTTCACAAGGACTATGTTATGACCAAGAAGCTCCTCTTCCGTGTAGTATGGAACGATTGAGGAAACGATTGTGCGCTCCTCCCCTTCTCCAGTGTCAAGGCCAAGGATGTATAGGATGTCGCCGTTTGGATGACGCTCAATCTTTGTTATCTTGCTTACTGTGAGTTTGACCTTGTCTGCGAATTTCTGAGCAATTGACTTGTTCTCTTCAGCCTCTCTTGCAGCTTGTGCGGCAAGCTTTGCAGCTTCCTTCTTTGCGGCTGACTTATCGACTGACTTGTCAGCGGCGGCTTTGTCGTTTTCGCAGTTGCAGCATGGGCAGCCTTTCTTCTCTTCT
Organism: Bacteroidaceae bacterium; assembly: GCA_963599445.1. GTDB lineage: Bacteria > Spirochaetota > Spirochaetia > Sphaerochaetales > Sphaerochaetaceae > UBA9732. The sequence goes on from CAVBWZ010000015.1 coordinate 44,781, forward strand.
TCCATCTTTCTATCCTCTCTTTCCTGCTGGCTGCCGCTGTAGCGGAGCCTGAGTTCTTCGATCTTCGAATCCTCCAACTTGGTGAAAAGAAGACCTATGTCTCCAACGGAGATGGCCTTTGAATAGTCACCAAGACACGACCAATCTGCATCCTCACAGCCAAGGAAGCCAAGAAGCGTCTTGCTTGCAGTTGGCATATATGGCTGGATCATGACGCCAAGGTCCCTGATGAGACCAACAAGGGTTCTGAGAATAGCCTTGGCCTTCTCTGGATCAGAGTTTCTGAGCTTCCATGGCTCGGAATCCTGGAACGCCTTGTTTCCAATGCTGGAAAGGGCGAACACAGCCCTGAAGGCATCACGCTCCTCTGCATGTTCGAGAAGGTCCGTGATTTCAGCCTCCCTTTCCTTTATCTGGGAAAGGAGCTCTTCGTCCAAAGCTCCGGTTCCAAGGTTGCCATCGAAGAAGCGCTTTACGAATGTAAGGGTTCTGTTCACCAGATTGGAGAGGTTTCCAATGAGCTCTCCGTTGACCTTCTCTTGGAAATCCTTCCATGTGAAGGTGAAGTCGGAGTTCTCCGGTCTGTTGTAGAACATGTAGAAACGCCAGACATCGGCGGGGATTCCAGTCTCCTGGACATCGTTTCCAAATATGCCTACCCCCTTGCTTTTGGAGAACTTGCCGCCCTCATAGTTGAGGTATTCCGTGGAGCTCATGTGATGGAGCATAGTCCACTTCTTGCCTGAAGCAAGCAATGTGGACGGGAATATGACAGTATGGAACGGAATGTTGTCCTTTCCAATGAACTGGAAGAGGTCAACATCCTCCGGTTTCTGCCACCAATCCCTCCAGTCGTCAGTATAGTTTGCGGAGATGGAGATATATCCTATTGGGGCGTCGAACCACACATAGAAGACCTTGTCCTCGTAGCCTTCCTTTGGAACCGGAATGCCCCACTTGAGGTCTCTTGTTATGCAGCGCTCCTTGAGACCGTCGCGGATCCAGCTCTTTGTGACCTGAATGGCGTTCTTCGCCCAAAAACCATCTACGGATGCATCCTTGAGCCAATCTTCGAGAAGAGGCAGGACCTTTGGAAGGTCAAGGTAGAGATGCTTGGTCTTCTTCACGATTGGAGTCGTTCCACAGACACCGCATCTTGGATTGAGAAGCTCCGTAGGCTCAAGAAGGGTCTGGCAGGCATCGCACTGGTCGCCACGAGCGTCCGTCGAGCCGCAGTGAGGGCATGTCCCCTCTACGAATCTGTCAGCAAGGAAGCGTTCGCAGTGTGGACAGTAGAGCTGCTCGGTCTCCTTCTCAGTTATGTAACCTGCAGCGTCCACAGCTTTGAATATGTCCTGAACGATCTGGGTCTGCTTTGGAGTTGAAGTCCTTCCAAAATAGTCGAACGCTATGTTGAACCATTTGTATATCTCTTCATGGATTGCGTGGTAGTGGTCGCAAAGCTCCCTTGGAGACACACCTTCCTTGGCGGCCCTTGTCTCGGTCGCCGTGCCGTACTCGTCCGTACCGCACACATACAGGGTTTCATAGCCGCGGAGTCTGCAAAAGCGTGCGAAGACATCCGCAGAGAGGACCTGCGTGAGGTTTCCAAGATGAGGGATATTGTTCACATACGGCAATGCGCTTGTTACGAGTCTTTTCTTCTTTGTCATAATGCTGTCATGATATAGCTATAAAAGGGTTTGTTCAATCGCAAACACGGCCGAACAAACCCCTTTCAATCATCTAGATTGCCATCTAGACTGGCACTTGAATTGGCACTTCGCCGATTGGAATCCTCAGTTTCCAACCATCACGTCGAAATACGGGATGGCAGTGGAGAGCACCTTGTCCATAGCAGGAAGCGTCGTTCTGTAGGATTCCAACGTCCTCCATAGCTCGAAGAACTCAGGATCGGACTCGTAGGCATCGGCATATATCCTTGTGGCCTCTGCGTCCGCCACACCCTTTATCTGTTCGGCCGATGCGTAGGCTTCGGATAGGATGGATTTCTGTTCGCTGGAGGTTTTGCCTTCCCATTGGGCCAGCTGACCACGTCCGTATGAACGATAGGCCTCGGCTATCTGGTTGCGTTCCTTTATCATGCGCTGGTAGACGCTCTCGGTGAGGTCGTCCGAATAGCGGATCTGGCGGATGATGACGTCGATGAGCGTTATGCCGTACTCTGCCGTGTACGAACTTGCGAGCTGGAGCATCCTGTCGGATAGGCCCTGTCTTCCAATCTTGATGGATTCCTGCTGGACATCCGATACAGTGAGGTTCCTAAGCTTCTCGGCAGCCTCAAGGTCCTCTATGTTGGATACTTCCTCGACGACGTTCATCTCGTTTATGCGGTTGGAGTTGCGGACGGCTTCGTTGAGATAGTTCTCCGATATGACGGTCCTTATGGTAGAATCCAGGATGTCATCCAATCTAAGCTCCGCTACATCCACGGTCTTTACGGTCTCATAGAACTTTGCAGGGTCCGATATGACCCAGCGGCTTGTTGGATCAACATATATGAACTGGTTCTCCTTGGTAGGAATCCTTTGGGCGTCTCCGTCCCATGAAAGGATTTTTGAGGAGTATTTGTTGACAGTATCGACCACAGGCATCTTGTACTTGAGGCCAGGCTGAGTCTCCACCTTCACGATCTTTCCAAATCTCGTCACAACGGACTGCTCGCCTTCTCCAAGGATGTAGAAAGGGCCAAGCATGAGGAAAACGATAAGCAATACAAGTACGATCCCAAGAACAATCAAAGTCTTCTTCATCTTGCACCTCCTACGACACCGGACGATACGCCGCCAGTCACATTTGCAACCGGCAGGAAGTTCTCAAGGCTGGAATCCACGAGGGTGAGGTTTCCTGTTCCGTTCTCGAACACCTCCTCCATGGTCTCTATATAAAGACGTTTGGCCGTCACTTCCTTGCTCTTTTCGTATTCAGCCTTCACGCTTTCGAACCTTGCAACGTCACCCTTTGCGGTGTTTATCCTCTCGGATGCGTAGCCTTGGGCTTCCTGTATGAGCTTGTTGGCCTCACCTTGGGCGGAAGGGATTACACTGTTGTAGTTCTCCTTGCCTTGGTTTATGTACTTGTTCATGTCCTGTATGGCCTTGTTGACGTCCTCGAATGCATCTTGGACATCGCCTGCAGGAGGGACTATGTCCTGAAGCTTGACAGTCACGATCTTCACTCCCATTTCGTATGAATTGAGGATGTCCTGCATCATCTTCTCCGCCTCGACCTCTATGGTGGTCCTTTCGTTGGTCATGACGCTTAGGATTGGAAGGTCGCCAACAAGTTGGTTTATCACGGATCTTGAGACATCGCTTATCGTCTGCTTTGGATTGTTGACGCAGAACAGCCACTTCTGAGGGTCTTCGATCTTGTACTGGACTATCCACTGGATGTCCACTATGTTGAGGTCTCCGGTGAGCATGGTGGATTCCGATGCATAGCCGCTGTAGTTGTACGATGTGGACTTGCCCGTCGTGCTGCCGGCCGTTGTGGAGCGGAACCCAAACGACATGGTCTGCACCACCTGGGTCTCGACGTTGAAGCTCTGGTCTATGCCAAGAGGCAGCTTGGTCTGAAGGCCAGGACCCACGGTGCGGTTGTACTTGCCAAATCTAAGTATGACAGCCTGCTCAGTCTGATCGACGACGAAGAAACTGGTTGACAGAACCACTGCGACGGCAATCACAAGAACCAGAATGATAAGAAGCTTTGGAGTGAACCCGAACTTCCTTCCTGCCCCACCTCTCTGGTGGTTTTCCTGCGGCTGCTGGTTGTTCTGATAGAAATCAAAAGCCATAGACCCTCCCACAATGAAAAAGGGTCCACAAAAACCCCTTTCCCCTTCAATCTACAACCTAGACGGGATGAGGTCAACTTTCACGGAAGACTAATTTGCTTTTGAGGGCTTTTTCAGACCGCTTCCTCTGCGCTCAGCTCCCCCCCCCCACGGGCGCAAGCGTTCCACCTTTGACGAAACTGAAAGGAATGTTGTTGGTCCTATCGATGATGGAATCGCCTTTGAGCATCTTGAATATGAGCCTTGCGGCTATGCGGCCCTTGTCGTCTCCCCTTTGGGATATCGTAGTAAGGCCGTTCTTTATCTGGTTGCCCATCTCAAGGCCATCGAACCCTACGATTGAGATGTCCCTAGGAACCTTGAACTTCATGTCGGTGCAGGCACGGTATGCAGCTATTGCGGCTATGTCAGACATGCACACGAAACACGAAGGTATCTGATCGGAGCTGGAAAGAACCCTTGAGGCGTATCTGTAGTTGGCATCGTATGCCACAGGGACGGATATGACATTGGTGTTGCAAAGGCTCATACCGTATTCGCCAAGAGCCTTCGAGTACCCTTTCAGTCTGCGTTCGGACAAAGCGGAGGAGCCGTAGCAGTCCAGCGAAGGGCTCATGGTGTCAGGGAGCGTCAGTATGGATATCCTTCTATGCCCGTTCGAAAGGACCTGTGACATTTGGACGTATGCAGCATCCTCTTCGTCTATGCCAACGGACACGACATCGCCGTCGCCAAGACCATCCACAGCAACGACAGGGACGTCCTTCTTTCCAAACAGCTCTATGGCCTGGGACGTCATGGCAAGCCCCAAAGTTATGAGTCCGTCCACGGATGCGTTTCTGACGGCAGTAGTCACGGACGAAAGGAAGGGTGGTATAAGATTGAGTGTGAACCCGTACTCCTCGCATACGCAGGTGGCGCCTCTTATGACATCCAGCATGTAGGGGTTGGAGAGGCAGTCGTCCACAGACTGAGGAAGAAGAAACCCTATGGTCTTGTAGTAGCCAAGCGACATGGTCCTTGATGGGGCGTTTGGAATGTAGCCCATCTCGTTGGCGGCGGCATAGACTCTGTCGGCCGTTTCCTTTGATATCCTATTTGGACAGTTGAATGCAAAGGAGACGGTCGTCTTGGAGATGCAAAGCCGCTCTGCTATGTCGGAAATGGTTACGTTTTTCTTTTTCATCAAGAACTCCCCACTTTATCATTTATAAGAAGGAACCACCCATACCAGCATTGTAAACCTGTTGGCGCAATGAGGTCAACGCTTTGGCCTTCCTATTTGGCCCATTTGCCGTCATAATATTCCTAAAAAGGAAAACAATACTGCAAATAGATGTCAAAACATCAGCCAAACGAGACGTTCCATATCTCAACCACTACTCGCCAACACCAGTCAGCACCACTGAAACATCATCAAAGCCGTTTGGATTGGATGAAAGCTGACCAAAACCCTGGGCTGAAACCTCACCGCTTGTCGAAAGCGTCACGAATACCATACAGGAATCACCTTCCTGCACATCATCGCCGTCATACCTTACAGTGAACTGAACTGGAAACCTTTGGATGTTCCTTATCCTTTGGTGCGATATCTCAGACACGGTACCTGTAGTGGAATCGGTCTTGAGAAGAGATACGTCCAGGATGTCAGAGGACGAAGGGAAATAGAATCCCGCTCCATAGGATACGCTTCCTGTGAGGATCATGTTCGAGCGGGAGCTTTGCGTAGAGGATTCCAGACTGAATCGGGAGACGGTCCTTGAAGCGGCGCATGAACCAAGCAGCGCCAGAAGCAGGCACGAAATGAAAAGCACCAGACAAAGGCTTCTTCTACGCATCAGGCGACATCGTCTCCTCATAGTGTTCCGTTCCAAGAGACAGTATCCTTGCTATATGGTCGTCGTTGAGGCTGTAGATGACGTTCTTTCCATCCTTCCTCCAACGCACAAGACGCGCGACTCGAAGCAGCTTGAGGTGCTGGCTTGTCACAGACTGTGATATTCCCAATGAATTGGAGATCGTGTTGACACTGGCCTCCCCTGTTTCAAGCATATAGAGGATCTTAAGACGTGTAGTATCTCCAAAGACCTTGAAGAAGTCAGCGATATCCACAATCTCCTCGTCAGGGAGCATGGAGAATGTATTCCGGTTGTTTTCGTTCACAATATAATAGTATACTCGAAAAAGGATTGTCTGAACAGCTTTGGAGGTTTGATATGAAGATAGGTTGGATAGGAACCGGAATTATGGGCTATAGCATGTGCAAGCACCTTATGGATGCGGGAAACGAGGCCATTGTTTTCAATAGGACCCAATCCAAGGCCCAGGGACTTGTAGAACTTGGTGCAAAGCTTGCAAAGACACCGGCGGAGGTGGCCAAGGACTGCGATGTGCTGTTCACCATGGTTGGATATCCAAGCGATGTAGAGCAGGTCTACTTTGGAAAAGATGGAATATTCGAAGGATTGGAAGATGCCAGAAAGAAAGGCGAAGACGCCAATGCAGCACGCATATTGGTCGACATGACGACGACGAAGCCTTCCCTTGCCGTCAGAATATACGAAAAGTCCAAGGAGATTGGATGCGAGAGTCTGGATGCACCGGTATCGGGCGGTGACTCAGGGGCAAGGAACGCAACGCTCTCGATAATGGTTGGTGGAGATGCCTCCACATTGGAGAAGGTGAAGCCACTTTTTGAGGTCATGGGAAAATCGGTCTTGCTGGAAGGCCCTGCAGGTGCGGGGCAGCATACCAAGATGGCGAACCAGATACAGATTGCGGGAACGATGGTTGGAATGTGCGAAGCCCTTGCCTATTCCAAGAAGGCGGGCTTGGACTTGGAGAAGATGATTGCGACCATTGCAAAGGGTGCGGCGGGATGCCATTCGTTGGACAACCTAGCCCCTCGAATCATTCGTGGCGACTACGAGCCGGGTTTCATCGTGGAGCATTTTATCAAGGATATGAAGATCGCTCTGGAGGAAAGCAGGCGCATGGGTCTTGAGCTCAAGGGACTTGAACTTGTGGAGGCAATGTACGAGCAGCTTAGTGGCAAAGGCTACGCAAAGGCCGGCACACAGGCGCTTGTAAAGGTCATTGGAGATGAATTCTGATGCCACGAAAAGACGCTGCAAGCGGAGCACAAAGATTCGACGGGTACTACAGGGAAATCTACAAGGACAGGTGGGACGGTCTAAAGGCCGCAATGCTCGAGGACTCGAACCCAATTGAACTTGCAAGTGCATTTGGAGAAAGCGAATCCGTTGGTTGCTTCGAAACGCCCTACTACATGGACATGGCATCCATACTTGCGGCGTGCATGCTTCCTGTAAAGGCTGGGGACAGGGTCCTTGATATGTGTGCTGCCCCTGGAGGGAAGACCCTTGTGCTGGCTGCAAAGCTCAATGGAACCGGAACTTTGGTTTCCAACGACCGCTCCGCTTCAAGGAGAAGCCGCCTTGCAAAGGTTGTGGATACATGTCTCAAACAACAGGCGAAAAGCAACATAAAGGTGACAGGACACGACAGCTCGACCTGGTCCCTGCATGAAAAGGATGCGTACGACTGCGTGCTCCTGGATGCACCATGCTCGTCTGAAAGGCATGTGCTCAACGATGCCTCTGCGCTTTCGATATGGAGTCCATCACGCCCAAAGAGGCTTGCGATACAGCAGTTCGCTATGCTTGCCGCAGCTTTGGACGCCGCAGTTGATGGGGGATACATCCTCTACAGCACCTGTTCCATAAACCCAGTTGAGAATGAGAAGGTCATTGAAAAACTGGAACGCAAGAGAAATGGCCTTTTCAAAGAGGTTCCATTGGCGAAAATGGTTGAGGATACAAAGGAAGGAATACTTACAAACTCATTCAACTCCTTGCATGTAGAGGAGTTGGAACATGGCAGCATAGTCCTTCCTGATAAATCGAATCTATGTGGTCCGTTGTATTTCTGCCTGCTAAGGAAACGAGCCTTACAATCAGATCAAAGCAGCGGAAGCGACCAGAACGCCCCCAAATATGAGGAGAATTATATATGAACGCGGATACAAGGGCATCGGTCTCTATAGTGCGATGCGAAAGCTATGAGACATCCAAGCTATATGAAGCTGTGGCCAAGGTGGCAAGCGGAGGGGGAATGCCTGATGTTGCAGGAAAAACCATACTGCTAAAGCCGAACATCCTGTCGGATTCGAGCCCTGAGGACTGCATAACGACCAACCCTGAGTTTGTAAGGGTTACTATCAAATTCCTTAAAAACTGTGGAGCAAAGGAGATACATGTTGGAGATTCGCCAGGGCTCCACTCCCCTACGTTCGAAGGCAAAAGATGTGGAATCAAGGATGTCTGCGACCAGGAAGGGGCGATTTGGGAGGATTTCACGAAGAATCCGGTCGAAAAACCAATCAAGGGAACTGGAAAGGTCTTGCCAATGGCGGCGGTGCTCGACAAGGTGGACATGGTGTTCTCCCTATGCAAGTTCAAGACGCACCAACTCATGTACACGACAGGAGCTGTGAAGAACCTCTTTGGCACGATACCGGGGCTGCATAAAAGCGCCTGCCACGTCAAATGTCCAAACCGCGAAAGCTTTGCAAAGCTCATCGTTGGCATCTACGAAACGGTGAAGCCAGCGTTCTGCCTAATGGACGCCGTCATTGGGATGGAGGGTTCGGGCCCGGCGAACGGCACTCCTCGTAGCATAAACCTCGTAATGGGCTCCACGAACGGAATTGCAATGGACTGGGCCCAAGCCGTCATAATGGGCTACGACCCAAAACAGATTCCAATCATCAAGGAAGCCGCACGCAGGCACATACTCCCCTCCTCAATAGACTACCCTCTTCTCAAGGCCGATGCCGTTGTAGTCCCGGATTTCCAGCGCATTCCAATAAGGGAGAAGACGCAGTTCATAAGGACGCTCATCCTGCCTTTCTTCACAAGGGGAGTGCAGAAGAAGCTGCAAAGAAGGGAGCCGAGACCACTGTTTGACCATTCAAGGTGCATACGATGCCTTAGATGTGTAAACATATGCCCTGCAAAGGCTTTGACGCTTTCAGGCGATGAATCGATGGAAAGAGGAGAAAGGCACATTTGTGCAGACTACAGCAAATGCATACGTTGCTACTGCTGTCATGAAGTCTGCCCCGTAAACGCAATTACAATAGAGGGAAAGGAAGAGAACAAACATGACTAAGACATATCTACTTATGGCCTTGTTGAGCATTCTGCCAATATCGGAATTGAGAGGGGCAATCCCATACGGATACTTCAATGACATACCTTTGTACCAATGCTTCATCATAAGCGTGCTGGCGAACGCCCTTGTAGCCCCAATAGGATTCTTCTTCCTCAACACGTTGCATAGGCTTTTGGATAGATGGAATTTCTATCACAGGCTTTTCGAAAAGACGGTGGCTAGAGCTCGTTCAAAGGTGGAGGAAAAGATTAATAAGTATGGCTTACTAGGACTTATGTTCTTTGTGGCGATACCTTTACCTGTAACCGGAGCTTGGACGGGAACACTTGGTGCATGGGTCCTTGGACTAGATAGGAAGAAGAGCATACTATCCATAGCATGCGGTGTTCTGATTGCTGGCATCATAGTCACTGCAGTGGTATACACAGGAGCAGGAATAGGAAAACTGTTTACAAAGCAAATCAATATATGAATTAGATTATACTCATAGAAGTGTTAATGCAAAACCGTATGAAATTTATATAAGTTTCATATGGTTTTGTTTAGTTTTATATTGCAATGCTACTTGCCAACGTATTTAAATATAAAATTTATATAAGTTATATATTCTTTCACTATTACAAACGTTTAATTCTTGTATTTCTTTGAAAACTCTTTGAGCGCAAACCTGATGCCTGCAGCCCAGCCAAGACCAAGCTCAGAGAAGAGCTCCTCCAACTCCTTTTTGAACGAAGGCTCAATGGAGAACGTCGTAAGGATCTTGTTCTCCTTCTTATGAACGCTGTCGCTGTTGAACAGCTGCTTGGCCTTCGTGCTTACAGTCTCTTCATACTTCATCGACTCATCAGAATTTCTCTTAAGTGCCATAATCTTTTTCCCTACCGCCAAAAATCAGTTCCAAATGACCTTTTCGAGACTCTCGATCGCCTCAACGGTCTTGTCTTTGAGTCCCCTTCCCCTTTCCTTGAACTGCTGCGGGGCGATCGAAGCCTCCTGAGCCTTTCTGAAAACAGGATCAACTGGTATTCTGTAAACTTCAAACGACCCTTCCTGAGCCGCCTTGTAGATATCTCTATGTTGTTTGATTCTTTCGTCGTAGGAGTTGATTATGACCCTTGAATGCTTGACCTGGCTTCTAAGGTTCTTCCTAAGCCTTTTGAGCTCGTCTATGAAGATCTCAAGACCATCCAAGCTGAATACTTCAGGAGTCATTGGTGTTATAACCTCATCGCTTGCTATTATTGCAGCCCTCTCCAAACGTCCAAGACCTGGTGACAGATCAAGTATTATGTGGTCGAAGTCCTTGGACAATTCGGATACAAGGTCCTGAAGCACATATGGCTCTTCTGCAAGCTTCGTCTCACTGTAGTTCTTAAGGACCCCTCCAATGCCAAAGGTCGGAAGTATGTAGAGGTTTGGAACCTGCTCGACAGGAACCACTGCATCGTTGATATAGCACTTTCCCTGAACCACATCTGCAAGTTCGTACTTTGGAGTCTTCTTCAAGAACCACGAAGACGCATTGCCCTGAGGATCCACGTCTATGAGAAGGGTCCTGAAGCCATCCATGGCCGACTGACAAGCCAGAGTTCCAGATATAGTTGTCTTACCAACACCTCCTTTTTGGAGGTGAAATGCAATAGTTTTAGCCATAAAACACCTGCGAAACAGTATATACCATACACAATTGCTATACAAGTCTTTTGTATTTTACCTTATAAACAATATTTCTTTTGTTTGTATATAAAATAAAAGCCATACAATTCTTATATAAGAAATGTATGGCTTATTATTGATTTCAATCAAATACTTAGGAATTCAAAAGACTCCTCAGAAATTCATCATCGTCATCAATTGCTGAGTTCTCACGCTTCTCGTCATGACTATCATGACCATTGGTCTCTACGGATGAAACAGAAGGAGTTGGCTCATCTTCAACACCGTCAGCACCCTGAACTGGCTTATAGTTCCTGGAATTCCTCCTTCCCGCTCTTACCAAATCCCTTATCATCACCACAATAAGCATCACTATACCAATGAATACGGTAAGCACTCCAAAGCAGAACAGCTTTTCTCTCAGTACGAAAGCTGTCAAGCGGTCCATGAACGAGCCGTCTTCGACATTAGGCTCTACGCTTGCCTTTGGTTGGACTGCAGGTGGCACCTGATTGTTGGGCTGAACGTTCTGCGGAACGGATACAGAAGCCTCGGAGCCCTTCGTCTCTTCAACCGCAGATGGTTCAGACACTTCGTCGATTGGACTCTCTCCAGCTGTCAAGGATTCTTCAAAAGGAGAGGTTTTCTCAACAACATCCAAAGAGGTTCCAAGGGAAGGCTCCTCTATGGAATCAACGTTGCCCATAGGAGAAACCATGTCATCAGAAGAAGCCGAATCGTTCTGCTCTACAGGAATTGTCTCCAATTCGTCTGAAGGTTCTTCAGTGATGGAAGCCTCAAGGTTATCTTGCAAGGAAGGATTCTCAGACGAAGCCTCCGAATTGTCTGTAATTTCATTCTCTACATCAAGTTGTGGTTCAAGAACAGGAACCTGTGAAGTTCCATCTGATTCAATAGACAACACATCAGACGTCGCATCAGACGCCGCATCGAGAGGGGAATTTGAACTAGAGGCCCCTTCGACTGCAGGAACAAGGGTTTCAAGTTCAGGCGATTCCTCCACCGCAGCAGTGCGACAGGAAACAAGACAAAGAACCGCAAACAAAAGGAAAAAAACTTTCTTCACTAGAGTGTCTCCTCCATCAAAACAAAAGGGATGTAACAAAAAAGACCTAAATAGCTTCCGTTACATCCCCCTATCGCTTAATTATAAGAGCAAAAAGCCTATAAGACAATCAAAAAGACCTTAGAACCTCTATATGTTTTTGCATTTTTTCGATTTTTTCTTCGAATTCGCGCTTTTTCGCCCTCTCCTTCTCTATTGCCTCAGGCTTTGCGAAGGAAACGAACTTCTCGTTGGAAAGCTTCTTCTCCGAACCTTCGAGAAGAGCCTTCGTCTTGGAGATATCGTCTTCAAGCTTTGAAATCTCCTTGTCAACGTCAATTGCATCTCTGACAAAGAGATAGGTCTCAAAACCCTGTCCTGCTACAGGGAATGCACCCTCAACGGAGGTCGCTTTGGCGGCATCTATTTCAATGCTCTCTGCATTCGTGAAGTTCTTGAGAAGGTCCACATGTCCAGCCATGAACGAAGAAAGCCTACCGCTCTCATCAGGTCTTACGACGATTCTGAGTTTCTTGTCAGCAGGAATCCCCAACTCCGCACGGGCATTCCTTATACCTCTCACGACATCCTGCATACATTGCATCAAATGAGCCTCGTCTGCATGGATTCTATCGTTTCTATACTCAGGAAACGATGCTATTATCACTTTGCCTTCCGTGTTAGGAAGCTTTGAATAGATCTCCTCTGTTATGAACGAAAGCATAGGATGCATGAGTCTCATCGACTCGGCAAGTATGTCCATAAGAATGGAGACTATGCGGTCCTTCTCAGCATCGTCGCCGGAATAGAGCGAAAGCTTTGATGCCTCTACATACCAATCGCAGAAATCGTTCCAGAAGAAGTCGTATATGGCCTGTGCTGCATCGTTGAACTTGTAGCCTTCGATTGCATTTCTTACCTTACGGACGTTCTCATTCAAGCTATGGTATATCCATTTGTCAACTTCAGTGAATTTCGACTGGTCTATTGCAACGAGGTTTCTGCCTTCAAGGTTCATCAGAAGATATCTTGTGGCGTTCCATATCTTGTTGGCGAACCTTGAACCAAGCTTGAACGAATCCATATCCACAAGCACATCCTGACCTTGTGCTGCAAGATAGCATATGGTGAACTTCATTGCATCTGCACCATAGAGGTCTATGACATCAAGTGGGTCGATTCCGTTTCCAAGGCTCTTGGACATCTTGCGCCCCTTCTTGTCCCTAACAAGTCCTGTTATGTATATGTCGTTGAAAGGAACCTTTCCAGTGAACTCAAGGGATGCCATTATCATTCTCGAAACCCAGAAGAATATTATGTCATATGCAGTTACGAGAGTGCTTGTAGGGAAGAACTTCTTGAAGTCAGGTGTCTCTTCAGGCCATCCAAGGGTACTGAAAGGCCAAAGCCACGAGGAGAACCAGGTGTCAAGGACATCGGTATCCTGATGTATGTGTTTACTTCCGCATTTGGAACAACAGGTTGGGTCTTCACGTTCCACCATCATGTGTCCGCAATCATCGCAGTACCAAACAGGGATTCTATGCCCCCACCAGAGCTGGCGGCTTATGCACCAGTCACGGATGTTCTCAAGCCAACTTGAATAGGTGTTCTCCCATCTCTTTGGGTAGAAATGGATTTCACCCTTCTTCCAGGCATCAAGGGCTTTGTCCGCAAGCGAACGCATCCTTACGAACCACTGCTGGCTGAGATATGGTTCAACGGTGGTATTGCAACGGTAGCAATGCCCAACTTCATGCTTATGTTCCTGCACTCTAACAAGATATCCAAGTTCATCGAGCTTTTGGGCAACCTTGTCGCGGGCCACTTCCGCAGGAAGACCTCGGAACTCTTCAGGACAAACATCGTTGAGTGTTCCATCAGGATTGAGGATGTTTATGGCTTCAAGGTTGTGCCTCTTGCCGCACTCCCAGTCGTTTGGATCATGGGCAGGCGTAATCTTCACCATACCAGTTCCAAACTCGATTCCAACGAAGCTGTCTGCAATGATTGGAATCTCCCTATCAGTCAAAGGCAGCTTGAGCATTTTGCCTACAAGATCCTTGTACCTTTCGTCATCCGGATTGACAGCAACCGCAACGTCTCCGAACATGGTCTCTGGCCTTGTCGTGGCGACTGTGATATGCCCGCTTCCATCTGCAAACGGATAGTTTATGTCATAGAGATGGCCAACATCCTCCTGATGCTCCACTTCGTCATCGGCCAAAGCCGTTCCGCAATGAGGACAATAGTTGACAAGATAAAGGCCCTTGTAGACAAGTCCTCTCTCGTACAGAGTGACGAACGTCTCCCTGACGGCCTTGGAAAGCCCTTCATCCATGGTGAACCTTTCATGGTCCCAGTCACAGGAACAGCCTATCTTCTTGAGCTGCCCCACTATCACGTCATGATGCTCCTCCTTGAGGGCCCATGTACGTTCAAGGAACTTCTCCCTACCAAGGTCCTGCCTTCTGAGGCCTTCCTTCTGGAGTCTCCTTTCCATGACGTTCTGAGTGGCTATTCCGGCATGGTCCGTTCCAGGAACCCAAAGCGTGGGCCTACCGGTCATTCTATAGTACCTGATGAGAGTGTCCTGCAACGAGTTGTTGAGGGCATGCCCCATGTGAAGGATTCCTGTGACGTTTGGTGGTGGCATTACAATGACGAAAGGCTTTCCTGTGCCCGTAGAAGGCCTAAAGTTTCCATCTTCAACCCACTGCCTGTAGATTGAATCTTCGAACGCCTTTGGATCATAGGCTTTTTCAAGTTCAATAGCTTTCATCATTTCCTCCAAACGAATAGTCGAACAATATATTGCTTGAGGAGAATCCTATACCAAAAAAGCAATTAAGGCAATTG
>CAVBWZ010000016.1:0-57110 GCA_963599445.1 Bacteroidaceae bacterium
ATGGTTCCCCTTGGTTTTCGAGTCTCAATTACCAACACTGTGCAGAAGTGGGGTTTGAAAATAAAAGGAAGTTATCGTTTCAATTGGGAAGACTATGATTTGGAACCTGATGCCATGCTGAACGACAAGACTCCTGGGTTCTCCCTCCTTGTCGTTGAAGTTGATCCAAAGAAGAATTGAAAACCAGTTAGAAAGTCTCTGCATAATATTCGCCTTATTCGCCTCAACATGTATGCATTTGTGCTATATTATCACTATGCAGAGCCGCTACGTTTTCGTGTCAGATGAGACCAACATACATTTCAACCTCGCATTGGAGAAGTACCTCATAGAGGAGTTCGACCCTAAGTCCACAATCCTTTTCCTTTGGCGAAACAGCCCTGTGGTGGTCATTGGACGCTACCAGAACCCTTGGGAGGAGTGCAGGCTTTCTGCAATGGAGGACAACAACGTCGTCCTTGCAAGGCGCTGCAGCGGGGGAGGTGCAGTCTATCAGGATCTTGGGAATATTTGCTTCACGATAATCTCCCCTGCGGACGGGAGCGACAAGGCCCGCAACTTCAAGGCTGTAGTGGAGGCTTTGGACATGATGGGTATAAAGGCCCAGGTCAGCGGAAGGAACGACATTGTCGTAGATGGCCGCAAGGTATCCGGCAGTGCGTTCCAGACAACGAAGGGCAGGTTCTGCCACCATGGAACCATGTTGGTCTCCACTGATCTTTCCCGTCTTCCAAACTACCTTACTCCAAACAAGAGGAAACTTGAGAGCCATGGAGTGCGCTCGGTGGCATCCAGGGTCGCCAACCTCGTGGAGTTCTCTCCAAACGCAACTACGGAGATGTTCGCATCCTGCATGGAGAGGGCCTTTGAAAAAGAATTCTGTGGCGATGCAAATGGAAACGCAGCTGAAAAATGCCCCATCAATCATATAGGACTTGAAAAAACAGTAGAATGGCCGTCTCTTGGGCAATCGTTCGAAACGTTTTCAAGTAGGGATTGGAATCTTGGGAAGTCGCCTACGTTCACGGATAGGCTCAGTGGAAGGTTCGAGTTTGGTTGCGTCACGTTCTATCTTGTGGTGAAGAAAGGTGTGGTCTCAGAGGCATCGGTCTCAAGCGATACGCTGGTGTCGGGTGGGGTGGAAAGGTTTGAGAAGGAGATTGTAGGCCTTCCTTACGATGCCAAGAAGATAAAGGAAAAGGCCAACACAGTCGCGGATCCATTCGTGTCCGGTGCATTGGCCCTTCTGTCCAGTCTTATGGTTCAGGACGCTCAGTAGTCTTCGTCCTGATTGTCGTCCGAGTACTCGTCGTCATAGTAGAAGCCGTCACCCATGAGGTCGTCCTCTTCGTCTTCCTCATCCTCGTCTTCATCCTGATAGTCGTAGTCTTCGTAGTCGCTTACGTCCGGTGCGTCATAGGCGTCTTCGAATTCCTCGTCCTCGTCGAAATCGTCCTCATCATCCTCATCGAAGTCATCTTCTTCGAGAGTATCGTCATCACCGAACAAATCATCGTCCCAATCAGACATTGCAACCTCCAGATGTCTGAAAGGATAATTGCATAGTTGTGGCATGTCAATTGAGTTTTTGCTATACTCTGCGCATCCACTCGCCAAATGAAAGAGGAGAAGGAATGAAAATGAACAGGAAACCAAGAATAGCCTTAGTGCTGCTCGTAGCACTTGCCATACTACTTTCAGCTGTAGGATGCTCTACGTCCATAGCTCTTAGAACGCTCGTCCCAGCGGAGGTCAACGTAAGCGGATACAAGACTATTGCCGTGCAGTCCACTGCATACAACTACTCGCCATCCGACCTTTGGTGGAGATACTTCTTCATCCCAATCAGGGGCAACGTGGAGGAGCGCTACATCAACGATCTAACGAAGTTCTCACTTTTCGATGCCTCAACATCGAGCAATGTTTCAAAATATGCATCGGAGAACCTCGTCAAGGCCATCGACAAGGGGTACTTTGACATAAAGTCGCCTAACCTTACGGACTCCCTCATAACGGTTGGAAAGAGCCTTGGAACCGTAAGGCAGACCCTTATGGACAACGGAGTGGATGCACTTCTTACGTCGAACATAAGCTATATGAACTACGACGAGTTCATAGAATCAGAGCCTGTCTACTCCAAGGACGACTCCAAAACGGTCATTGGATACAGGTTCTATCTAAACCAAAGCGCGACAATAAGCCTCACGTACTCAGTCATAGACGTGGAGAACAACGTGATAATTGGAAACGACACCCTTACAAGGTCCAGTGGAACGTTCAGGACTCAAATAGGGCACACAAACGATGCCAAGGAGTTCGTGTCTGACCGTCACTATTTCGAGCTCAGGCATGCATCGGACCTGTTCGATGACCTCATAGACGGATTCGTTGACGACATCACAAGAAAGCTTACGCCCCACTACGAGACATCGTACTTTGGACTTATGGACAACAAGCCAAAGGTAAAGTCCCTTGAAAGCGCATACGACTACGTCAAGAGCGAGAACTATAGGATTGCCCTTGACCTGTTCGTGGCTGAGTACAACAAGTCCGGCCATGTGGCGGCAGGCTACAACGCTGCAATCCTCTACTACACCCTTGGCCAGTACGAGGATGCCTTCTCAATTGCAAGGGACGTCTACGAAAGGAGCGGCAACTCGCAGGCTTTGGACCTCTACTACAGACTCAAGGACGTGAGGGAAAAGCAGGAAGCTGCACGCGATCAGATGAACAGTACGACGAAAACGCCTTCTTCTACTGGTGAGCTTATAGGTTTTTGATGGCCTATTATAGCCTATTTTTAACAAAAAGTTGATTTTTTAATGTAAAATGTCAATTTGGGCTATCGTTTCTAGTGAATGATGGCCCAAATTTTATGTTTTCACGTTTACTCTTCCATTTTTTGGAATGTTCGGTTAGACTTTATGGAGTGAAACAGTGAAAATGCCGTTTGTCGGCAAAGGAGGCCTTTGTGCTTATTGATATTACTGTGGCCAATTTCAGGTCAATCAAGGAACCTCAGACGATTTCGTTTGCGGCCTTGAAGGATAAGAGGCTTGACCAGTCAAAGGTCGAGATCGTGTCCGACAAACTCAAGGTTCTGAGGACAGTCGCTGTAGTGGGACCCAATGGTGTTGGAAAGAGTACGATTGTCAGGGCTCTTGAGGCCATCAAGGGTATCGTTACGGCGGATCTCTCGGAGGAGAACCCTCTCAAGAGGATCCTCACGGGTTCCATATTCGCCTACAACGAAATCAAGAACCAGCCAGCCGAGTTCACCGTGCGTGTGCTTCTCAGAGAGGCCACTCAGGACGAGCGCGAGGTGATTGCCACATACACCATAAAGGCCGATACCGACCATATCTGGGAGGAGAGCCTCTACTACAACTTTGGTTCTTCCAAGAAGCTCATGTTCGAGAGGATTGCTTCGTCTGGTCTTGAGGAGGAGATCTCCTACAAGGTGCGTTGGGGCAAGCTCTACAGAGGTGACAAGAAGCGCAGCGAGAAGGCCGTCGATTCCAGACATTCGTTCCTCAAGCACGCAGCCTCCAAGGGTGGCGAGACTTGCTCTGAGGTCTATGGATGGTTCGAGAACACCCTGGACATCCTTCCAATGGGCGTTGGTTCTTCATCCGAGAAATATGTGGCTGCAATGCTCAACCAGCATCCAGCATGGAAGGACCAGCTCATAAACTTCTTCTGGAGCATGGACATCACTGACATAAGGGACATAAGGGTTGGTTGCAACAAGGATGGAAAGTTCGTCCAGTCCAACGATGGCGACATGGTGTTCTTCATCCACTCCAACACCAAGGCTGCAATGTTCAGCCCATATGCAAAGGAGAGCCTTTCCATGAAGAGGCTTTCTCTTCTTGCTCTGGCCTTCTTCGAGGCCTTCACAAAGGGCAAGGTCCTTGTGGTCGATGACTATGGAATGTTCCTGCATCCAGAGGTCATCATATATCTCACAAGCGTATTCACCGGCGGATGCAAGCGCGCCAGCCAGCTCTTCGTATTCGACTGCAACCCGACTCTCCTTGAGGATGGACTTCTCAGAAGGGACGGCATCTATTTCGCAGAGAAGGACAGTGTAGGATCCACCATCTACTATCCTTTGAGCGACTTCAAGTTTGGTGCAAGTGCAAAGACGCGTGCAATGTATGAGAGCGGAGCCTTTGGAGCTCTTCCAATCACGAGCGAATTCCGCTTTGTAAACGAGGAGGCATGACATGATGCGCAAAAGAAATCCAGTCCAACCAAGAAAGACTATGCTTATCGTGACTTCCAATCCAGCTCTTGCCGTCTATTTCTCAAGGGTCAGGAAGGACTGCAGATACGTCAGCCTCACAGTTGAGTGCCAGGCAGCCGATAGCCTTGAGGACCTCATCAAGGTTACGGCAAAGAGAAGGATTGCAGGGAAGTACTCCAGCGCTTGGGCTGTTTTCACGTTCGATGACTTTGGACTCAAGGCCGGTGATGTGAATGCCTTGGCTCCTCTTGCCGATTCCAAGAAGGTGAAGCTTGGATGGACGAACCCAAGCCTTAGCTTGTGGCTGTTCCTGCATCTCAAGCCAATCAACGTCTATGTGGACAGCGCGGCATCATTTGACCAGGCCATTGCAAAGGTGTTCCCTGGATATCAGGAGACAGAGGACTTCATGAGCAACGAAGGGAAGGACATCCACCTTAGGCTGTTCTCTTCGTTCAGCACTGCGGTTCTCAATGCAAGTTCATACAACAAGCTTTGTGAGAAGGCCACCGGCCTTGCAGCAACGACCTTCCCTTTGCTGTATGAGAACATCAAGGAAATCTGCGGAGAGGCTGACCTTTCCCACAACCAGAAGCTTCTTTCCAAATAAGGGGATGAGATGGGCGGGTTCGTACTGTTCACCTACACAATCTCCATAGCTGTGTCGTGCATGGCTTTGGCCTTGGCCATAGCCGCACGCATATTCCGCAAAGACCCTTGGACAGGCTACTATATAGTGTTCCAAAGCTGTCTAATTGGGATAATGGGAACTGGTTTGGCCCGTGGCCTCTCTCTGTTTTTCATGCCCAATCAGGTCTATTCGGTATTCAGCTTCATATTCACGACGCTGTTGCATGCAGCAATGGCGTTCGTGATCGTGTTCCTTCCGTACTTCCTCAGTTGGGTCATAGCCAAGCCTTGGAGGAAGCAGCAGCGTGTGCAGTTCTACCCGTTGGCTCTGGTCTACTTTGGAATTGGACTTGCATCCCAGATAGTCGAAAGCGAAAGGTTCTTCTTTTGGGTGTCTGTGGGACAGACTCTTGTGTTCCTCACAATGTATGTGTTCTGTATCGTGACCCTTTGGCAGAACATCAAGAGCATAGAGAACAAGCAGTCCCGCGATGTGTGCCTTGCCATAAACATAGTCAGCCTTTCGCTCATCCCGCTTTGCTTCTTCTCTCTGTTCTTCTCCGCCGTCAAGGACTTCAGCTATCCTGTCTATGTCCTGGCCTTCTCCATAATCATGCTAGTCTACTACTATTCCCGCTTCACGATAGATGTAGAGGAGAAGAAAAAGCACTCCACATTGAGTCTTGAGAGCCTTGCTTCCTACAAGATAACGGAGCGTGAGTTCTCCGTAATACAACTGATATGCGACGGCCTTACCAACAAGGAGATAGCAGGCGAACTGTCCATCTCCGTCAACACCGTCAACAACCATGTCGCGAACATATTCGACAAGATGGGGGTTAGGTCGCGAATCGATTTGCTGAAACTCCTAAAAGAAGGCCCTTGGGCCTGACCTTCTTGGTCTTCTGGTGCCGGCCGTTGTCGATGCACTCAAGCCGTGCAGAAAGCACTGTCTTTCGCTGACTCCTAGGCTGGCGCCAAAATCCCTGCGAAGGAGTCTTTTACCCTAACGCATTATGCATCAATCTTGTTGAAAGAATACTCTTTTTCTAGTAAAACATTAGACAGCAGAGGGACCTGAGGGTTCCTCAATGGTGTCGCTGGTGGGAAAACAGCCTGAACAAGGCTACTGACCAAACCTCAAACGACCCATTGGAGTCTTATTATGGAAGTTAGAGTAAGGTACGCACCGTCCCCAACGGGACTTCAGCACATAGGCGGCGTAAGGACCGCTCTGTTCAACTATTTCTTCGCGAAATCCAACGGCGGGAAGTTCATACTCAGGGTGGAGGACACGGATCGCGAACGCTACAGCGACGAGTCCCTTCAGGATCTGTACGATACCCTCGATTGGCTTGGGGTCAAGTGGGACGAGGGCCCTGTCGTAGGCGGCCCCTATGGTCCGTACATCCAAAGCGAAAGGACCTCAATCTATCAGGAATATGCAAAGAAGCTCGTGGACATGGGGAAGGCATACTACTGCTACTGCACCTCAGAAAGGCTCGAACAGATCAGAGAGAAGCAGATTGCAGAGAAGAGCCCTGTCCAAGGGTACGACGGCCACTGCCGTGACCTCACGGAGGAGCAGAGAAGGGAGCTTGAAGCCCAAGGCCTCAAGCCTGTCATAAGGCTCAAGGTTCCAAGAGAAGGCAGTACCACGTTCCATGACGTTCTCATGGGAGACATCACAAGGGAGAACAAGGACGTAAGTCCGGATCCAGTGCTTCTCAAGAGCGACGGCTTCCCAACATACCATTTGGCGAACGTCATAGACGACCATCTTATGGGAATAACCCACATAATGCGCGCACAGGAATGGATTCCATCGGGACCGCTTCACGTATTGCTCTACGAAGCCTTTGGATGGGAGGTCCCAACATACTGCCATCTTCCAATGGTCATGGGAAGCGATGGCCATAAGCTGTCCAAGCGCCACGGTTCGACCAGCGTGCGCGACTTCAGGGCAAAGGGGTATCTTCCTGAAGCCCTCCTCAACTACGTTAGCCTTGTTGGGTGGTCATACGATGGAGAGAAGGAGTTCTTCACCCGTGAGGAGCTTGAGAAGTGCTTCTCACTCGAGAAGATAAACAAAGCACCTGGAGTGTTCGACTACCAGAAGCTGGACTGGTTCAATGCACAGTACATAAGGCAGAAGTCGGACAAGGAGCTTGCGGACCTTCTCATGCCATACCTCAAGCAGGCGGGTAGGTTGGACGATGCAGGCTACGACAGACTGCTTGCCTTCGTGCCAGGTGTTCGCGACAGACTCACGCTTTTGTCCGATATCGTGGCCATGACCGATTTCCTTGAGGACCACGGCGAGCCTGATCCATCCATCCTTATCCCAAAGAAGATGGACGCAGCCTCGTCTCTTTCATCCCTCAAGGCCGTGTACGAACTGGTCAAGGCCGATGTTGGCGCCGGCAGGACGGACGACGAACTGCAGAACGATATGTGCGAGCTTGCACAGAGACTTGGAATAAAGAACGCCGGAGTCTTCAATCCACTGCGTGCAGCGGTGACCGGACTTCAGGTGAGCCCACCACCGTTCAGCTGCATCCACCTCCTTGGAGAAGAGGAGTCGTACAGACGCATAGAACGTGCAATAGAAGTTTTGGAAAGAGAGGTAGAGAAGAATGTCTGAAGTAACAATGGACAAGATAGTTTCGCTTTGCAGAAGAAGAGGATTCATATTCCAGAGCAGTGAGATCTACGGCGGCCTCAACGGCGCCTACGACTATGGTCCACTTGGCGTACAGCTCAAGAACAACATAAGGGACCTTTGGTGGAAGGAGATGACTCAGCTGCATGACAGCATCGTTGGTCTTGATGCTTCCATCCTCATGCACCCAAGGGTTTGGGAGGCAAGCGGACACGTGAGCAACTTCACTGACCCAATGGTCGACTGCAAACAGTGCAAGAGCCGCTTCAGAGCGGACCAGATAGACCTCAACGGACCATGTCCGGTGTGCGGAAGCAAGGGTACGTTCACAGCACCAAGGAACTTCAACCTCATGTTCGCCACCCACATTGGACCAGATGTGGATGCGGCATCCACAATCTACCTCAGACCTGAGACGGCACAGGGCATCTACACGGAGTTCAAGAACGTCGTACAGTCCTCCCGTGTCAAGATTCCATTTGGAATCGCCCAGGTTGGAAAGAGCTTCAGAAACGAGATCACGACAAAGAACTTCATATTCCGCTCCTGCGAGTTCGAGCAGATGGAGATGCAGTTCTTCTGCAAGCCAGGTACGGACGAGAAGTGGTTCCCGTACTGGAGGGAGCAGAGGATGAACTTCTACATCAACAAGCTTGGAATCGTTCCAGAGCATCTCAGATGGCATCAGCATGGACCGGATGAGCTTGCCTTCTACGCAAAGGATGCGTACGACATCCAGTTCCTCTTCCCAATGGGATGGCAGGAGCTTGAGGGCATCCACAGCAGGACGGACTACGACCTCACGCAGCATCAGAAGTTCTCAGGCAAGGACCTTACATACCTTGATCCTGAGACGAACGAGAAGTACGTGCCATATGTCGTGGAGACATCCGCAGGACTTACAAGGAACGTCCTCATGGCCCTCTCGGACGCCTACGATGAGGAGAAGCTCGAAGACGGCGATGTGAGGACCGTCCTTCACTTCCACCCGAGCGTTGCACCTGTCACCGTTGCGGTCCTTCCTCTTGTCAAAAAGGACGGCATTGGCGAGTATGCAGACAAGCTCGAGCATGAGCTTAGGGAGGACTTCGCAACGTTCTTCGACCAGAGCGGAGCAATCGGCCGCCGCTACAGAAGGATGGACGAGATTGGAACACCTTACTGCGTGACAGTCGACTACGACACCCTCAAGGACCACACAGTCACACTCAGGTTCCGCGACTCCATGCAGCAGGTAAGGGTTCCTGTCAGCGAACTCGTTTCCGAAATCAAGAAGGCGACCAAGGAATACAAGAGGGTATGAGCATGAACAAAGCGTTACAGGTACTCGTAGACAGAGGCTTCGTAAAGGATTGCACCAATCTGGATGGCTTGTCAGACCTCATGGACAAGGTTCCGGTCACGTTCTACTGTGGAACGGACCCAACAGGTCCATCCCTGCACGTAGGCCACATAGTCCCGTTCTTTGCAATGCACCATCTTCAGGAACATGGCCATAGACCCATAGCCTTGGTCGGTGGCGGTACGGGTCTCATTGGAGACCCATCTGGCAAGACCGAGCTCCGTAAAATCCTTCCTCCGGAGCAGATTGAAGCCAATGCAAAGAGCATTGCAAAGCAGCTTTCAAAGGTCGTGAACTTCGATGAAGTCCCACCTGAAGGCTACGGCAAGGGCATGATTGTCAACAACGCCGACTGGCTTGTTGGACTCAACTACATAGAGTTCCTTCGAGATGTAGGCAAATACTTCTCCGTAAACAGAATGCTTACGTTCGAAGGCGTCAAGCAAAGGCTGGAGAGGGGACTGTCCTTCATAGAGTTCAACTATCAGTTGCTTCAGTCCTACGACTACTACATGCTCTACAAGAACTACGGCAACATGCTTCAGATAGGCGGCGCCGACCAGTGGGGCAATATAGTTGCAGGAATAGATCTCATCCAAAGAATGGGCGGTCCAGAGTGCTACGGCCTCACGTTCAACCTCATCATGAGGGCTGACGGCAAGAAGATGGGAAAGAGCGAGCAAGGGGCTGTGTTCCTTGATCCTACGCTCTACACGCCATACAACTTCTATCAGTACTGGAGGAACATAGCCGATGCCGATGTCATCAAGTTCATGAAGCTCTTTACTTTCATGAGCCTTGACGAGATAGCAACGTACGATGACCCAGCAAGGAACATCAACGATGCAAAGGCAAAGCTTGCATACGAGATCACGAAGATAATCCATGGAGAGGAAGAGGCCCAGAAGGCCGTCTCAGCTGCAAAGGCCGCCTTTGGAAATGGTGGAGACCGCAGCGCAATGCCGACCGTCAATGTGGCGTTTGGAGATGGCAAGGGCATCATAGACCTGTTCTTCGAGGCTGGACTTGGCGCAACCAAGAGCGATGTAAGAAGGCTTGTGGAGGGCGGTGGTTGCTTTGTGAACGACAATAAGATCACAGATGTCAAGGCAATCATCACCAAGGATGACGCCAAGGACGGAGAGATGATTCTCAGAGCAGGCAAGAAACGCATAATGAGGGTCATCGTAGAGTAGTCGAAGATTTCGAAGGCTTCCCTTCGATCCTCTTGAAGTACCGGATGCAAAAGGCTGGCAAAAGGTTGTTCAGCCTATGAGCGTCCGGTATATTTTTGCCTGGATGATGGCAGTATTCTCCAATGTGCGTTCGTTTCTTGGTGTATCAATGTGAAATGAGTCATCGATTTTCATTGGCTTGCCTGAAAGGCACACTATGTCATCCGCTACAAGGCACGCCTCCGTTATGTCATGCGTGACCCAAACGACTGTTCTCCTATCCTGTTTCCATAGCTTCATGAAAACCTTGAGGAGGTCCGACTTCAACTTGGTATCCAGGTTCTGAAACGGTTCGTCCATAAGGAGCATCTTTGATGGATATGAGAAGGCTCGGGCCATGGAGGCCCTTTGCTTCATCCCTCCTGAAAGCTCGTTTGGATATTTCTCTAGGCTATCCTCAAGTCCTACTGCGTTGAGCATGTCCTTTGCTGTTGCAACGTCTCCTTCCAACACCAGCGCAACGTTCTCCTGTGCCGTCATCCAAGGCAGCAGCCGTGGTTCCTGGAAGAGATAGCTTGTCCTTCCTTCTTCGTCCGCACTGCGTATGATTGTTCCTCCGTCAGGTGAGAGCGTTCCTGCAATGATGTTGAGCAGAGTCGTCTTTCCGCATCCCGATGGTCCTACCAGACATGTTATTCCATTTGGTCTCACTTCAAGTGAAAAGCCTTCCATAACGAGATTCTTACCAAAGGCTTTGCTTAGATGCTCTATCTGCATTCGGCACGCCTCCTTCCTGAAACCTTTCCAATGAAGAAGTCGAAGAGTCCATCGCCAAGTGCTGTAAGCAGAACCGCCACTATCGTCCATGCAAGGACCACGTTCGTTTCAAGTTGGATCTGGGCAAGCTGCAGTGAGCGGCCTACTCCGTATTTAGGTAGGACAATCACTTCTGCGGCTATCACGACCTTCCATATCATGGAAAGGGTCTGTCGTGCACCTGTAAGGATCTGCGGTGTTATGGAAGGTATGATGAGGTATCGCAATCTGCGTGAGCCTTCGATGCCATATACCATGCACATCTTCTCAAGTTTTTCATCTATGTTGGAGTATGCGTCCATCGTTTGCACGAACATGACAGGGAAGGCCATGAGAAATGCGCTGAACACGGGAACCTTGGAAGTCCCAAGCCAAATGAACGCAAGAAGTATTACGCTCATGACAGGTGTGGCCTTGAATAGCGCCACAATAGGTGATATCGCCCTTCTAAAGGCAACGAACCTTCCTGAAAGAATCCCGCAGGTTGTTCCGCACAGCACTATGAGTACGAAGCTGTACAACGCTCTGAGTACGGTTCCGCCAATGTTCGAAAGAAACGCCTTTGAGCCGAACAGTCCAAGGGTCGTTTTCAATACTTCAGCTGGAGTTGGAAGGATTATGGGTGCATCCAGTGCAACCGATGCCATCCACCACACGAGAACGATTGCGAGGCATGAAAGGACTGAAACATATCCATACCTGTTTCTTCGCTCTTTGTGGTTCATTGGATCTCCTTGGTGGCTGTGCTCTGGGACATCGGTCTATGATATCGGTCTATATCAATGCCTATAGTATACCACCAAGTAGTATCTCTATGCCAATGGCTACGAGTATGACGCCTCCAAGTATCGTGGCCTTTTTTGCGAGCTTGGTGCCAAAGCGTTTGCCTATGACGACTCCGGCTATGCAGATTCCAAATGTGATGGCTCCTATTATGAAGGATGCCACCAGTGCGGTCTGGACATCGTACTGTTCAATCGTGAAGCCTACGGATAGGGCGTCGATGGAGGTTCCAACCCCTTGGATGAACAGCCTTTTGAATGACAAGACCTTTACGTTGCCTTCTTCGTCCTTGGTTTCGCCTTTGATGCCTTCGACTATCATTTCGATTCCAATCCACATGAGGACTGCAAATCCTATCCAAGGGATGAACTTCTCGAACTTCCTGAAGTACTCCACAATCGTGTGGATGCATATCCATCCTGTCATTGGCATTACGAACTGGAACACTGCGAACGTGCCTGCTATTAGGCTCATTCTGCCGAATTCCATTTTGGGTTCCCTAAGTCCGTTTGCAAGGGAGACTGAGAACGCATCCATCGCAAGCCCTACGCCAAGAAGGCATGTGTTCAGAAAAAAGACGAAGCTGAATTGCATAATGAGGTAATCATACTCCAAAACAACGGTTTGTGTTAACAGAAGTTAGAGTGCTCTTACCTGATATGGTTGACACTGAGCTGAAGCGTGGTTGTCAGAGCCAAAAGCCTTCGTCAGGCAGCTTGCCTCCTATGGCATCTGGGGCGAGTTGGAGTAGGGCTTCGTAGTATGCGGAGGTCTCCTCCTTGGCTGCCTTCCCATCCTTGTAGACCAAGGCGCATTGGGCGATTGCAGGCGTGGCCATGGCTGCCTTCATTATTCCAAGTTCCTCTATCCTTTCGCCTGCGGTCTGTGGGTCTGAGAGAATGCTCTCTATGGAGCTTTTGTAGGCGGCCTTCATCATCTCTACGGCCAATGGGTTTTCATCAGCATACTCGCTTCTTACGACGAGGATGCTCATTGGGTACTGTTCCTGTCCTGTGAGGGCTGTCCATTTCTCTTGGACATCACTCAGAATCCTCACGTTTGGGTTCTGTCTGAGCACCATTGAAACGAAAGGTTGGGGGAGGATTGCAAGGCTTGCCTTCTGGGCTATTACCAACTGGGCAAGTTGGGCGGGGGCTGTGACCGAGTAGTCCGCTTCGTACTGCGGATACAGCAGCTGCGCCATGTGGTCTGGTGTTCCACCTGCACCTGGTACGTTTATTGTGGTTGTGGTGGCAGCCTCATCCGCAGCTTCATCTGCAACTTCGTCTGCAGCCTCATCCAAGGCCTCGCCGGTGCCAACGACACTCAGCATTCCTTCTCCAATGATGGCTATAGCCTTTATACCAACCCCTTTGCTGTAGAGGTTCGCTGCAGCGTTCGCAGGAAGCGCCGCCATGTCAAGTTCTCCCTTTGCAAGTCTGGCAACCGCTTCGTTAGGAGATGGGTATACGCTTATCTGCACCATATCACCAACGAAATCTCCAAGCATGGAGCTTGAGAATCCAGTTGGCCCCTGCATGACTCCAAGGCGAACCACAGTATCGCTTTCTTCGTTTATAGCCTGTGCAAACACCTGTGTCATGCACATGATCAAAATTGCAACCGAGACGATTCTTCTAATGTTCTTCATGGTTTGGATTCTACCTGTTTCAATGCGTCCGTTGCAATTGAGAAACGGCTGTCAGCGATTGTTAAAATGCGACATTGTTCCTATAATCACATGTATGCAGAATATGTCTGATGCCCGTCGTTCGACGGCAAAGGAATTGAGTGAAAAGGAACTTAGCCTCAGGGATACGCTTTTGAGCGGACAATGTTTCAGAGTAAACGAATGTGATGGAATTTGGACGGTAAAGGCTGGCATTGGGTCATCGTTTAGAACTCTCAAGGTTTCTCAGAACGATCTGAGCCCAATTGTGGACGACCCGTTCTGGTCCAACTACTTTGACCTTGGTCTTGACTATGAGGGTCTCAAATCCCGCTTCTCTCAGCTGTCACCCGTAATGGCCAAGGCCTGTTCCTACGCTCCTGGAATACGAATCCTCAACCAGGATCCTTGGGAGGCTCTGTGCAGCTTCGTCGTCTCCCAGAACAACAATATAAAGAGGATAATGGGGATAGTTGAGAGGATGTGCGACTTCTACGGAGGAGGTGGCTTTCCAGAGGCCTCCGTACTGGCCAATGCCTCGGAGGACGACCTGCGCTCCCTTGGCCTTGGATTCCGAGCTCCCTACATAGTGAACACCGCAAAGGCCGTACTCTACGGCGATATAGACCTAGACGCTTTGAAATCAATGGACATAGATGCAGCTCGCGCATGTCTTATGAAAGTGAAGGGCATCGGCCCAAAGGTGGCGGACTGCGCCCTGCTGTTCGGCTGCCATAGGCTGGACTGCTTTCCAATGGATGTATGGATGAAGCGTGCAATGGCCGAGTTCTTTCCAAACGAGGACAAATCCATCTTTGGAGAATACGCAGGCGTTGCCCAGCAGTACATTTTCCATTACGCTAGGACATCGGGATATTTTGCAAATGCGGCCGCCGGTGCACATGATGCGACCGTTGGGACTTCGTTGCATAACGCAACCAACAAGGAGTGACGATATGGTTTTCGATTCGCTGGACCAACTTGAGATGTACATACCAATCCTTCCCGCCCTGCGTGTGGTTGCGGATGTCATGGACCACGATGACGTGTATGAGAAGGAATGCGGTACCTACGGCACCTATGACGACAAGGTCACATATGTAGTGTCCGAATACAAGACCTCCGTTGGCGGTAGGCAGTTCGAGTTCCACAAGGACCATTCCTGCGTCCAGATCGTCCTCAAAGGCCAGGAGCTCATGAGCACCACGTGGCGCGAGCTCAAGAGCCAATGCGAGAACTTCAACGCTGCATCCGACATAGGCTTCATCGATGCCGAGCCAATCTCAGTCCTCCAGGCCACACAAGGCCGCTTTGCCGTGTTCTTCCCAGGTGAGCTTCACAAGACGGGCGTCGCCTTTGGAGAGCCATCCATAGTCAAGAAGGTGTGCTTCAGAATCCAGGATTGAGCCTTGGCCTTGGGAAGTCGCTTCTTGGGGTTTCTTGGATTGATGCCGGCTTGCATCTCCTTTGTGAAGAAAAATGTTGATTTGGCCTCTTTCGTTTGACCTCTCGTCTGCATGATGTATATTTGGAGCAGTTGATGAGGCTTCTGGCAATCCAGCGGCCCCGATACATGGAGGTCTACTTCTATGAAAAAGACATCTACAGCAAGTTTCATCGTAGCCATCGTACTTGTCGTGGCTTCGATTGCATTGTTCGTTCTGGGCGCATTGAACATCAACGCCACCCAGATATATTCAAGAATTGGCAACGGCTACAGCTACATGCGCGTTTCCTACAACTTCTCGCTCGCCAGGATTGCAAACGGGTTCATGATGGTTCTTCTTGGAGGCTTCACCTTCCTTGGTGGCATCATGCTTTTCATCCTTGCAGCCGTGACCCGCCCCGCAAAGGCCAACTGCACCGTGGAATGCTGCACCGCACAGCCAACGCAGGCATCACCGCTTTCACAGCCCGATGCCGTTGAAGCCTCCGCTTCGTGCTGCAACTGCAAAGCGGATGCATCCGCCACTGAAGCATCTTCTTCAGAGACGGAGAACTGAATCGTACCTTAGTCCAAAGCGATTTGGCAGGTAATATAGTTTTTCCCTTCCCAATTGGTCTGCCGCCCGACATCCCCACATAGAGTTTTTCATACTCTCTCCCGGGCGGCAGACCCTCTTTTCTCTCTTGCTCTTTGCGCGCATTGCGTCGTCAGTTCGGACACAGCCGTACAAGTAGTACTGTCTGTGTCCTTCTTTCTAGCACTGCATCGCAAATAGCTGCGAGAATCCTTTGGTTGCAAATAAAAATCGGTTCCATGTATGTTTTGTATTCTTTTTGAAGAAAACGCAGTTTGGATAGAAAAAAGTATATCGAAAAACTGAAAAATGAAGTTTGAATATAAGAACAACTCAAGCCAAGACCAACAGGGTTGCTACCGTTACTGCAAGAGATGCCAGGATGGATACGAACATCGAACCCTTGTTGTAGGAGACGAAGAATGCCGTTGCCACTCCCAAGAGACCTGCAAGCCACTTCGTTCCAAAATCGGTGAGGGCCAAAGGGAATATGAGTGCGCCAAGGGCTGCGACAGGCAGTAGCATCATGCATTTTTTGACAAAATGCGGCAGCTTTGAAAGAAACGGCATGAAGAGTGGAAGAATACGTGGAACCATCGTTGCAAGTGCGCACAGCAGAATCATCTTCATTACGTTCATACGAGACCTGCCTCCTCGTCAGTGTAGATTGCAGCTCCCAAGAGTGTTGCGGCAAGCATGGAGATTATGAACGAAACCCCAACGGACAACGAGAAAATCAGTATGAAAATTGAGTTCAAAGCGGCGGAGAACATGAATACTAGAATCGTTTTCCCTTGCCTTCCTGTTTCGCTTCCAAGAAGTGATGCAAACATGGCATATACTGTTATGACTGACGCCTTCTGTATTACCTCTGGCAGAAACGTCCCTGCAACGTATCCAACGGCCGTACCCAATACCCATCCTATGTATGAAGTGAATACAAGTCCGCACATATACTGCATGTTGAGCTTGGAACCTTTGAAGGATGCAACGGCGAATACTTCGTCAGTCGTTCCAAACCCGGATACAAGTTTCAATGGGATGCTGTCTGGGTTCTTGAGCCGCCCTACAAGGGAGCTTGCCATGAAAAGGTACCTTGTATTTATGAAAAGCACTGAAATGCATATCTCCAATAGAAAGGCTCCGCTGTTGTAGAGGTTCATCATGAGAAACTGCCCGGAACCGGAGTAGTTCGTAAGACTGATTAGGATTCCTTCTATGAACCTAAGCCCGCTTGTTCTTGTAAGAAGTCCAAACGCAAGGGCTGTAGTGAAATACCCTACGAATATTGGAGATCCGTCCTTTATTCCTTCTCTAAGAGTAAGTTTCTCAGCCATATAGCCTCTCCAATGGACGTAGTTTATGTTTTGTCGCCATTCGAATCAATATGGTTGTGTTTTGCCGTTGTTGACTCTATGAACTGCGCTTGCTTCACAGACTTCACTTTCTAAACGGACATCACGGGCTGTACGTACTGAAACGCACTGTTTAGTGACCTTCTCTTTGGAAATTGTCAGCGTTTTGTAGCGATGGTGAGTATGGTGAGCATCATGAGTGTGGTGGGTTTGTAAGCATGGTGAGTGAGGTGAGCGTGGTTGAATCCGTGACACCTGCAACAGGTGTTGGAAGCTCGAAATCAACCGTCTAGCCTCTGAAAGGTGGGAGGATTTCTTCATTTTCTTCCGATTTTGACCTTACTGAAGAAAACTTCCTTCATAAACCCGTTTTTCCAGGTTTTGTGAAGAACCGCTTGCCTTCAATTTCATGTTCATTTGAGATTTCACTTGACGATATGCGGGGGGGGGGTAGAATCGACGTATCGATTCAGGAGGCTTTCAAGCTCCCAAAGGGGTAAAGAATGAAGAAAGCAAGAATCATCGCCGCACTGCTGGCAACCCTCATGGTCATTGTAGCTGTGTCCTGCAAGAAACCACATGTTCATGATTTCAAATGGGAAGTCGAGGAGGCTGTTACCTGTACGGAGAAAGGAACCGAGGTCCAGATCTGCTCCGAATGCAAGGAAAAGGGTGAGGCAAAGCGGTTGAGAAACCGAGTGGAAATGAAACGGCGGAAGAGCGCCAATGAAGTTGCCAGAACCTACAGGTACAAGTGATTTGGACAAAAAGAGAGGCTGCAACCTACAATCAGAGAAACCTGACTTTTGTTACAGCCCCTTTTTCTATGGAAAACGGGTCAAAATATGTGAAAATATCCATGGAAAACGGGCCAAAACCAAGTGTTTTCGTTATGGAGAAACAAAATGCTTTGGAGAAAGATTGAAACAAAGATAAATGATTGGTTGAAGGATGGTAGGGAAGCTCTTTTGATAAGTGGTGCAAGACAGACAGGAAAGACTTTTGTCATAGAAAAATGTCTTGAAAGCTCCAAAATGGATTTCGTTTCATTCAACCTTGTAAAGTCTCCAGAGGTCGTAGAAGTCCTCAATGATTGCTTCAAGAGAGATATTGGCGACTTCATTTCCAGAATCTCCCTTCTTGCAGGCAGAAGACTAACCAAAGGCAGGACCGTTGTGTTTTTCGATGAGGTTCAGGAATGCAAGGAAATTCTTACAGCTATGAAGTTCCTCGTGGAAGATGGTTCCTTTAGATATATTCTCAGCGGTTCACTGTTGGGTGTCGAATTGGTTGGGATAAAGTCGGCACCTGTTGGCTATTTGCGTACTCTGAAGATGTATCCTCTTGATTTCCATGAGTTCTTGGCGGCTTTGAATGTGCAACCTGAATTGATTGAGGCTTTGAGGAATCGGTTTGAAGAAAGAAGGGCTGTAGATGAGGTCGTTCATCGCAAGTTGATGGAAATTTTCTACATCTATCTTGCAGTTGGTGGAATGCCGGCTGCTGTGCAGAGCTTCGTTGATGGTCGGGATTTCATGGATGTTTCAGATATCCATCGTATGATAATAGAACAGTACAAAGTCGATTTCACAAAATATGAGAAAGAGCAGAAACTGAGGCTTATTGGAGCATACAACCTCATTCCTTCTGAGCTCAATTCAAAGAACAAGCGATTCATACTATCTGACTTGGACAAGAACCTCAGATTTGAGAGATATGAGGATTCTTTCATGTGGTTCTCGAATGCAGGGGTCGCCATCCCTGTCTTCAATACCACGGAGCCTGTTGTTCCTTTCGCAATAAATAAAAAAAGCAATCTTTTCAAGTTGTTTCTTTCTGATATTGGAATGTTGTCAACGCTCTATGGAAATGCTACGAAGTTGAAGCTTCTCAACAATGGAGAGGATATGAACTGCGGAGCTGTTTTTGAGAATGCTATTGCTCAAGAACTTTATTCAAAGGGATTCAATCTATTCTATTATAACAACAAACGACTCGGAGAGTTTGACTTCGTTATAGAATGCAATGGTAGTTGCCTTCCAATCGAGGTCAAAAGCGGCAAGGATTATTCCGTTCATTCTGCATTGGATAATGTCATGAAAAATCCTGACTTCAATATTCCTTTTGCATATGTGCTTTCAAAAGGCAATGTCAGTGTGGATGGAAGAATTGTGTATTTACCTGTATACATGAGCATGTTCATTGAGGAACGCAATTTCCATGAAAAGATATCGGTTCCAGACCTGTCGAAGCTTGTTCTGTAGTTCTTGAGCAATCCTGCCGGAGCGTTTGGCTGTCGCTCGGGTCGAGCCTCCAATTCGCCCCATATAAGACAAAAACCCACAGCTTTCACTGTAGGTTTTTCTTTCGGGGCGAGAGGACTCGAACCTCCGATATCCTGCTCCCAAAGCAGGCGCCATAGCCGCTAGGCAACGCCCCGGAACGTTTGTTGAGTATATGCAATTGACTGCATTGCGTCAAGAAGGGTAGTGTTGATTTATGTCGCAATATGTTTCTTTGCTAAGCGAAGCCTACGATATCCTGGACTTGAAGTATCCAAAGGACATCCGTTTTCTGGATGAGCGCAACCCGTTTCAGTTCCTCATCTCCGTAATCCTGAGTGCTCAGACGATGGACGAAACCGTCAACAGGGTCGTTCCCATGTTGTTCTCTTCGTATCCAAATGCCGCTTCCCTTGCTGCTGCGGACATTGAAGACGTCAAGTCCATAATCCACAGTACTGGATTCTTCAATTCCAAAGCCAAACACATCATTGAATGCTCAAAGGTGATTTGCGAAAAATACGGAGGTGTCGTGCCTTCTAATATGGAGGATCTGGTTTCCCTTCCTGGCGTAGGCAGAAAGACGGCCAATTGTTTGCGGGCCAATGTGTTGGGGCTGCCTGGAATCGTGGTGGACACCCATTTCTCCAGAGTCGTTTCAAGGTTGTTGGGATTGCCTTCAAGAGATCCCTTGAAGATTGAGCGGATAGTAGCTGACAACCTGCCACAGAATAGGTGGTCTAGGTTCTCAATGACGGCAAACAGCCATGGAAGGGATGTGTGTCACTCATTCAAGCCTCAGTGCTCCAATTGTCCCTTGTCTGCTTTGTGTAGTTATAACCATGCAAAGGACTTTACATCTTTTCGATAATTTGGTAAGTTCAGTATGTTGCTCTGCAAAGACGCTAAAAAGACGCTTATTTAAGGTGGATATATTATGGCACGTAGATGTGAGATTTGTGGAAAAGGTACGATAGCTGGTAACAGCGTTACAAGAAAGGGACAGCCAAAGAAGAAAGGCGGTGTCGGTCAGCATATTGGTGTCACAACCAAGAGAGTCTTCAAGCCAAACCTTATCTCAGTCAAGACAATGGTTGACGGAACTCCAAGGACAATCAAGGTCTGTGCTCGCTGCCTCAGAGCTGGAAAGGTCCAGAAGGTTGTATAATCGCTGGAAAAAGGCTTTCTTAGCTTAAGACTTAGAAGTTGTGGTTGCGCTTGTGCGCAATGAAAAGGCTCCCAAAATGGGGGTCTTTTTTTGTGGTTCTCAATGGTTCCGTGTTTTTCAGAATGCTTTATTCCCCTGAAGTCTGTAGCTGTTTTGTAGAGGTTGTAGCGTCTGTCGCATCTGTCACATGTGTTCGAAGTGTGACGTCTGTGGCAAGTGTAGAATCTGTGGCACCTTTAGGAGCTTTCAAAACCTTCAGAACAGACTCTGCAAAACCCTACTTTATCCTCATCGTTGGAAGATTCCGTATCGACATCCTTGTGCAGCAATCCTTGCCAAAGACCTTTGACATGTGGGACTCAAAGGCATCGGTCTTGCAGTGCGGGACATAGGCCTCTATCGTGCCTGCGAAGCCGCCGCCTTGGATGCGGTAGGCCCCTTCGTGTCCCAGAAATGATTGGGCCATTGCGTAGGCGAGCGAGATTCCTTGCGATGTGCTGCAGCCTGGGCTGTAGATGTTCTGTAGGAATTCGAACGATGACTGGCCGCTTTCCGTTACGAGACGCAGATAGCCTTCGAAGTCCTTTGTGGACAAGGCTTTGAGCATGCCGTCCACGCAGTCGTTCTCTCTGAAGAAGTGGTAGGCTCTGAGTATGGCGCGGTCATTGTGGATGTCTCTGCGTAGGGAGGGGAGTGCGTCGAAGAAGTCCCGGGGGGCTACTTCGCGTAGAACGGTTTCCCCAAACCATTTGGCCACGGCGCTCATTTCAAGTGGAATCGAAGCGTAGTCGCAGGTGAGGTCTGCATGGCTGCCGCCTGTGTTGACCACGATGTAGTCGTATCCGTATTCCGAGAAGTCTATTGAAAGTGGTGTTATCACAGGGTGCGAGGCGTCCTTGAAATCGATTCCTACAATGCCTCCGTTGGCGCATGCTATCTGGTCCATGAGACCGCATGGTTTGCCAAAATAGGCGTTCTCGGCTTCCTGCCCCATGATTGCAAGTTCTGTTGTAGAGAAGCGGTCGTCGTTGAAGAGCGAGTTGAAGATGGTTCCAGTGAGGACTTCTATGGCCGCCGAGCTACTGAGCCCTGAACCCTTGAATATGTTGGAGTTCGTGTTTGCCTCAAAACCTCCAAGGCAACCGCCACGTTTCACGATCGCTGCGGCAACGCCTCTTACAAGTGCCTGCGTAGTGCCATGTTCCTCTTCATGCACATTCAAATCCGAGATGTCCACATTCACAGCAGGGTAGCCGTCGCTTAGGATCGTGACGTTGTAGTCCATGGTTTCGTGGACGGCGGCTATGGTGTCCAGGTCTATCGAACCAGCGATGACCTTTCCGTTGTTGTGGTCTGTATGGTTGCCACCAAGCTCCGTTCTGCCGGATGTGGAGAACAACGCCTGTGGAATGGTTCCAAAAAGCTCAACGTGCTTTCCTTCAAGGTCTTCAAGTCTTTTGCTTTTTTTCTCTGCGCCTTTTGCATTCAATGATTTTCCGTATAGACCTTGCAGTTTCTGCAAACCAAAGATATCCATCGTTGACCCTCCCAAGAACGAATGCAATGAAATTATACAGTGAAACATCGCTGCGGTACAGCAATTTCCCCTTTCTGCAGAACCGAACGCTTCCTATTCCAGTTTCTTTGCTACAACACATCTTGATTGCATCCTTGAGTCTTGCACAGTTCCAGTTCTGCAGCGCTCCAAAGAACGGGTTGCACATGTCCGCTTGGTCCACCACGGACGTATCTTTGTTACCCGTAAGAATATACGCTGCCTTTTCAATCGAGAACCTGAAAGGGAACATCCTTGTAAACGCCTTTAGGACGGCTTCCTCCTTGGACTCCTTCATTTCCATGCCAAGACACACGTCGCAGCCCGAGCATTCGTCCTTGTCCTCTCCAAGTTCCTTCAACAACCCACGACGCCTGCACTCGCTACCCTCAAAGACCGATGCCAATGAGACCGATGTCGATGGCCAATCACTCTCCTTTTGGACTGTTTTCCATGGCTCCTTTATAATCCAGGCCATTGAAAGTTTTCCATCCCGTCCGGCTCTTCCCGATTCCTGAAGGTACTCCTCAACCGTCTTTGGCAGGTTGTAGTGGATCACCGTCCTAATCGATTTGACATCTACTCCCATGCCAAAGGCGCACGTAGTTACAAGGACTCCGTCCTTCGTGTTTGAGAACCATTTCTCCAATCCTTCACGTTCGCATTTGGATAGGCCTGCGTGGTAGTATCGGATTGGAAAGGTTGGGAGCGTGGATGGTATGTGCGTTTTTGGCTTCCCGTTGTCACTTGCAAGTCTCCTTGCTGCAAGGTCCCTTGCGCTTTCAAAGCAGATCTGCTGTGTTTCGTGACGTGTCCTGCAGAACACAAGCGCAGGTCGCTCACATCTTTCAAGTATGTCCACCACCGCCTGCCTTTTGTCCAGACACCTATAGACGGCATAGACGATGTTCTCTCTGTCTGCGTCCCCTCTCACAACAAGAGGCCTGGAAGGGAAGAGGTGTTGTTCAATGAAGCCAACTGTTTCCTTTGATGCTGTGGCTGTGAAAGCAAGGATCTGTTTGGGCATGAGTTCGAAGACGGCTTTCTTCAACTGTGCATATTGAGGTCTGAAATCCTTGCCCCACTGAGAAATGACATGCGCTTCGTCAATGACAAGAAGACTGGTCCTGTACTTCCTTAGTTTGCTGATGACTTCAGGTCTAAGCAAGGTTTCCGGTGTGGTCATTACGATTTTCGTTGACTGTTCTTCATCATCGGGCTTGGGGTTGAGCTTTGGATCCAGCTTTGAATCCAGTTTCGCCCAAAGTTGCCTGCGCTGCTGTTTCGTCTGTCCTCCTCTTAGCGCTATGCACTCGATTCCAGCCTTCTTCAGCTTTGCCATTTGGTCGTTCATGAGGGCCAGCAGAGGATAGACGATTATCGTAAGACCTTTGCAGAGCACTGCTGGGACGAGGAAGCACAATGATTTGCCTGTCCCCGTAGGTAGTATCACAAGCTGGTGCCTTACGAAAGCTCCTGCGTCCTGTTCCAATATCCTCTCCATGACCAGCATCTGGAAGGGTTTGACCATGGTTATTCCAAACAGAGTCTTTGCGGTTCGTCTTATCCGTTCGGTATTCGACTCTACATTGTATTCTGTATTGAATTCTATGTTAGGCTCGATTTGCATGATGAAACCCTCCTATAAATGTAATACAAATAACAGAAGACTTTCATTCACGGCCGACATCATTTGGTTTTTGAGATTTCCTCTTCACTTTGAAGGAAAACATGCTATAATTCAGTCGCTCGTTATACAAAGAAAAGAGTGGATTCCAATGTCTGTTAGGCAGCGGGTCCGGGAAGGGAACTGAGGACTTCAGAAATGGAGGAGTTGGTTCCTTTTTCTTTCTTGGTCTTTGAGTCGTCTACGTTGTCGCTACAGCATACGCCGCGCAGATAGCACTGTCATATGCTTTGCTCCTAGTATCCCATCACAAATACCTGCGAAAGTTTTCTTGGCTTTTTAGTTTTTCAACAAAAAGCTTAGAAATTTAGGTTTTTGTTGCATACTTGCAACAAAAAGGTTGAGAATAGAGTTTTTTGTTGCAAACGATTGCTTCAGTCAAAAGGTTTGTCCTCGTTGACATAAAAAGCAAATGGGAATATTCTAGCGTCCTCTGAAATCATTTGATTTCAATCCAATTTGCTAAGATTCACCAAGAGGCAAGAGGTAGGAATGAAACACGATACAAACCGTTCTCGATACGAAAGGGCAAGAAAGTTCTTGCTTTTCTGGACTCTGTTCATTGGAATAGGGGCTGTTGCAGGCGCTACTGGTATGTTGGTTGACACTACAGGAAGCTCCATGGGTATGGATGCAATGCTGCCATACTTCCAAGTTCTCCCATTCGCCAATGTACTCTATCAGGATTTCCTTTTCCCTGGAATCGCCCTTCTGATAGTCAACGGCATAACGAACCTCACCGCCGCCGCACTTCTTATCAGGAGGAAGAAGGCTGGAATCGTATGCGGCGGCATCTTTGGGATAACACTGATGCTTTGGATATGCATCCAGTTCTACATTTTCCCATTCAACTTCATGTCAACATCGTACTTCATCTTTGGACTTGCACAGGCGCTTACCGGCTATGCAGCCTTGGTCTTCTATACGCAGGAACACTTCCACTTCGATGAAGGCGAATACCCAAACGTGGGACGCAATCCCAAGCGGCTTGTGGTCTATTTCTCACGTATGGGCTACACGCGGAAGGTCGCATACGAAGAGGCCAACAGAACCGGAGCTGCAATCTATGAGATAAGGTCCACAGAACTGACATCCGGCACGCTTGGTTTCTGGTGGTGCGGCCGATTTGGAATGCACCGTTGGGACATGCCAATCGAACCATTTGACGACATAGACATACGCTCCTACGACCATGTCACAATCTGCACCCCAATATGGGTGTTCGCGCTTTGTGCTCCAGTGAGGGCCTTCTGCCGCAAGGCAAGTGGACTCATACGTCAGGCCGATTACATTGTGGTCCATCATACACGCTGCTTCTCCTACTTCAACGCCGCCGAAGAAATGGACAGTCTCCTAGGGCTAAGTGCTACAGAAGCACGGAGCATCTGCTGCAAGTTCGGTAAATACGACAAGGCAAGAGACAGAGTTTGACTTGTGTCGAACTTGCATTATAACTTAGAGATACAAACACTCATTTGGAGGTGAGAAAATGTCAGACGAATACAAAGAAAACACGATAGAGCAGACTTCTCAGGTGCAGGCGCCAGTGATGACCGCCCCAATCAACAATGGCGAAAGCCAGGCTGTCACAGCATTGGTCCTTGGAATCATTTCACTGGCCTGTGTAGTTGCAGGCTTCACCGTAATTGGTGCAATAGCGGGGATTGTGCTCGCAATCATCGGTCTTGTGATGGCTCACAAGTCGAGCGTCCTTGGGTGTACCAATGGCAAGCGCACGGCAGGTTTCGTGTGCTCGGTCGTGGGTTTGGTGCTCAATTGCATATGCGTGGTGCTGGTGTGTTTTGGATTGGCCGTCGCCGCCGTCGCCATGTCTTGGTGGCTCTAGTTTTCAAGCGCATTACTGCGTTGGTTCGAGCATGGCCGTACAATTAGTACTGTCCATGCTCTTCCGCCTTGTACTGCATCTTGAAAATCGTCGAGCCGTTTCCGTCGAGCCAACTTTAGTTTTCAAGCGCATTACTGCGTTGGTTCGAGCATTGCAGACATCAGTTGAATAGGAGTTGGATATGAGAAAGGATTTTGGAAAGAACACATGGATGTATCCGCTTCCAGTGCTTATCATTGGAACGTATGACGAGAATGGAAAGCCAAACGCAATGAACGCTGCGTGGGGTGGAATCTATGATACCAACCAGATTATGCTGTGCCTGAGCGCCACGCACAAGACAGCGAAGAACATCAATCTTAGAAAGGCGTTTACCGTAAGCTTTGCAACGGCACCCCATGTGGCTGCGTGCGACTATGTAGGGCTTGCATCGGGCAACAATACGCCTGACAAGATGGAGAAAGCTGGCTTCACGACAGAACGCAGCCGGTTCGTTGATGCTCCTGTCATAAACGAGCTTCCAATGGCCTTGGAGTGCACCCTCAATCACATAAACGAGGACGGAATAATCGTTGGGGACATCGTCAATGTAAGTGCGGACGAAAACGTTCTTGGTGAAGACGGCAAGATTGACCCAGCGAAACTTGAGCCGATTGCATTCGATCCCGTCAACAACGGCTACCTCGTATTGGGTCGCAGGGTAGGCAATGCATTCAGCGATGGGAAGGCTCTGAAATAGGAGCCTCCCCAAAGCATCTCTTGCCGTTCCCTGCGTTCACGTTCGCTTCAGTCTTCGAACAAAGGTGTCGAGAGGTATCGGTCTCCAGTGTCCGGCAGAAGGACCACAATGGTCTTTCCTTTGTTCTCGGGTCTCTTTGCCAGCTG
This sequence comes from Bacteroidaceae bacterium, assembly GCA_963599445.1. Lineage (GTDB taxonomy): Bacteria > Spirochaetota > Spirochaetia > Sphaerochaetales > Sphaerochaetaceae > UBA9732. The sequence continues at coordinate 26,126 of CAVBWZ010000016.1, forward strand.
GATGGCCGCCCAAACAGCTGCACCTGATGATATGCCTACCAATACACCTTCTTTTCTGCCAATGAGCCTTCCAGCTGTGAACGCATCGTCGTTCTCTACTGCGATGACTTCGTCGTAGACCTTCGTATCCAGGACATCTGGAACAAATCCTGCACCAATGCCTTGGATTTTATGGCTGCCTGCAGTGCCCTTGCTCAGCACCGGTGACGAAGCCGGCTCTACCGCGACCACCTTGACATTTGGATTCTGGCTTTTCAGGTATTCGCCTGTACCGGTGATGGTTCCGCCTGTACCAACTCCAGCTACGAAGATATCCACTTTGCCGTCCGTATCGTTCCAGATCTCAGGACCTGTCGTAGCCTTGTGCTCCGCTGGGTTTGCAGGGTTGACGAATTGGCCTGGTATGAAACTGTTTGGAATCTCCTTGGCAAGTTCGTTCGCCTTTTCTATGGCTCCCTTCATGCCTTTTGCGCCCTCCGTGAGCACAAGCTCAGTACCATAGGCCTTCATCAGCTTGCGTCTTTCGACGCTCATCGTCTCCGGCATCACTATGATGATCCTATACCCACGTGAGGCTGCAACGGAAGCCAGCCCAATGCCAGTATTGCCAGATGTGGGCTCTATTATGACGGAATCCGCCTTCAAGAGGCCTTTTTCCTCTGCGTCATCGATCATCGCCTTCGCAATGCGGTCCTTGACGCTTCCTGCTGGGTTGAAGTACTCAAGCTTTCCAAGAATCCTTGCTTCAAGACCCTCTTCACGTTCAATATGCGTCAGCTCGAGGAGAGGCGTCCCTCCAATCAGTTGATCTGCCGATGTAAAAACCCTACTCATATTGGATTCCTCCTGCGTCTTTATGTGTTACATAAACCCACTTTCATGGTAGGTTTATATGGATTTATTTGGATTATGCCAATCCCTCCTTCATTTGTCAACAACCAGTTTTGCTTTTTTCCTATCTGGCTTATAATCACCTGTAGTTGCTTGTAACCAGATGCTGCTACAGAACGGAAGAATGGAGGGGATTATGCTCATTTCAACGAAAGGTCGCTATGCACTTAGAGTCATGATTGACTTGGCAGAGCATCAGAACAGCGGCTTCGTTCCATTGAATGCGATTGCAGCAAGGCAGGGGATCTCTGAAAAGTATCTGGAAAGCATTATAAAGATGTTGGTCAAAGCCCAGCTTGTGACAGGTCTGAGAGGAAAGGGTGGTGGTTACAAGCTGACAAAGGCACCTGAGCAGTATACGGCAGGGAGCATTCTAAGGGTCACAGAGGACTCCATGGCTCCTGTTTCATGCCTTTCTTCACAAATCAATACCTGTCCAATGGCTACAGAATGTAGGACCCTATCGTTCTGGAAAGGTCTGGACAAGGTCATAAACGACTATGTGGACGGCGTCACTTTGGCTGACCTGGTCCACACTTCCGCAGATGGGTTCGACTACGTGATTTGACGTCAAGGTCTTCTCAAGCCTGCGTAATTTCCAAAAACTCCTCAATGTTGTATAATCCCAACCAGCTACACGGTGTGTATCAGGAGGGGTATGAAGAGGGGACTGTTCGTTTTGCTTGCCTTTGCATGTGGCATGGTCTGCATATATGCCGCTGACGTTGGCGTTTCGCTTTCATATTCACCAAACATGGAATTCCCGCAACGGCTCGTGGAGGCCGTCTCATACAAGGAAGGGCCGTGGTCGTTTGACATAGTCGAACACGGAGGCAGAAAGGCCGATGTCTCTGTGCAGTACAACGCAAAGGGAAACTCTCTTTTGGGCCATAGGTTTCTTGCAAACACATCGTATTCATACGAACTCTGTGGCTGGAGCGGCCTTGGATATATGCTTGGAATGCAGTATTCAAAAGGACTGTTCGGTTTGTGCATGTCCCTTGGAGTTCAACTTGCAGCCGCATACGGCCCATATTTTGGTGATGTCCTGTTCTCCATTACGCCTCTTGCTGAAACGGTCTTGAAACTAGAGACAAAGAACTTCGAAGCCACTGCCTACATGAGCTTCGTATCGTCATATTGCAGGGAGTGGAAGGCTGTTCCAACCATTGGAGGTTCGTTTGCAGCAAAGGCCTTTGGGTCCTACTGGATAGGAGGGGAGGCCTTCGTGAAATATGCCGAGTTCCTTACCGACACACGCACAATGGTATCGGCCTTTGGAATACGGCTTTCTTGCCAGTACAGGACGGAGGGGCAGAGATGAGACGGCTTGCGGTTTTGTCTTTCGTTGTCATGCTTCTTGCCGTTGTCGTTTCGTGCGAGTTCGACGGCGACCTTTTCAGAGGGGTGGATGGCAATCCTTTCATGGAGAATGCCTATGGTTTTGCCTGTGATGAGGCCAGTGTCAATCCAAGTTTCGTTGTCGTCACGGATGTACATCTTGGAAGGGAGTCCAACGACGATGGCACAAGACGCTATGATGGTACGTTCAAAACGTTCCTTGAATCCAAAACAGGACATTGTTCTGCATTGGTGTCGCTTGGAGATTTCGTGGATGAGGCTAATGTGGGGAGGGCTTCAGCAAACGGTTTTGTGAGGTCGTTCGCCCCTTACTGCTCGGACAGGTACATTGGTGTGATTGGAAACCACGAGACGCATGTTTCGTCCATGGAGGACTGGGAGTCGTCGATTCCTGTTTCCGAGGGTTTGGAGATATACACAAAAAGAATGGCGGTCTATAGGTTTGGAGATGTATCCCTGTATGTTATGGACAATGCAAAGCGTTTGTTTGGAAACACCCAGCTGGATTACTTGAAAGAGGCTTTGGAAAAGGACTCAAATCCAGTGAAGATCGTCCTTGCCCACGAGAACGTGTTCACCGGCAGGAAGTTGGACCAAAGTCTTGTGGTGTTTGGAAACTGCTCTGCAACGGAGATGGCAAGGTTCTCGAAGATTCTGTGTGACAACGGCGTATCGCTCGTCCTTACCGGACATACCCACAACGGAGGCGTCGTCTACAGCTACGGAGGCGGTAGGAACGGCGGTTGCTTTGAAATGAACCTTGCTGCATATCATGGATATGAATCCTCGCTCAACCTGGAAGGCAAAGGCAACTGGTATGTCTTGTTCGTTGATAGGTCATCAAGGGAGATTGTAGTCGAAACCTACGCCGCTGCGACCGCTTTGAAGGTTGCAGAGAACCGCTTTGGATATTGAACTATTTCTGAACCCTAGTGAACGAGACCGATCCCTTGAACTTCTTGGCATCAAGGATTATCTCATACATTCCAGTCTCCTGTGCTGTGACTCTGAACCTTGCGGAGGAGATGTCGTCTCCCTTGTATGCAACCGTCCCGGATGGGGCTTGGATCACTACGTCCATTCTACCTGACACTACGTTGAAGGAAACTAGGAATTCGTCACCCTTTTCCGTGGGGATGCTGTGGATTTCCTTGCAGTTCATCATGGTGCAGTCCACTGCAAAGTAGTCGTCGTTGCCAACTCTGCTGCCGTTGAACGTACTCATATTGCTGTTGTAGCAGGATGCAAAGAGAAGGGCTGTCGATATGACCAAGAGAACTGCAGCAAGATGGCTTTTGGTTTTCATCATTTTTATTGCATCAAGTGTTTTAAAATCTTTCATGGCCTGCATGATATGCAAATAGGCCTTCTTGGTCAAGATTTGGTTAAGTTGCCCCATTTCTCCAAATCTTAGCCAAAAGGCCGTAGCCGCCCAAAGGAATCCTTCATATATTCCGTGCATCCAAGGGATTTCAAAAGTTCCCAATTGGAAAAAGACCTGTTTAGGAGGGTTCAATATGTATTATTCGAGTGGTAACTATGAAGCGTTCGCACGTCCTAGAAAACCTGAAGGGGTCGAGAGGAAGAGTGCCTATATCGTGGGAAGCGGACTTGCCGCACTCACAGCTGCGTGCTATCTGGTGCGTGACGGACAAATGGATGGACAGCGCATCCACATCCTTGAAAAGGACAAGATCGCAGGAGGAGCCTGCGATGGATACAAGTACGAGGACGTGGGCTATGTGATGCGTGGTGGACGTGAGATGGACAACCATTTCGAGGTCATGTGGGACCTGTTCCGCTCAATTCCATCGATTGAGACCCCAAACGTGAGCGTGCTGGACGAGTACTACTGGCTAAACAAGGCTGACCCCAACTATTCGCTTTGCAGGGCAACGGAGAAGTGCGGTCAGGATGCCCATACGGACAAGAAGTTCGGCCTGTCGGACAAGGGTGCAATGGAGATCATGAAGCTTTTCATGACCCCAAACGAGGAGCTTCAGGACAAGAGGATCGACGAAGTGTTCGACGACGAGGTGTTCGATTCAAACTTCTGGCTCTACTGGCGCACAATGTTCGCATTCGAGAACTGGCACAGCGCACTTGAGATGAAGCTCTACATCCAGCGCTACATCCACCACATTGGCGGTCTTCCAGACTTCACTGCACTTCGCTTCACCAAGTACAACCAGTACGAGTCCATGATACTTCCAATGATCAAGTATCTTGAGAAGGCCAATGTGAAGTTCGAGTTTGGAACAAAGGTCCTCAATGTCAAGTTCCGCAGCACAGGCGAGGGTGATAACCAGAAGAAGGTTGCAACCGCAATCGAGGTCGAGCGCGACGGCAAGAAGGAGAAGATAGCCCTTACGGAGGACGACCTCGTCTTCATCACCAACGGCGGATGCGTTGAGAACTCAAGCATGGGCTCACAGAACGAGCCAGCCAAGTTCAACACTGCCCTGAAGGAAGGCGGCGGTTGGGACATGTGGAAGAAGATCGCCGCTCAGGATCCTGCATTTGGACATCCTGAGAAGTTCTGCAGCCGTCCTGACCTTTGCAACTGGGAGAGCGCCACTGTTGAAACCTTGGACTGCAAGATCCTTCCATACATAGAGAAGATCTGCAAGCGCGACCCGCTGAGCGGAAAGGTCGTAACCGGTGGTATCGTGACCGTCAAGGATTCCTCTTGGCTCATGAGCTGGACGATAAACCGCCAGCCTCAGTTCCGCGAGCAGCCAAAAGGTCATGTCCTCGTATGGCTCTACGGCCTATTCTCCGAGAAGGAAGGCGACTACGTGAAGAAACCTATGCGCGACTGCACAGGCCGTGAGATATGCATGGAATGGCTGTACCACATTGGCGTTCCAGTCGACTTGATCGACGACTACGCAACCAACCATGCCAACACGGTCCCTGTCATGATGCCGTACATAGACGCCTTCTTCATGCCTCGCGCATACGGAGACAGACCTCTTGTCGTGCCAAAGGGAGCTGTGAACTTCGCATTCCTTGGTCAGTTCGCCGAGACTCCGCGCGACACCATCTTCACGACAGAATACTCAATGCGCACAGGAATGGAGGCCGTCTACACGCTCCTTGGCGTTGACCGCGGCGTGCCCGAGGTCTGGGGCAGCGTCTATGACATACGTGCACTCCTTGACGCCACAGTCAAACTCCGCGACGGCAAGAAGATAACCGACATGGACACCAACCTCTTGGAGCGCATCGCCCTCAAGACGATTCTTGGCAAGGTCAAGGATACCGATGTCGAAAAGCTCCTCAAGGAGTACAGGGTCATCTAGGCCGTTTTGAAAGTTTTCCTTCAGAAGAACTTGTTTGAAAAGACGCAGGCCCGCATTCAAACGGGCCTGTACTTTTCATCGTCCATCAGGTTTTGAGGATTGCCTTGACCTCTTCGACTGGAATTGCGGCATACTGCGAAATCTTATCCTCGGAGACACCATCTGCATACATGGCCTTGACCATGCGGTTTCTTTCGTTGGCTTCGCCTTCTTTATACTTCTCAATGAGGTTCAGTTCGTATTTCATGTAGCCCTGCCTCCAGTCCTCGTCCCCGTTTATGTCAAGCACGCATTCGTCCAGCTTCTCGACGAACTCGTTGCCGCTGTCCTTTCCTGTACCTATGGATTCGACTCCTCCGTTGAGGTACTCGAAGAACGCATCCAGATTCGTGCTCAGGTCTCCAACGGAGCCCTTGGTGTTCAGGAACATGATACAGCGGCCGTCGCCAAGCGGCAAGCCCCCGTCCTCTTCGCAAATGGAGCGGAACGTATACTTCGTCAGACCCTTATGGAAAGGGTCGAACATGCATATGAATATCACATAGCTGTCCTTGAGCTGTTCGTACTCAAGCCCCTTGTCCAGCATGTTCGCATCCATCATGGATGAGTACATCCTCGTTCGTTTGGGGAGATTCCCCTTGTCCGCCTTCTGGATCTCTATGTCGTAGACCGTGTCCCCGTCCTCGAAGTAGACGTCAAGGCGAATGCTCTTGTTGCCTGGATTGAACGCCATGTACTTCTGGGCCTCAGGGGAGAGTCCGTCCTCATAGACTATGTCCCTTATGCGTCTGCCTTCGAATATGGTCTCAAGCAGACCAATGCACAGGTCCTTTCGACGCATGACCTCTGCGAACATGGCGTCGTTCTCGAGCGGGATGTCCCTTCTGTTCGTCCTTCCGAAAACCCTTTGTGAACCGTTGTGCTTCTTAGTCATGGAAACACCTCCTGGAAAGTAACGTTGAAGGCTCCCAAGAGCCCTTCATATTACCAATTCCAAGAAACCTGCGGTTTCCATTCACGGTTTTGAAGGATCTTTTTGAAAATATTTTGAATTATGGGTGCAATTGCTTATAAATCAAACAATTATTCAATAATGGAAAAGCACATCAACCAAGATGCTCTATGAGCCCTATCACCAGCAGATGGAGAGGGTAGTAGATGTAGAAGAGCCATTTGATGGCTTTGTTCGCCTTGGGGTTGCTGCCACGTTTGCCGTTGTAGAGGGCAAGAAGAGGGATTGCCAGAACCACGCCAAACTGGATGAGTCCGTAGACCTTGTCCAAGGCGAAGAAGTAGACGGCGGCGTAAATGGCAACATAGAAGAGAGACCAAAGTATCTGGGCTTTTGGGTTGCCTCTGTTTGAGCCTATTGAAAGCACGCATAGGGATGCTATGCAGCTCCAGTCGCTTGGAAAAGCCAAGAGACAGCATGCAAGGACAAGTCCAACCTTTGCCCAGTTTCCCAGCCTCTCGCTTGCGTTTATCCTAAGCATGACAAGGCCCCATGCAAGGGACCACATTACGCTTGTCTGGTTGAGGAGACTGCCGTAGTAGCCGGGTATGAACGACTTCCAGTCCACGAACGTCATGGAGTTTAGAACGTATGGAATGTGGGATATCAGTGCAAACAGAAACAGACGTGCCGTGTACTTCTTTACATCATGGGTGTAGTGGAAGCCTTCGGCAATGAAGTAGCACATGATAGGGCAGGTGAGCCGTCCTATTATATGCAGTATGACGGCAATGGGATTCGTCGAATAGCCTGGAAACAGCATCCACGTCACATGGTCAATAGTCATGGCTATTATGGCTATGAGCTTGAGTGCATTCGAGTTCAAAGGTCTGCTTTCGACTTTGCTTTCCAGAACGTTTTTCATGTAGAAACTCCCATGTGAAGATGATAGAACCTCAGGTCTCCTGCGGTTCTATTTCCTCCGTCTCTTCGACTGCCACAACGTCCTGAACTTCTTCGATCTCCTCAGAAGTGGCGTTCTTCTCCATCCTTGCGACAGCTCCAGCGCTTCCAAACGCCTTTCTATAGAACAGGAAGGACAGAATCGTTCCGGGAACCCAGCCGACCGGCCAGCTGAGCCAAATGCCTGTGACCTGCAAGGCGGTGGCGGAGAGTATGTACGCACCTGCAACCCTTATGATGAGGTCCGTGAATGTGGATGCCATGAACTGCTTCATGAGACCCGCTCCTTTGAGGACACCATCGGTGACAAGCTTGATCGATACGATGAAGTAGAACGGTGAGACGATTCTGAGGAACTGTCTTCCCGTCTCGAGTGCGATCTCCGAAGGGTTGTCCATGAAAAGCCTAAGCAAAGTGCCTGTCAAAAGCATGTAGGCCGCAACGATTGGAACGGAAAGTATCCAAACGATTCTGAGCCCTGCCTTTTCACCTTGCTTGATCCTCTCCACCTTTCCGGCTCCAAGGTTCTGCGCTGTATAGTTGGAGATTCCATTCCCAATTGTGGAGAACGATGTTATCACGAGGTTGTTCAGCTTCACAGCCGCTGCGTAGCCTGCGATGACGGCCGATCCAAAGCTGTTTATTATGCTCTGGATCATTATGTTTCCAACGGAGACGAAGCTCTGCTGCAGGGTGCTGGGGATTGCGACGGAGAGGAACGACGAGAACATCGGTCTGGAGAAGAGGGCAGGTCTTTCGTCGGTCTTGATTGGCCTTAGCCGTGAGAAGACGACCACGACTGCGAGGATTCCGCTTACGCCCTGGCACAGGAACGTAGCCCATGCAACTCCATCGACGCCCATTCCAAGGGCCGTGACAAACAGGATGTCCACTGCAATGTTGGATGTGGATGAGATTGCAAGGAAGACGAACGGTGTCTTGGAGTCGCCCAATGCGGAGAAGATTCCTGTCGAGAGGTTGTACAGGAACAGGAATGGAAGTCCAAGGACGTATATCCTAAGGTACAAGGCCGAGTCCGCGTAGATGTTGGATGGTGTCTTTATGAGCGTGAGGAGTGCGTCCATCCAAAGAAGTCCAACGCCCATGAGCACAACGCATGTGACTACGGTGCAGACTATCGAGGTGTTGACGGCCTCCTTCATGCCTTTGTAGTTCTTGGCTCCAAACAGCCTGGATGTTAGAACCGAGCATCCCATGTTGCATCCGAATGCGAATGCTATGAATATGAGGGTTATCTCGTAGCCGTTTCCAACAGCGGCAAGAGCCTCTTCGCTTATGAACTTTCCAGCCACGAAGCTGTCTCCAATGTTGTACAGCTGCTGGAAGACGATCGACCCAAAAAGAGGAAGGCAGAACTTCCAAAGCACGGTCTGTGGGTTGCCTACCGTGAGGTCTTTGTTCAAGGTTTTCATTTCAAAACGCTCCCTAACCGTGGCGAATACTATCCCTTTTCGATTTTCGATTCAATATGCTATCATCTTGGTGCAACGATATATGCACTCGACTTGTCGTCATAGGAAAGGAGGAGCCCGATGTCCTTGAATCCACTTCCACAGAATCCCGGCCAAAGGCCTTTGATCGAGATATGCCTTGAGGATGCACAGTCTGTTGTCAGCGCCTGCATGGCCGGTGCAGACAGGGTTGAGATGTGCAGTGACCTATTCGAGGGCGGCTGTACACCGTCCCTTGGCACGTTCAGGGTTGCCCGCAGGCTGGCTTTTGAGGTGAGTAGTAGGGCAAGTATGAAGGATCCTATCAGGATAAACGTCATGCTGAGGCCGCGTGGCGGGGATTTCTGCTATTCGGATGAGGAGTTTCAGGTGATGCTTGAGGATGCCAGGATCTTCAAGGAGGAAGGTGCAGACGGCATGGTCTTTGGAATCCTCACGCCAGAGGGCAACGTGGATATGGAGCGTTCAAGGCGTTTGATTGAGGCTGTAAGACCTCTTCCTGTGACGTTCCATAGAGCCTTTGACATGACGTGCGACCCATACAAGGCCCTTGGGGATTTGATTGACCTTGGAGTCGACCGCATACTTACGAGCGGACAGGAAGCTACGGTCATGGAAGGCCTGGATCTTCTTGAAGAGCTTGTTTCAAAAGCTGGCGACAGAATCATCATAATGCCTGGCTGCGGGATAAACGAAAGGAACTTCGAAAAGATAAAAGGACGGCTTAACGCCAAGGAATACCATGTTTTTCTTCCTTGTGAAGAACAATCCAGGATGTCGTTCCACCCAGGGCACATATACATGGGAGGGCTTTTGAGACAAAGCGAGTTCATGGTCTCCCATACAAGCGGTGATAGAGTTTCCAATATAGTTGGTATAGCAAACAGTGGTGTACGATGCGGCATAGGAGGTTCCAAGTGAGCCTCCAAACGAAATCTCAAACGAAATCCAGAATGAGGGTCTTCGTTGGAGGACTTCACCATGAATCGGATACGTTCAATCCAATAACCACCGGCCGTGATGACATATGGGTGCTGAGAGGGAATGAACTTCTCAATGGAAAAGGGCGGAACTCCGTGTTTGGGATGATCCATACGCTTATTGGGGCTGGTTGCGAGGTGATTCCTGGCATCCTCGCCCGTGCAGTTCCAAACGGAGAGTGGGACAAGGAATACTATCTTGAGCTCAAGGCGGAGTTCCTTTCAAGGTTGAAGGAGGTTCTTCCCGTAGATGGAATATGCCTTGCGCTGCATGGCTCAATGAGGGTGCGCGGAATAGGCGAGGCGGAGGGCGACATACTCGAGGCTGTTGCAAAGATATGCCCAAACGTTCCCGTTGTGGCCTCTTTGGACATGCACGCCACCATGACAGACCGCATGACTTCCAATGCGGATGCCTTCGTTGGCTACAAGTGCGCACCTCATACGGATACATACGAGACTGGCGTGCATGCCGCTAGGATGATGCTTGATATCCTTGTACATGATGCAAAGCCAAAGATGGCTGCGGTGCACCTTCCTTTCATAATCGCAGGCGAACAGTCGGAGACAAGCGTCCAGCCAATGCTCAAGCTCGTTGCAGCCCTTCGCGAATACGAAAGGAAGCCAAACGTCATGGCCGCTTCATATCTTCTTGGCTTCCCCTGGGCCGATGTCCCCGAGAACGGCGTAACCGCAATGGTGGTTGTGGACGGAGACGAGGAACTTGCGAGAAAGCATGCACTTGAACTTGCCCATCTCTTCTGGGATGCACGCTTCGAGTTTGGCTTCTACAACGAGACCTTGGAGGTGAAGGATGCCATCGAAGAGACGAAGAGGAGCATAGCAAACGGAGTCCATCCAGTGGTGCTCTCCGACAGCGGCGACAATCCAACCGCTGGTTCGTCGCAGGATGTAACGAACTTCCTCAAGTCCATATTCGCAGATGCCGCTCTGTCCAAATTGGATCCTCCTCTATGCTATCAGGGGTTCTATGATCCTGTTTACTGTAAAAAGGCATTGGAAGCCGGTGTCGGAGCCATCATCCGGGAGCCTTTGGGCGCTGCGTTCGACAAAAGGACCAGCTCTCCTGTGGTCATGCCTGCAAGGGTGAAGGCTGTTGCAGAATCCTGGTCGGGTGCTCAGAACAGTGATTTGGTCCTCGTCGGCTTTGGAACTGCAGAAGGCGAAGTTGATGTTGTGGTCACTTCCAAACATGTTGGCTGCTACGACCCTGAGATGATGCGCATCCTTGGTGTCGAGCCACGGGACCTAAAGGCCATAGTGGTCAAGCTTGGGTATCTTGAACCGGAGATAAGGGCTGTTGCAAAACGTTCTATAATGGTCCTTACGGACGGCAGTACCAATGAAATCTTCGAGAGATTGCCGTTTGAGAACATCGTTCGCCCAATATTCCCTATGGATAGGGATGCCACCTGCGGTTTTGGCTTCTTCAAACAAAGGAAGTAGGCAAAGACAACGAAGGCCGCACAGAGGCGGCCTCAGAGACATCGGTCTAGCATCGGTCCAAAATGGCCTGGATGGGCTTACTCGTAGATGTCGCCTGCGGGGACGCCTATGTGTCTGCAGATTGCGTTGAAGGTTTCCTTGCTTATGTCATGCTCCACGTTGCATGCGTCCTCAAGTGCCGTTTCCTTGTCGACGCCAAGGCTCATGAAGAACTGCGATAGGATTTTGTGGCGGGTGTAGACCTTCGTGGCTATCTCCATGCCTGTATCCGTGAGGGTGATGAGGCCGTCTTCGTCCATGGTTATGTAGCCGTTCTCCCTGAGTCGTCTTGTGGCATAGCTTACGCTTGGCTTTGTGACGCCTAGGTGCGCTGCAATGTCTATCGAACGTATGTATCCGTGCTCTTCTTTCATCATGAGCATTGCTTCCAAGTAGTCTTCGGAAGCCTTTCTTATCTTCATCATGGTGTGCCTCTTTTTTGACAAGATATCGCAAAGGGGGAGGCGTTTCAAGGAAATCGGCCTAAAATGAGGGCCTTTTTGGAGTGTTTTTGGTACGTTTTTGACAATTGACAAAAATTTGTGCAGGGTTCTTGACGATTATAGTTAGAGTAGTTAAACTACGCTTTGGTTAGAAGGGGCTAACCTAGGTGTTGGAGTTGGTCCGGCGCCTGGAATGAGCTCGTTGGAACCGCTTAAGAGAAGAAGAGGAACACGAAATGATGCCATTGACATTGGCCAGTGCCGGAGAAGAGAACATGATAAGAAGGGTTGGCGGAAACGACGAGACCAAGAGACATCTTGAAGATTTGGGTTTCGTTGCAGGTGCCAACGTCACCATCGTATCCTCCATTGGCGGAAACCTCATCGTCAACGTAAAGGATTCCCGTGTGGCCATAAGCAAGGAGATGGCCGGGAAGATCATGGTTTGAATGTTGGATTTGGATATAGGTTCGAATATAGAAATTAAGGAGATATGGAGATGAAGACACTCAAGGAAGCGAAGATTGGTCAGACCGTCAAGGTCGTCAAGCTGCACGGAGAGGGAGCAGTCAAGAAGAGAATCATGGACATGGGCATCACTCGTGGTGTCGAGATCTATGTCAGAAAGGTCGCACCTCTTGGAGACCCAATAGAGGTCACCGTCAGAGGCTACGAGCTGTCACTCAGAAAAGAGGACGCCACGATGATAGAGATAGAGGGCTGAGGTCCTTTGTCTTTTTTTGCATATGGGTTAGCGGTGGCTAACCAAGCTGGCTTGGAAGCTAACCGGTAAACTAACCTGAAGAGTCGAATTGAAAAGCTGAGAAAAGTTAAAGCTGAGAAAAGAAGCTAAATGGAGAATATGATGGCTGAAATCAGAATCGCCCTTGCGGGCAACCCTAACAGCGGAAAGACAACGTTGTTCAACAGCCTGACGGGATCCAACCAGTTCGTAGGAAACTGGCCTGGCGTCACTGTTGAGAAGAAGGAAGGAAAGCTCAAGAAGCATGACGGAGTGATTGTCACCGACCTTCCTGGAATCTATTCACTTTCCCCATATACATTGGAGGAAGTCGTTGCAAGGAACTATCTTCTTGAGGAACGTCCCGATGCAATCCTCAACATCGTCGATGGAACCAACCTTGAAAGGAACCTCTACCTCACGACACAGCTCACGGAGCTTGGAATTCCAGTCGTAGTTGCAATCAACATGATGGATGTCGTGAAGAAGAACGGCGACAGAATCAACACCGCAGAGCTCTCTAGGGAACTTGGATGCAAGGTAGTTGAAATCTCCGCCCTCAAGGGTGACGGCGTCATGGAAGCCGCAGAAGAGGCAATCAAGGCTGCAAAGGGGACCAAGACAGTTCCAATGCACACCTTCTCCGGCGTTGTAGAACATGCTCTTGCCCACATCGAGGAAGCAGCGCTTCACGATATGCCACAGGAGCAGCAGCGTTGGTACTGCATAAAGATCTTCGAGAGAGACTCCAAGGTCCTTGAGAAGCTTCACATCCAGCCACAGGTCCTTTCCCACATAGAAGAGGACATCAAAGCTGCCGAGAAGGAGCTCGATGATGATGCAGAGAGCATCATCACCAACGAGAGATACGTATACATTGCATCGATCATCAAGGCCTGCTACAAGAAAAAGAACGTTGGCAAGGCTTCCACATCGGACAAGATCGACCGCATAGTGACGAACCGCTGGCTTGGACTTCCAATCTTCGCAGCCGTCATGTTCCTTGTCTACTACATTGCAATGGTCACAGTTGGTGCATCTGCAACCGACTGGGCCAACGACGGTCTCTTTGGAGATGGCTGGCATCTCTTTGGAATCGGCTCCAAACAGTATGAAGCCGCAGCCGAGGAATACGGCGACACTGACCAGATAATCGATGCCTTCGTATCCGAGTACGGCGACGATTCCATAGCCGAGGCCATAGATCTTGAGTCCGAGGACTACTCGGATGATGCCGCAAAGAACGCTCTGCAGCAGCTTGTGAAGGCAACCCCTGCCGATGCTTCCGTGACATACTACGTAGAAGACGAAGAGACGTTGGCAGTAGAAGAGTTCCCAGGAACCACGAAGGAAGACCTCATTGCAGCAGTAGACCAGTACCTGAACACTGACTACAAGGAAGCCTACGGTGCACCTGATACATCTACATACGGCGTATGGGTTCCTGGTATTCCTGTGCTCGTTTCCAACGGCCTTGAAGCCGTTGGTGCAGCGGACTGGCTTGCAGGTCTCATCAATGACGGTATCGTAGCCGGTGTTGGTGCAGTCCTTGGATTCGTACCTCAGATGCTCGTCCTGTTCCTGCTCCTTGCTTTCCTCGAGGCCTGCGGATACATGGCAAGAATCGCATTCGTCCTCGACAGAGTCTTCAGAAAGTTCGGTCTTTCCGGAAAGTCCTTCATTCCAATGCTCATTGGTGTTGGATGCGGCGTTCCTGGAATCATGGCTTCAAGGACGATCGAGAACGAAAGAGATAGAAGAATGACGATCATGACCACAACGTTCATTCCTTGCGGTGCAAAGGTTCCGTTCATCTCCATGATCGCCGGCGCAATCTTTGGGGGATCCGCACTTGTCGCGACAAGCGCATACTTCATTGGAATGGCTGCAATCATCATCTCCGGTATCATCCTCAAGAAGACAAAGATGTTTGCAGGCGACCCAGCCCCATTCGTCATGGAGCTTCCTGCATACCACTGGCCAACACTCAAGAACGTCCTTCGTTCCATGTGGGAGAGAGGCTGGTCCTTCATCAAGAAGGCTGGAACGATAATCCTCCTTTCTACAATCCTCGTATGGTTCACAACCTACTTTGGTGTCGTTGATGGAACATTTAGGATGCTCGCAGAGGACGAAATCGACTACTCCATCCTCGCCTTCATAGGCAACCTGATCGCTTGGATCTTCAAACCACTCGGATGGGGCAACTGGCAGGCAGCCGTTGCATCCATCACCGGCCTTGTCGCAAAGGAGAACATCGTTGGAACGATGGGAATCCTCTACGGCGGCAGCGGCGATGTCTACGGCACACTCGCACAGGTCTTCAACGGCGTGACGGGCTACTCCTTCTTGGTCTTCAACCTCCTCTGCGCTCCATGCTTTGCAGCAATCGGTGCAATCAAGAGAGAGATGAACAGCCCAAAGTGGACATGGTTCGCAATTGGCTATCAGTGCGGCTTTGCATACATCATCGCACTCATGATCAACCAGTTCGGCAAGCTCTTCATGGGTCAGCCAAGCGTTGTTGGACTCATCTTTGCAGTCGCAGCGCTCGCCGGCATCATCTACATGCTTGTCAGACCATACAAGGAAGCCACAACCCTCACGACGAAGGTCTGATGAGGGCTTGGAATGGACTTGATGGTAGCCGACGTTGCCCAGACCGATGTTTGGCTTAGCCCGATGTTGCCGAGTCGAGTTTCGAACAGTATATTGTTAGTAGTAATCTAGATAGTCGGCTGTCCGCCTGTGCGGGCGGCCGATTTGCTTGGAGGTGAATAATGTTGGCAACCATAATCATTTCTTTGATACTCATCCTGGTCGTTGTATTGGCCATCTCCTCTATCGTGCGCGACAAGAAGCAGGGCAAATCCACCTGCGGCGGCAACTGCGCCCACTGCCCGTCTGGCGGCGCCTGCCATCAGTTCGAGAAGATCGGCGACATCAAGATTCCCAAGAAGTGACCTTCTTGGTCTTTGACCTTTCTTCTGCGTTGCTGCACTCAGGCTGTGCATTACAGCACTATCCTTCGTTTGCTTCCTTGAATAAAGCCCAAATACCGGTGAAGCAGGTTCCTTGGAACTTGAGCGGTCTACGTCGTCGCTGCAGAATAGGCCGTGCAGATAGCACTGTCCTATTCCTTGCTTCTAGTATCCCATCTCAATTTCCTGCGAAGCAGGCTTCTTGGTCTTTCTGCAATTTCCGTTGTCGCTTTACGTGGGCCGTATCGTAAATACTGTCCCACGTTTTGCTTCTAGGATATTGGCAGAAATACCTGCGAAGAGAGCTTTTTGGTCTTTGCGGTGATAACTGTGGCGTTCTGGCCCCTCTTGCCACTCTTGCCACTCTGGGCGGACTAGACGCACTAGCCAATCTGAAACGGTCTGGAATCTGTAGCGGATTTGTAGCATCTGTGGTCGTTGTGGCGTTTGTAGAAATTGTAGCATTTGTAGGGTCTGTAGTGTCTGTGGCAAGTGTTGAGGTTGTCACAACTACTCCCTCTAAACTCACTACGCCCATTACTCCCACTAAGCTTACTAATACGCTTTAATTTCAGTTGAATTATGAAATTGAATGCTTGCATCCGTTTAAAACTTTGGAATTTCCTACATATAAACTTTGGAATATCCTATATCTTGACTTTGGAATTTCCTAAAAACGATGTGTCAAAGCAAAGCTTCAGCCACGTTAACAAGAATAATTCTCATTGCTAACAGTTGGGCAAATGTTATAGAATGGATTTTGCTTGGTTTGGATTAGCTATGGTTTTTGACTTGCAAAAGGCGAGTGTCTGGAAACGGGCGAGTGCCTTCCTATTCGACTTCATCCTCCTTACGATACTGGTGGTGGCGTTCGCCTTCCTCCTTTCGTGGATTACGGGCTATGACGGCTACAGCGACACGTACTACGACAAGATGTCGGAGTGCGAGCAGACGTACGGAACGTCCTTTGGGTATACACGCGAGCAGTTCAATGAATTGGATGATGCCGGACAAAAGGCGTATATGGATGCCTACAACGCACTTGTGTCTGATGACGACGCCATGTATGCATACAGGATGATGGTCAATCTCATAATGCTAATAACATCCATATCCATCTTCCTTTCATATCTCATACTTGATTTCATTTTTCCTATCGTCCTCAAGGACGGACGTACATTGGGAAAGAAGATATTTGGCATTGCCGTCATGAGGACCAACGGTGTCAGAATGAACAAGATAAGCCTTTTCATAAGGACATTCCTTGGAAAGTATGCAATAGAGACCATGGTCCCCGTCCTCATAGCCACCATGATCCTCTTCAATACAATCGGTATAGTGGGCCCCATCGTAGTGGGGCTCATCTTCGTTCTTGAGGTCGTTCTCATGATAGCGACCAAGACCAATTCCATGATACATGACCTGCTTGCAGACACCGTTGTGGTGGACTATGCAAGCCAGATGATATACGACAGCGAGGAAGCGCTGATTGCAGCGAAACGCCAGGCCGCGTTGGAGAAGGCCAACAGAACAAGCTACTGAATGAAAGGAAATAGAGAGAATGATTGTTGAACTTCAGAATTTGACCAAAATCTTCCCAAGCAGGAACAAGAACAGCGATGACGAAGTCGTGGCTGTAAATGATTTCACGTTCACCATCCCGGATGGAAAGCTTGTAGGTCTTCTTGGACCAAGCGGCTGTGGAAAAAGCACCACGCTCTACATGATCTGCGGATTGCAGAAGCCTACGAGTGGAAAGATCTTCTTTGGGGAGGATGACGTAACACAGCTTCCTGCCGAGAACAGAGGCGTTGGACTTGTGTTCCAGAACTACGCACTCTATCCTCACATGACGGTGAAGCAGAACATCCTGTTCCCGCTTCAGAACCTCAAGGGAGAGGACAAGCTCTCCAAGGAGGAGATGCTCAGAAGGGCATACGAAGTTGCCAAGATAGTCCAGATAGACGAGCTCATGGAAAGAAAGCCAAGCGAGCTATCCGGTGGTCAGCAGCAGCGTGTCGCAATCGCAAGAGCGTTGGTCAAGATGCCAAAGGTCCTGCTTCTGGACGAGCCTCTTTCGAACTTGGATGCCAGACTCAGACTCCAGACGAGGGAGGAGATCCGCCGTATCCAGAGAGCCACCAACATTACGACGGTGTTCGTCACCCATGACCAGGAAGAGGCCATGAGCATATCGGACATGATAGTGGTCATGAAGCTTGGAATCGTACAGCAGATAGGCAAGCCTCAGGACGTGTACAACAGTCCTGCCAACCTGTTCGTTGCCAAGTTCCTTGGAACCCCTCCAATCAACGTGTTCAACGGAAGCATCAGGGGTGGGGTCGTCTACATTGGAAACGAGGCCGTTGGAGATGCAAAGGGTGCTGCAGACCAGGATGTCTATGTTGGAATAAGACCTGAAGGGTTCGTACTCAACGACGATGGTCCGTTCTCATGCAATCTCAATGCAGTGGAGGTAATGGGTAGGGATGTAAGCGTAGTCGCTACCAACGAAGCTTCCATCAACCCTGTCGTAAGGGCCATCATAGATGCTGACAACAAGATCGATTCTGATAGAAAGACGGTCAACTTCTTCATCAAACCCAACAAGATGTTCCTTTTCAACAAAGAGACGGAAGAGAGAATCTACATAGTAGAGGGCAGGTGACATGAGCAGCAGCATGGTAGAAAGCAAACATCCGTGGAAGGCTTGGCTCTATCTTGCACCTGCAATCGTACTTTTGCTGGTGTTCACCGTGTGGCCAATCTTCAATACGGTAAGGATGGCGTTCCTTGAGAACTACAGTGGTCTCAAGGCCGCAGGTGGAATGAAGTTCCAGTTCGGAGTTGGAAACTTCGTGAAGGTCGTTCAGTACAAGAGATTCATACAGTGCATGAAGAACACCGTTCTTCTCTGTATCTTCACGGTTCCAATCTCAACGGTTCTGGCCCTTCTCATAGCGGTGTGCCTCAACTCGATCAAGACGCTCCAGAAGTTCCTTCAGACGATATTCTTCCTGCCTTATGTGACGAACTCCATAGCCATTGGAATGGTCTTTGCGGCCATGTTCAACATAGTTGGAAGCTTCTATGGAACGGAGAACGAAATAATAGTGACGGCTGGAATCATAAACAACGTCATAGAGTTCTTTGGCGGCAAGCCCATCAACTGGATAAACTACGGCTCCACATACGCAGCCAACATGACCGTCATGGTCATCTATATAGTGTGGAACGCGTTGCCGTTCAAGATCCTCATCCTTCTTGGAGGGCTTCAGAGCATAAACAAGCAGTACTACGATGCAGCCAAGGTTGACGGAACTTCCAGACGCAGGATCTTCACAAGGATAACGGTTCCTCTTCTTTCCCCAATGATTGCATACGTCGTGATAACCGGTTTCATTGGAGGGTTCAAGGAGTACACGAGCATAGTTGGTATCTTTGGAGAGTCCATGGGCCCTGCGGACGATGCCAAGAGGCTCAACACCATGGTTGGGTTCATATACGATGCGCTGTCTTCCAACAGCCAGGGTAGGGCAAGCGCCGCCGCCCTCATCCTGTTTGGAATAATTCTTGTCGTCACTCTGATCAACCTTCAGGTCAGCAAGAAGAAAGTCCATTATTGAGGAGGCGCGACATGGCAGAGAAAATTTCAACGATGCACGAGAAGGATATGCAGAAGGAGACCTCAAGGCAGAAGGTCGTTGGCGTCATTGTCATGGTTCTCCTATACGCTTTCCTCATAACAATGGCCTTGATTGTGCTTTTCCCCTTCTATTGGATGATAAACTCGTCCCTCAAGACATTGGAAGAGTACAGAATGAGCGTTCCTACGTTCTGGCCAAAGCAGATAATGCTTACGAACTACGCCACGGCGTTCCAGACGGCAAGTCTTGGAAGGCTGTTCCTGAACACTCTATACGTTGGCATAGTGTCCACGATCCTTTCGTTGGTGATCACGATACTATCGGCCTTTGCCTTTGCGCGTCTTGAGTTCAAGGGAAAGGACCTCCTGTTCGCAGGTCTGTTGGCGACCATGATGATTCCGGGCGAGCTGTTCACGATCACGAACTACAGCACCGTCACGAACCTTGGGTGGCTCAATACGTATACGGTCCTCATAGTTCCGTTCCTTGTGAGCGTGTTCTACATCTACCTCCTTAGGCAGAACTTCATGCAGATTCCAAACGAGCTGTATCTTGCCGCAAAGGTGGATGGCACGAGCGACTTCAAGTACCTGTGCAAGGTTATGATTCCGCTTTCGCTTCCAACCCTCATCTCCATCACGATTCTGAAGATGATGGGTGCTTGGAACTCGTACATCTGGCCAAGACTCGTTGCGAACGATGCCAACCACAGGATGATAACCAACGGTCTCAGAAACGCCTTCAAGGAGACGAGCGGAGACGTCAACTATCCTGTCCAGATGGCCGCCGTAGCAATGGTGTCCGCACCGCTCTTCCTTGTGTTCGTGTTCCTTAGGAAGTACATAATGAAGGGAGTGAGCCGCAGCGGAATCAAGGGCTGATGTCGATGTGGTTTCAATGGCCTGTCATTTGAGATGGCCTTGGAAAAATTGGGAGATGTCGTCCTATTGGGCGATTATATAGGTTGAAATCAATAAAAGGAGAAAAGCATGAAGAAAACTTTTCTGGTTCTGTTGCTCCTTGTTGGGGCAGTGATGGTTGCCTTCTGCGGAGGAAACTCCGAGTCCGGCAATGCGAAGGTCGAAGGAGCATTCGAAGTTCCAGAAGTAGGTTATGACGGAAGCGAAGTCACAATCACCTTCTACCACACGATTGGCTCGACCAAGACACATACTCTGGATGACTACATCGTAGAGTTCAACAAGCTCTATCCAAACATCCACGTCGTATACGAATCCGTAGGTGGCTATGACGATCTCAGAGATCAGATCAGCACACAGATCACTGTTGGAAACCAGCCGAACATCGCCTACTGCTATCCTGACCACGTAGCTCTCTACAACCTGGCAGGTGCAGTCGCAACGCTTGACAACCTCATCAACAGCGACATCGTCGTCACAAGAGCAGATGGCACCACAGAGATCCTTGGCCTTACAGCCGAGCAGCAGGCAGACTTCATCGAAGGCTACTACAACGAAGGACGCCAGTTCGGCGATGGTCTCATGTACACAATGCCGTTCTCAAAGTCCACTGAGGTCCTCTACTACAACAAGACTTTCTTCGATGCAAACGGCATTGAAGTTCCAACGACATGGGAAGAGCTTGAAGCGGTATGCGCAAAGATCAAGGAGATCGACCCAACCTCCATTCCACTTGGATACGACTCTGAGTCCAACTGGTTCATCAACATGTGCGAGCAGTACAACAGCCCATACACAAGCGCAACGGGCGACCACTACCTGTTCAACAACGAGACGAACAGAGAGTTCATCAAGCTGTTCAGATCCTGGTATGAGAAGGGCTACCTCACAACACAGAAGCTCTACGGCGCATACACATCAGGCCTCTTCACCTCCACGACGAATCCAAAGAGCTACATGTCCATTGGTTCATCCGCAGGTGCAACATACCAGCGCCCAGCCAAGGTCGATGGTGCATATCCATTTGAAGTTGGAATCGCATCCATCCCACAGGTCTCACAGGACAACAGAAAGGTCATCTCCCAGGGACCAAGCCTCGTGATCTTCGACAAGGCCAACTCCCAGGAAGTCGTGGCATCATGGCTCTTCGTGAAGTTCCTCACCACATCCGTTGACTTCCAGGCTGCATTCTCCATGGACTCCGGTTACGTTCCAGTCATCAAGTCCGTCATGGAAAACGCTGTCTATGCCGATTTCATTGCAAATGCCGATGGCTATGACAACATCGCAGCCCTCAGCGCAAAGGCATGTCTCGAGCAGGAGGATGCATACTACACATCCCCAGCCTTCAACGGCTCATCCACAGCTCGCGACCAGGTTGGCGCACTTCTTTCCAAGTGTCTCTCAACTGCAACGGACAACGTCGATGCAATGATCCTCCAGGCTTTCCAGGATGCAATCGACGAGTGTGAGTACAACAACTAAGGGATGATTCCAGAATGAAGAAGCTTCCTTTCGCTGCTTTTGTTCTTGTCCTCTGCTGCATCGTTTTCTCTCTTGCAGGCTGTGCATCTGCTTCAGGCAAGGAGGGCTCTGGGACATCGGTCTATAGTGAGAACCCCTCCAATGCGGTCGTCCAGCCCACTGAGGTGAAGGATTACGTGGCGTCTCTCAGACTTGTCATGGATTCCGATACCGTGAAGCAGGAAGTGACCGTGAAGACGTTCGTGGACGGCGATACGACCCATTTCTACGTGCCGGAGTCGGTCATGGAGGGTGGCGTGCTCAAGGCCCGCTACCTTGCCATAAACACTCCGGAGTCCACGGGTAGGGTCGAGGAGTACGGCAAGAAGGCCTCCAACTTCACGCGTGAAAGGCTTTCCAAGGCCACGTCCATAATCATAGAGAGCGACGACGACAAGTGGAACCGTGACTCCACGGGGTCAAGATACCTCGTGTGGGTCTGGTATAGGACAAGCGACAGCGAAGAATACAGGAACCTCAACGTTGAGATCCTTCAGAACG
This sequence comes from Bacteroidaceae bacterium, assembly GCA_963599445.1. Taxonomy (GTDB): domain Bacteria; phylum Spirochaetota; class Spirochaetia; order Sphaerochaetales; family Sphaerochaetaceae; genus UBA9732. The sequence goes on from CAVBWZ010000016.1 coordinate 48,315, forward strand.
GCCTTGCCATTGCATCGTCCACGGCGAACAACCGCTATGGGTCCATTGCAATGGCTGCCCTCATGCAGGCCAAGGCCTTGAAGCTCAACGTGTTCTCAGGCGAGAAGGATCCTGATTTCTACTACGGAGATGCCGTGGAGCTTACGATGAGCGAGCTTAGGCTCAACATCGAGAAGTACAACGGCATCAAGGTGGCGTTCGAAGGCGTTGTCGCCAAGGACGATGGTGGAAGCGTCTACGTAGAGGAATACAACCCACAGACGGATATGTACAACGGAGTCTCCGTGTACTACGGCTTCAATCTTCCCGGCCCTGCACTCAAGGCTTTGACCGTGGGCAACAGGGTCCGCATTGTGGGTACCGTCCAGTACTACGAAGCAGGAGGGCTGTATCAGGTCTCTGGGCTTTCATACAAGCTCATGGATCCGGACAACCCTAACAACGTGAAGATGATAAGCTCCGGCCACAGCGCCGCGTTCGTGAAGACATCCCCTTCCACCTTCGTTGGAGGAAAGGTCAGTGTCGTTGAGCTTGACGCTGACGGTTCAGAGGTCGTGCGCGAGTACGATTATGCATATCTGGCTTTGAATACGACTTTGGAGATGGATGGTCTGTTCGTGGAGGATGTCCGCACGACCAGCGATCCGTCCAGCTCTTCATATGGTGCAATGACGCTTGTCTGCTCCGCTGACGGCGTTGAGGTCAATGTCCGCACTACCGTGTTTACGGATGGGAAGGGAAATCTCATTACCGCAGATGCATACAAGGGCAGGACCATTGACGTCAAGGGGCTTGTGGACTCCTTTGAGAGTTCATATCAGATCAAGGTCATTTCACCAAAGGACATCGTTGTAAACGATTAGGTTTTAAAATCAAAAGGAGTACAAGATGAGAAAATCATTGACTTCCATTCTGTTGCTGATTGCTCTGTGCGTCTGCCTTGTTTCATGCGCAACCGTCAAGAGCGAATCTGCTGCACCTGCCGTTGAAGAGGTTTCAGCCCTTGAATCGGCAAAGGCTTACCTCAAGGTAATGTTCGACAAGAGCTCCAAGAGCAATCCTGAGACACGCACTCCAAGCGACTACGAAGTCCTTGATGTCGTTGCAATCAAAGGCGTCGAGTATCCTGTTGCATGGTCTACGAATACTGACCTCGTAAAGGCTGTTCCTGGTGAGAACCACGTTGTCGTCATTGACGTAGACGAGGCTGCTCCAGAAGAGACTCACTACATCCTCACCGCTACAATCACAGATCCTGCAACTGGCGAGACGATCACTCTTGATATCAAGCACGTCCTTCCAGAAGGCCAGAAGGATCCTTCAATGGAGGATATCGTCCTTGCTGCATACAAGCTTGCAGACGGCGAGGCCATGAACAACGCCGTTACCCTTACGGGTGTCATCGTTGCAATTCCAACCGCCTACAGCGAGCAGTATGGCAACATCACGGTCAACATCCAGGTTGGTGCAATGGCTGACAACATAATCCAGTGCTACAGACTCAGCGGCGAAGGCGCTGCAACTCTTGCTGTGGGCGATGAGATCACCGTCAATGGAAAGATCAAGAACTACAAGGGAACGATCGAGTTCGACAAGCCTGTCATGGTAAGCATGGGCTACACCCCAGACCAGACTGCTGTCGTTGATGCCGCCTACGCACTTGCTGCTGGCGAGGCAATGACGGAGACCCAGGTCCTTGTTGGTGTCATCACAGGCATTCCAACTGCTTACAGCGAGCAGTACAGCAACATCACCGTTGACATGATTCCAGTCGGCGACGAGAGGACCGTCCAGGCCTACAGACTCTGTGGCGAAGGCGTTGACAAGCTTGCCGTTGGAGACACAATCGTCGTCCAGGGAACAATCAAGAACTACAAGGGAACGATCGAGTTCGACAAGAACTGCCAGCTCTTGAACGATGCCAAGGCTTATGCATATCTCAAGACCCTCAAGGCCGCATATGCTCTTGAAGAGAACGCTGCTCTTGAAGGTGCAAGAGTCCTCAAGGGCGTCATCACCGAGATTCCAAGCGCATACAGCGAGAAGTACGGCAACATCACAGTCAACATGGTCGTCAACGGCCTCACCGACATGGTCGTTCAGTGCTACCGCCTCTCCGGCGAAGGCGTTGAGAACCTCGCCATAGGCGACGAGATCACCGTTGGTGGAACTATCAAGAACTACAAGGGCACCATCGAGTTCGACAAGGACTGCAAGCTCATGTAAGTTTGTTTGAGTCTTAGACTCTGTTCGGGGCTGCTGGCATACGCTGGCAGCCCTTTTTGTGGTTCTTATCGGAAAGTTCGTGGATTTGTAGACTGGAACCGAAAGAAAGCATCTGACCTTGAGGTTGTTGGGGCGCTTGAAGACGGTTGAACCGTGGTTGAAGTAGAGCGTTTTAGAGCGTACCTGAGTGTACCTGATGGTGCCTGACCGCACCTGAGCGTCCCGTTCTACTAAAGTTAGACCGCTTTGGAGTGTCTAGATAGTCTGGAGTGGCCGGAACGTCCAGATTGTCTAGATGTACAATGGCGATGCTGTCCACTGTTTCCAATTCCAGACGTTTCCGTGAAGTGTCTTTTGGGTTTTCCCCTTAGTGAAGTATGTGTCAATCTCTACTGTCGGGTTTCAATTCCCGAGAAGTAGGATGTTCATAGCTGAGGAAAAACGTGGAGAGCTAAGGTTTTCCCAATTTTCAACTTGCTCTTCATCTTAGGAGTCATAACTTGCATATTCATTAATATTTCTACGTTTAATTTTACTTTACCATCTCCAACAAATAAGACTCAATACTAGTGTAGTTCAAAGTTGCCGATAGTAGATGATGGTGGCACGAGGTGCTTTGTTTAGATGCCTTGCGAAGGTTTTTTTGTCCTATTTTTATGATGTAATGAAAAGGAATGAGGGAAAGACTTGCATTCACTTGACAATGTGCCGGGGGGGTATGATTAAAGTGTCGAAAAATGAGGGGGGGGATTATGAAAAGGGGGTCTTTTTTCTTCTAGCTATATTACTGATTTCTGTTTTTCTGTTTGTTGGATGCAATGAACCCCATGTTCACGAGTGGGATGAAGGGAAAATTACAATTCCAGCTACATGTGCTAAAGAAGGTGTTAAGGTTTACACCTGTAACGGATGCAAAGAAACAAAGACAGAGCGTATTCCAGTACTAAAAGAACATACATGGAATACAGGAGTAGTTACAACTTGGCCTACATGTGTTGAAGAAGGAATAAGAACTTTTACATGCATCGTATGCAATCAAACGCAGGCTGAATCTATCAATGCTTTAGATCATGATATGCATGATATTGAAGCTAAGGCTGAAACATGTACAGAAGTTGGGTGGGATGCTTACCAAAAATGTTCCCGTTGTGATTACTCAACAAATTATGTAGAAAAACAGGCTCTTGGACATAATAAGATTTTTCATAATGCCAAGGCTCCTTCTTGTACGGAAGCGGGTTATGATGCCTATAATACATGCTCACGTTGTGCTTACACAACAAAGGAAGATATTCCAGCGATAGGCCATACTTGGAATTCTGGTGAAATGACAACTGCAGTGACATGTACTGCGGATGGGGTTAAAACTTATGTTTGTACAGTGTGCAAAGAAGCAAAAAATGAGAGTATCTTAGCAACTGGGCATAATTGTCAAACCTTTGAAGTAAAAGAGCCAACCTGTACAGAAAAAGGTTGGGACGCTTATCAGAAATGTTCCAGTTGTGATTACTCAACGTATGTTGAAAAGCCTGCACTTGGCCATAGCTTGACACTTCACTATCAAGCAAAAGAAGCAACATGCACAGAAGAAGGGTATGAAGACTATGATGCTTGCTCACGTGAAGGTTGCGCATATGCTACAAAAGTGGTAATTGAAGCATTGGGTCATGATTTTAATGGAATTGTAACTACCATTGAAGCTACCTGTACCACACCAGGCTCTACCACAATCAAATGTACAAGGTGCGATGCAGTAAACACCAAAGTCATTACGATAGATTCAAATGCGCATTCATACAGCCCTACCCTTAGTAGTGATGCTAGCGGTCACTGGTTTGCATGCACTAATACTGGATGTTCATCAAAGAAGAATGCGAGTAATCATACTGAGGCAACTAAAACTACAGCTACCTGTACAGAGTCTGGAACAAAGACAATTTACTGCACTGTTTGCAACTTCATTATAAAAACCGAAGCTGACGTTACAACTAAACATTTATATGTTAACTATAAATGCTCCAGTTGTGGTCTGTGGGGAATCGGTCCTGCAGGTGGCTATGTATTCTATGATTGTGATGCGGATAACGACTCGGGGAATGCCGATGGTTTAACATCTTCAGAATGCGGATGGAGATATCTTGAAGCGGCACCCTCGGATTTAGATAGCGCTTACAGGTTTGGCTACTACAGAGCCAGTGATTCCGACGATAATGCAACAATAGGAACAGGTGGTGCTGTTGGCACGGGTAAATCCAATACGGACGGTCTTGTAAAGGCAATGGGCAAAACTGCATACGCAAGTAAAAGTGGAGCGGAGAAGGGAATATATGCAGCGAAAGGTTGTGCCGATTATAGCATTACGGTAGATGGAAAAGTGTATGACGACTGGTTCCTTCCAAGCAAAGACGAGTTGGCCCTTATGTACGACAATTTAAAGGTGAAGGGCTTGGGTTCTTTTGTTGGCGACTGCTATTGGTCGAGTTCTGAGAGTAGCTACGGCACTACTGCGGGGATACAGAGCTTCTACAGCAATGTTCAAGGGTTCAATGATAGAGATGGTTCTTATTCCGTTCGTCCTATTAGGGCTTTCATTGAATGCATAGGAAGTGTCAACCATTCCTGGGATACCGGGGTTGTTACGAAACAAGAAAGCTGTGGTTCTGCAGGGGAGCTGGAATACACTTGTACGGTGTGTGGGCGAACGAGAACTGAAGTCATATGTGCAACGGACAACCATACATGGGATGGTGGTAAAGTTACAAAACAAGAAACGTGTACCACAGAAGGAGCGAGGACTTTTATCTGTTCGGTTTGTAATCAAACAAAAACTGAGGGTATTCCAGCAACAGGACATGCTGATGTCAACTATAAATGTACTATTTGTGATCTATGGGGTATGGGTCCTGCAGGAGGCTACGTGTTCTATGATTGTGATGCGGATAACGACTCGGGGAATGCCGATGGTTTAACATCTTCAGAATGCGGATGGAGATACCTTGAAGCGGCACCAGCGGATTTAGGTAGGGCTTACCCCTTTGGATTCTATAGATCTAGTTCTTCAGGGTATAATTCAAATGTAAATACAAAGACTGCTATTGGATCAGGAAAGACCAATACAGAGGCCCTTGTAAAGAAAATGGGGAAGACTACGTATATAAAATCTAGCGGAGGGGTCGAAGGGATATATGCCGCAAAGGCATGTGCCGATTATAGCATTACGGTAGATGGAAAAGTGTATGACGACTGGTTCTTGCCTAGTAAAAATGAGTTAAATCTTATATATGCAAATCTTTATAAGAATGGTTTGGGCTCTTTTGGTTGCTTCGACTATTGGTCGAGTTCCGAAGGCTTTGACAGCTATAAAGCGTGGGACTAGGGTTTTGACAATGGTACTCAGTATAGTATCGATCGGGACTATAGTTTCAGAGTTCGTCCTGTTAGGGCTTTTACTGAGTGCACAGAAAGTGGTAATCATCTTTGGGATGAAGGAGAAGTTACGACTAGTGCAACATGTACCATGGATGGAGTAAAAACTTATTCTTGTACAGTCTGTGGACAAACGAAAACAGAGAGCATCCCAGCAATTGGAGTTCATGCGTGGAATAGTGGTATTATTACAGTAGAGGCGTCATGCACTACGAATGGAGTAAAAACTTATTCTTGTACAGTCTGTGGACAAACGAAAACAGAGAGCATCCCAGCAATTGGAGTTCATGCGTGGAATAGTGGTATTATTACAGTAGAGGCGTCATGCACTACGAATGGAGTAAAAACTTATTCTTGTACAGTCTGTGGACAAACAAAAACAGAGGATGTTCCAGCTACGGGACATGTATATTTCAACTATAAATGCTCCAGTTGTGGTCTGTGGGGAATCGGTCCTGCAGGTGGCTATGTATTCTATGATTGTGATGCGGATAACGACTCGGGGAATGCCGATGGTTTAACATCTTCAGAATGTGGCTGGAGATACCTTGAAGCAGCACCCTCAGATTTAGGTGTTGCTTACAAGTTTGGCTACTACAGAACCAGTGATTCCGGTGATAATGCAACAATAGGAACAGGTAGTGCTGTTGGTACGGGCAAATCCAATACAGACGGTCTTGTAAAGGCAATGGGCAAAACTGCATACGCAAGTAAAAGTGGAGCGGAGAAGGAAATATATGCAGCGAAAGGCTGTGACGATTACGACGTTGTGGCAAACGGTATCAGGTATGACGACTGGTTCCTTCCAAGCAAAGACGAGTTGGCCCTTATGTACGACAGCTTAAAGGTGAAAGGCTTGGGCTCTTTTGCCGGTGACTGCTATTGGTCGAGTTCCGAGGGCTCTGACAACCATAAGGTATGGAACCAGGATTTTGACAGTGACACTCAGTACAATTCCGATAGGGATTGTAGTTTCAGAGCTCGTCCTATTAGAGCTTTCATTGAATGCATAGGAAGTGTCGACCATTCCTGGGATACCGGGGTTGTTACGAAACAAGAAAGCTGTGGTTCTGCAGGGGAGCTGGAATACACTTGTACGGTATGTGGACGGACGAGAACTGAAGTCATATGTGCAACGGACAACCATACATGGGATGGTGGTAAGGTTACAAAGCAGGAGTCGTGTGCTGCAGAAGGAGTGAAAACCTTTGCATGCTCTGTGTGTGCTCAGACAAAGACCGAGGCCATTCAAAAGGTTGCACATTCTTATGTCAATTATAAGTGTTCAGTCTGTGGACAATGGGGTAAAGGACCTGCAGGAGGCTATGTTTTTTTTGATGCCGGTAATTCGCAGGTTTCTTCTTATGTTAATTCTGACGGGAAGACAGTAATGTACACTTGGCGTTACTTGGAGGCTGCACCAGCAGATTTAGATAAAAAATATCCATTTGGATATTATAGAACTAGCTCCTCAAGTTCTAATATCGGAGTTGGAACACAAGGTGGTATTGGGGCAGGAAAATCCAATACTGAAGCGCTTGTTAATGCAATGGGAGAATCTGCATATATAAAGGAAAGTGGCAACATAAAAGGGATATATGCCGCGAAAGCATGTGCCGATTATAGCATTACAGTAGATGGAAAAGTGTATGACGACTGGTTCTTGCCTAGTGAAAATGAGTTAAATCTTATATATGCAAATCTTTATAAGAATGGTTTGGGTTCTTTCAAAAAGAACACTTATTACTGGTCGAGTACTTGTCTCTACGAAAAACATGCGAAAATAGTAAAAGTCAGTGGTGTTTATGGTTCTCTTGCCATCACCGAGAATTACAGCGATAATTACGTTCGTCCTATAAGGGCTTTTGATGACTAATCACCGATTTAATTTGATAACCTTCCAACTCTCAATGATATTGGAGGTTTCCATTTGGAGGTCACCTTCGGGTGGCCTTCTTTGCATTTAAGAAGGGGCAATAATTCAAAACTTGGTCTCATTTTTTTGAGTGGTTGCTTATTTATCTTTTAGGAATCCCAAATAGTACATTTTTAAAGGAGTTTTTTTGGCTCTTCACGTTTTCTTGGGGGATGAGCCTCTGACGGAAGGGATCGAGAGGTATCTTACAAGGGTGAAGAAGTAGTCCTCGTTGCGGTAGCCGTAGCCGACCCTCTTGGCCACCTTGACCTTGTTGTTGAACCCCTCCAGCCTGCCTGTGGATATGCAGTGCCTCGCATGTGCCACAAGCCCGTCCAGGCGCTTCTCCTTGAGCCTCGCGAACCTCACAAGGGCTGGGATTCCACTCGCCTTGGCGCCCTCGAACCATGCCGTCCATCCACGCATGGCTTCGTCGTGGTCCTTGAGTTCGAAGAGAGCCTCGACATCTCCTCCTTCATCGCATAGCAGAGTGCAAGGTTGCTGTGGCTGTCCAGAATCACATTCAGGCCTTCGACCTTCCTTCGCCCACCCACAGCACATCGCCTTCGACAAGGTCCATGACGCATGTGGCGTACCTGTGCCCCTTGTGCAGGGCGAACTCGTCGACTGCAAGGTACCTGGGCCTGTAGTCCTTGTCGCGAAGCTCCTTGCGTCTCCAGCCAAGGGCCTCCTGCATCGCCGATTCATGGATCCTTCTGATGGTGTCCCAGTGGAAGCCAGTGATCTCATGCACGGCCGAAACCGGCAGCCTCCAGCGAAGCAGCTCCTGCACCCATCTGGCCGCACGGTACGTGATCCGTGTTCCGGGATATCGCATGCATATGTCTTCGCTGAAGCTCCTGCCACAGCATGTGCATCTGTATCTGTGGTGCTCCACTTCAAGCTCCAGAGGAACCCCGAACCACAGCGGCATGTCCTTCAGTGTCGTGCAGGCGCTGTCGTAGACGTGGACTCTGCCCCCACAGAAGGGGCAGGTCACCTCGTCGCTTCTCCGGCTGCTCTTGAAGAACAGCACCGACTTTGATTCACTTATGTCGAATCGGCTGCATTCGAACTGTTGGCATGAAAGGTGGATTGAGATATCCTTGTTCATGAGCATGTGGTGTTCCTCTTGTCGTTTTCGTCAAACTGACTTTAGGACCTACATGCTCTCTTTATTTGTTCAAAGCTGTCAACACGGGATTTCAAGGATTTGAAAAAGCAATGGC
>CAVBWZ010000017.1:0-52212 GCA_963599445.1 Bacteroidaceae bacterium
GTTCCAGCCGTGCAGGGCATGGCCAGGACGCATGAAGGAGTTTTGAAAGTTCCTCAACAATACCTTTTTTGATAAAAATTGAAAAAGAGTAGCGTTAACTGGCAAAAATAGAGTCTTTCAAATCCTGCAAAAACTTCTAAATTAGGCCAACTTTCTTTACAGCAAGTTCCAATTCCAAATCATGAAGGCCTGGATACGCCTTCTTTAGAAACGAAACAGGAACCTTTGCCACGACTTCAGAACTAGGCATGCAGTAGTACCACTGATAATACGCATAGAATTCACCCATCCATTCAGGCAAAAAACCTTCCATGGTTTCGCCCGGCTTGAAGCTATACTTGTCGGTTTCCAAGAAATAGCCAAGAAGTTCAAAAGCATCCATCGTATTCACATAAGCCATGGCTTCATCTATGCTTTTTCTTGTCTTGCTTGTCATGTAGGCATTGATGAAATCTTCTGTGTCATAGCCTGCATAGTGTTGTGAAACGTAGTCGAACAGCTTCCCTTGGTTTTCTACAACATCATTCAGATATGCTTCTGCATACGCTCCCATATCAATTACCTCTCAAGCAACGTACTGAACACATTGACAACTTTATTTCTGTCGGAATTCACAAGGTCGCGCATATTCTTCCTTGCGGCGACATCACGTTGGTTGTACTTGCCGTTGAACTCAGCATAGTCAACATTAATCAAACCATCAGGAAGCTCCCTCAACTGCGAATATGCAAGTTTTGACTTGATGCAATACTGAATCCCCAAACCCCCAAGAGAAAGCAGCTCTTCAAGTATGTCAACATCTACATTGTCTCTTACAAATTCTTTTGCAATGAAAAAATAAGAAGCATTTGCACGCCAACCTTTCAAAACATCGCACTCACTGGTGTTCAATCCATACTTTGCAATGAACTTCTCGGATAGCACACGATACCGCTTCGAATCGGAAGCATCTCTATGTTTCATGAGCTCCGCCAACCAGCAAAGGACATCATGCTTTTGGAAATCCACAATGTTCAATCCGCTAGTGTCCAATTCAAACTTGTGGACCCACCCATTTGTCTCGTTTGGTCTGCATACAGCCCATTCCTTTGCCAAATCGATGCTTTCAGTGAGATAGAAACCCTTCCCATAGTCATGCCTATCATCGCCAAGGCCATATTCCGGGTTGATTGTTTCATTGGGAGACCCATGGTATAGGATTATCCTGTTCATAACTTGAGTATACTGCATTTCAACACTTTTTCCATCACAAACCACTTCCACATGCGTCTACATGCGCCTTCATAAGCCCTCAAGCGCCCTAACCGCCCCATAAGCCCAAAGAGCCCACACAAACCAAACCTTTTCAAAAACCATGCAGTTAGAGTATACTAACCACATGGAGGACAAAAACCGACATGAGAATCCTAGTCATAGGCGCAGGAGTCCTAGGCTGCAACCTAACAAACGATTTCTTCAAAGCAAGGAAGGACGTAACTTTGCTTGCACGTGGCCAATGGGCCAAAACCCTTAGAGAAAACGGTCTTGTCATACGAAACAAGCTGCTGTTCAGGAAAACCGTCCGCATCCCGATAATCGAAAACCTATCCCCCAACGACGAGTATGACATCATCTTCGTTGTAATGAGATACACACAGCTTGACTCCATCATAGAAACCCTCAATGCCAACAAAACGAAGAACATCATCTTCATAGGGAACAATCCAAAGGCATCGGTCTATGAGAGGATGCTACCAAGCAAGAACGTGCTGTTTGGGTTTGCGTCCTGCGCCGGGCACCGTACATCGAAGGAAGTCGTCGCATTCGACATGAAGAAGATTACGATTGGTCCCGCGAACGGCCACTCCAACAGTTCCAACACCAAATGGCAGGACCTTGTCTCCAACGCTTTCACAGGCACGGGCTACAACGTCACATACGAGCCCAACATGGAGGACTTTTTGCTTTGCCATGCCGCATACGTGCTTCCAATCGTGTTCGCATCCTACAAAACGAACGGCAAACTACGCCGAGTCCTCCACAACACGCCATACCTCAACAAGGTCGTCCAAGCCAACATAGAAGGCTACTCTGCAATAGAAAAGGCCGGCCACTTCATCAAGCCCGATGCCGATAAGAACTACAAAACCCAGGAATACCACGACATGTGCCTTAGGTTTCTGAAGCTCATGTGCGCGACGTTCCTTGGAAAGGTGTGTGCATCGGACCACGCACTCAATGCAGTTGACGAAATGAGCGCGCTGAACCGCGACATGAAGGCCTTCTTCGATGCAGCAGATGCAAGCTATCCCACATGGAAGGAACTTGAAGACGCGCTTACAGATTATGAAGGGCGCATAGGACGTGTAGACGATTCCAAGAAAGGATGATTCAATGAAGGACAAAGACGTAAAGATAGACCGCAACCTACACGTTCTTTACTCCAAGCCATGCAAGAAGGAGATCCAAAAAGCCATAGCAAACCACTACCCTGAGCAGGAATGTGAAGCAGTATGGGAAAAGGTTCAGCTAAAATACACCTCATTTCTGAACGGTTGGCGAACGGACCTTGGAGGGAAGAAGAACTTTCACAACGGTGCGGGCGGAAACTACGACTGCATAGCCCTCATGGCATACTACGTTGTATGCAAGGATGTCACAAGCCTTGCCGAGATAGAGACCATGGAAGGAAACCTTTTTCTCCCCTCTTTCAGGAAGCTGAGCAAACTCAGGTTCATCAATGCAAACAGACCATGGGTCAGGAAACTCCTTCACAAGGCGTTCTCGAACGCAAAGTGCCAGTGCGACAAGTGGGGAGACTACAAGATGAATGTAGCTCCATATGAAGAAGGGAAACCAATCTACTACGAGTTCACCCAATGCCCTGCGGCCCAGTTTGCAAAGGAACACGACCTACTTGAGGTCATGCCAGCCCTGTGCAACCCCGATTTCACTGGCATGGAGCTCATACACGCACGTCTCATCCGCACAACCACATGCGCCAACGGCTGCAAGTGCGACTACACCATATGCGGTGACAAGGACCCATACTGCACCCTCCATCCAGAATACGTGGACGAACAAGGGTACAGAAGAAACAAGTAGGCTCAACGCTGAGAGTGCTGGACAATCCTGCCGTTCTAGACGGACTGGACGCTCTAGCCTATCTAGTCAATCTAGCCATTCTGACCTATCCAGCCGTTCTAAAACGCTCTGGATTCAGGAATGCGGCACGCTCAGGGACGGTCAGGTAGCATCAGGCACACTCTAAAGCGCTCTATTTCCATCACGATTCAACCGTCTTCAACAGCCCCAAAGGCCCAGTGAGCCCCAACGGCCCCTTCAGAATACAAAAACGGCCCCCCTTCAAAGAAAGGAAGCCATAAAACCATCCAATGTAATGCTCACAAAGGCCAAGAACGCAGTTCGCAGGTATTTTGACGTCAGCCTAGAAGACAGCGAAAGACAGTGCTGTCTGCACGGCTTGAGCGCATCGACAACGGCTGACATCAAAAGACCAAGAACCTACTTCTTCTTGCGTTTTTCCTCGTCGCGTCTCTTGCGTTCCTCGGACGCACGGATGAAGTCAGCGAACGTTCCGCCTGCACTGTCACGTGAAGAGGAAGCGAATCTGGCCTCGTCCTTGTGGAAGCCTGCACCGTAGCCAGTGCCCACGGAAGGCCTGCGGTCGCTGCGATTGGAGTGATCGCCTCGGTCGCTGCGTCTTGAATCGCGGTTCTTCTCATCGTGCCAATCACGCCTGTCGTCCCTTCTGTCGCGGGAGCCCCAGTCCTGTCTTGGAGGTCTGTAGTGGCTTGGCTTGACAACTTCAATGACAGTCTCCCACTTGACCTGAGGCTGGGCCTTTGCAACAGCAGCCTTAACAGCGGCCTTCTTTATGACGATGCGCTTCTTGCCATCAGTGCCTGGAGTGGCGACAGCGAGGATCTTCTTGGTAGGAGATGCACTTGCATGTGTTGGAACCACGACCTCAGGCTCAACCTCGACACGCTTTTTGACTTCCATCTCCTCATAGCCGCAGGAGAAGCGCTGGCATACATGATGGGGTCTGTCGTACTCGTCGAGAACCGTCATCATAGGCCAACCGCATGAAGGACAGAGACGCTCCTTGTCTCCCATAAGGTTTGGATCGAACTTGTCACGATTTGCGATGACCTGATTCACGAGGTCCGTTGCATTTTTCTTTATGTCCTCAACGAACTGGGACTCTTTCTCCTCTCCATTGGAGATTGCAAAGAGCCTCTGCTCCCACTTGCCGGTAAGCTCTGCACTCTTGAGCTGTGCAGGCACGAGGCGTACAAGTTCACGCCCCTTGGCCGTAGGCACAAGCTCCTTGTCACGGCGCTCTATGCAGTTGTTCTGGATGAGCTTCTCTATTATATCGGCACGCGTTGCAGGGGTTCCAAGACCGTTTTCAAGCCTTTTCTTGAGCTCGACATCGTCCACGAGGCGTCCTGCATGTTCCATTGCATACAGGAGATCCGCTTCAGTGTAGCGGTCTGGCGGCAAAGTGGAATTGCGCTTGAGAACCACATCACGAATCTCAAGCTCAGAGCCCTCGTTCAAGGATGCAAGACCGCTTTCATCGTCGCCATCGTCGTCGGCAGGTGCAGCGGATCGCTTTCCAATGTCGCGGGCGACATCGCGCCACCCTTGGGAGACTGGAACGGTGAGCCTTGCAATGAAGCGCTCGCCTGCGACATCGGCCTCAAGTGTTGTCGTCTTGTATTCGTAGTCGTCTGAAAGGGTTTCCATGAAACGGGTTACGATGAGCTCCCACAGGGCCTTTTCGTTGTTGGAAAGCTTCGTGAGGTCAACCTTCTGCTCCGTTGGGAGAAGTGCGTGGTGGTCGCTGACCATTGCATCGTTTACAAGGTGCGACAGGTCGGACCTGAAACCGCTCTTCATGTATTTTGAAGCCCGCATCCAGAAACCCGTTGCGGTCAAGGCCATGAGGCGGTCCGGAATGGTAGGAACGATGTCCGCCGTTATGTAGCGGCTGTCGGTACGAGGATAGGTCACGATCTTGTGAACCTCATACAGGCGCTGGAGAGTGTCCAACGTCTCCTTTGCAGAGAACCCAAGTATGTTGTTTGCATCCCTTTGGAGCTCAGTCAAATCGTATGCAAGAGGTGGCTTTTCACTCTTTGGAACCTCCTTGAGGCTCTTTACCACACCTTTTGCACCCTTGAGCTTATCAACCAAAACGTTTGCTGTAGCCTCGTCGGGAATCCTTATGGTGCTTGCTGCGCCGGACGAATCCTCAGGAGAATACCATGAAGCCTTGAAAACGCCAAAATCGGCCTTGATGGTCCAGTAGAACCTTCCTGAGAAGTCCTCTATCTCGTCCTCGCGTGAGGTTATGAGGGCAAGCGTGGGAGTCTGGACGCGACCTGCGCTGAGGCGTGTGTCGAAGTGGCAGCTCATGGCGCGTGAGACGTTGTACCCCACGTACCAGTCTGCGTACGAGCGACTCTCTGCGGCGGCGTAGAGGTTGTCGTAGTCGCTTGCAGGCCTCAGATTGGCAAAGCCCTGGCGTATGGCAAGGTCCGTCTGGCTGCTTATCCAAAGACGCTGTGCAGGCTTCGTGCAGCCGGCCTGTTTGAGTATCCAGCGTGCGACAAGCTCGCCTTCACGTCCGGCATCAGTTGCAATGATTACACCGCCAACGTCTTCCCTGTCAAGAAGATGCTTGACAATCTCGAACTGATCCTTGGTCTTGTCTATGACCATGGTCTCAAGCTTCTTTGGCAGGATTGGGAGATCCCTCAGCTGCCAACGTCTATATTCGGCCCCATAGAAATCAGGCGGGCACAACGTGACAAGATGCCCCAAGGCCCACGTCACGACATAGTCATCGCTTTCCAAATACTTGCCCCTGTTCACGCACCCCAGCACGCGGGCAAGCTCCTTTCCAACACTCGGCTTCTCAGCAAGAACTAGATTCTTCATACGGGGCATCATACAGCCCAAAAGGCCACAGAATCAAGATTGCTTCATGGTGCACGGACACGGCAATGAGCCTTGTTCAGACCGATATCCTTGTGCTCCGCCTTTGGTTAGATAACTCTAACCATTATAAGGACATCTTAACCATCTGCCAAGCCAAAACCAATTGACCAAGCAGCCCTTCGTATGTATCATTGCGGTATCGATTCGTAAAAAGGAGAAGCGAAATGGCTTACAGAATCACAGATGCTTGTGCAGCATGCGGAACATGTGCAGGTGAGTGCCCAGTTGGAGCAATCTCAGAGGGCGACATCTACGTCATCGATCAGGACACATGCGCTCAGTGTGGAACATGTGCAGCGGTTTGCCCAGTAGGTGCAATCGTTGAGGAGTAATCCCCACAACAGCAATTGAGTAAAGCGGGCAGTCTTCTTTTTTGGGACTGCCCTTTTTTTGTCTTCTGTGATAGAAAGGAACGGTAGAACAAAAAGAGGTGCATTGTGGCGACAAGCGTTGTTTTCGTGACATTGGGAACAGTACTGGGACTTCTCCTATGCTTTTCTAGCTACAGATTGAAAGAGAAGCCATACCTCTATGTCCGCAACGCAGCCTTGGTTGCTTTTGGAGCTCTGTTTCTCCTAACGATGCTTTTGGAAGGCTCCTTCGACGAAGCGACCCTGGAAGGAATTGGCTTCCCCGCTATGATTGGACTCCTGAAAACCACCCATGTATGGTGGGAGACCATACTCAAGCTGCTTGTTCCAATGATAGCCGCATTGACCACGATATTCCTTGCAGAACTGCCTGCAAAGGCATATGAGATCGCATCTTCGCTTTTCGTGGCAATACCGCTTGCCTGCGGACTATACATATCACCAGATGTATCCCATGGAATGTTCATAGGACTCATAGCCGCATACGCAGTCGCACTTGTACTGATTGGAATCCTCATGTTCAGGACATATCTATGCATTGAAACGGCAGCCGTCGGAGGGTTTCTTGCCTCATGGCTCATCAAAGGCTTCTATGCACTTTCCAATGCAACATTCGTGGTGGTGGGTAGCGTACTTACGGTAGCGGGAGCAGTAACAACGATAGCCTTTGCACGAAGGAAAGATGCGAAAAATGCAGCAAAGAAGCCTTCAGGTGCCACTGAAACCAAAGACTTCAGCGACTTCGATGACTCCAAAGCCAACGGCGATTCCAACAACAATGCCAACGATGAAGGAGGAACCAATGCCTGATAGATTGGACTCCGTCCCAAGACTCACCGTCAGCGAGCTAACCTCCATAATCAAGACCACCCTTGAAGGCTCGTTCTACAACCTAACGGTCGAGGGCGAAGTCTCAGGCTTCAAGCCTGCATCCACAGGACACTGGTACTTCTCCCTCAAGGACAACGGGTCTGTCATTGGCTGTGCCATGTGGAGAAGCAACATCCATAGGGTTGGAT
The DNA here is from genome assembly GCA_963599445.1 of Bacteroidaceae bacterium. Lineage (GTDB taxonomy): Bacteria > Spirochaetota > Spirochaetia > Sphaerochaetales > Sphaerochaetaceae > UBA9732. The sequence continues at coordinate 7,403 of CAVBWZ010000017.1, forward strand.
TCATCCCAAAAGACGGACAGCGCGTTGTGGTGAAAGGGAGCCTCAGCGTCTACGAACCCCGTGGAACATACAGCCTCATATGCACATCCATGGATCCCTTTGGAGAAGGCGATATCCTTGCGATGCTGGAGGAGCGCAAGCGTCACTATGCAGGACTTGGCTACTTCGATGCTTCATGCAAGAAACCTCTTCCAAAGCACCCTGAACGGGTGGCTGTCATTACAAGTCCAACGGGAGCGGCGTTGCAGGACATACTTCAGATAACCGGCAGAAGAAACCCGTCAATGGACATAATAATACTTCCTGCAACCGTACAGGGGCCGGGTGCTGCGGCCTCGATTGCAGCAAGGATACGGGAGGTCAACGACTTCCTGCTTGCTCCTGTAATGATAGTAGGCCGTGGAGGCGGAAGCATAGAGGATTTGCTCTCATTTTCAGAAGACTGCGTGATAGAGGCGATCCATGAATCCGATATTCCAGTGATATCGGCTGTAGGCCATGAAATAGACTGGGCGTTGAGCGACTACGTGGCGGACCTGAGGGCCCCCACCCCATCTGCAGCGGCCGAACTTGTGTGCGAAAACGCCATGGACCAGAAGGAAACTGTGGAGAAGCTGCGCCGCTCTCTCATGGACAGCATGTCATCACGAGTCTCTGCTGTGCGCCTGCGTGTTGCTGCGTTCTCCCCTGCAAATGCTGGAAAACAACTTGAAGGCCGTTTGGCGCACAACCGCATGAGGTTGGACTACGGAGTGTCGGCATTGAAAACTGGAGTGTCAGGGATTGTCTCCGCTAGGAAATCCCGTCTTGAAATGCTCACGCACAAGATGCAGGCGCTGTCTCCGTTGGAAGTGCTCGAACGAGGGTACGCGCTAGTGACGACCGCAGATGGAAAGGTAGTCAAGGATGCATTGACTGTAAATGCAGGAGCGGAAGTAGACATCAGGTTGGCAAACGGGCGGATTGGAGCCGTTGTGAAAAGAACTGAAACCAGTGCAGCGAAAGCCTCTTCAGCTGGAAACAATGCAAAGGAGAAATGAAAATGGCAACGAAGAAGACGGACAACCTCTCATTCGAACAAAAGCTCGATAAGCTTGAGAATATATCAAAGACCCTGCAGGACCCCTCCACGGACCTTCTCAAAGCCGTTGACCTCTACGAAGAAGGAATGGAGCTCGCCTCTTCCATAGACAGCGAGCTTTCGAAGGTGGAGCGCCGCATAGAGATAGTCACAAGCAAACCAGGAGAAAGTCCTGAAGGAGTCATGACCGAGCAATACGGCGGCAACCCAGACACTACAGAGGATGTTGAATTCTAGTTCTAAATTTCTCCTATTTTAGATACAACTCAATGAGCTTGTCCACATACTTTGTATTCAAAGGACTCGTTGAGGTCTCGAAGGTCACTATCAGCCTCCTGCCCGGCACTATGCCGTAGGCGGCGAACCACTCCACCTTCTCCTTCGATGTCACCGCATACCTGGGGTCGTCCATCTTTCCAAGATGCTCCCAGTAGAACTCCTCAAGCGTCCTCGTGTTAAGCACGGTGAAGTCCGGATGCCTTATGGACACGCCCTCGTTCGGAGAGAATGCAAGCTCGTAGTGGTACGGAACCCCTCTGCAGTACAGCCTGTCGGCTATCAGTATCTCGCTCTTGGACCTGACATGCTCGCCCCTCATGGTGTAGTGAGGGGACTCCTTTGGGACGTCGCCCTTGTAGAAGCGTTTTGGAGACGGCTTGCTCCATATGGCTATGAAGCCTTCGTCGGTTGCGGGGTCTGGCGTTATGTACTGTCTCAGCGACTCCGGCATTGTGGACATCACGTCGTCGAGCGTCCTTGGCCCCTTCCCTTTCGAAAGCCTCTCCAACGTCCTTTCGAGCTCAGCCTTCTGCCTTGCAGCGACCTTCAGCAGCCCTTGGTCGTACTTCTTCTGTGAGAGGGCCTTGATCAGAGGTTCCTTGTCCTTTCCTAGGTATTCGAGGGTCGCCTTGCCTTCGCACTTCAGGTAATGGCTTTGATGTCCGTTGGAGGTCTTTGAAAGAAGAACTCCTGCAGGAGCGTCATTCAAACGCTTCTGCAGATCCAGAGTCAAGGCTTCCAGCTCATCCATTTTTCCTTGGAGGGTTTCGAATATGTCCATCATAGATACAGTTTAGACTTTTCAGTGGGTTTTTCAACCAAAAAGTCTAATCATTAGACTTTTATGCTGTTTTTCTCGTTTAAAAGTCTAAAGAGAGATTCTTAGAACCTTTGTACGCCTTGGCTCAATCCCACCTAGTTCCTGTTGGAACGTGAAGAACCAAAAATCCTCAACAGATAAAGGAATATGTTGATGAAATCCAAGTACAGTGATAGAGCTCCAATGATTGAAAGCTTGACGAACGACGCTTCATCCATGTCATAGCCGTAGGAATCATTGATTCTCATGAGCTTTTGGGTGTCCCATGCAGTAAGGCCTGCAAAGATTACAACCCCTGCAATGCTGATGAGATAATAGATGGATTCAGCTCGGAAGAACATATTGACAAGGGATGCAATGAGAATACCCCAAATCGCCATAAGAAGGACGGAACCCCAACTTGAAAGGTCTTTCTTCGTGAACATGGCATAGAGGCTCATTCCTGCGAACATGAGGGCCGTTGTGAAGAACGCACGCGTCACAGTAACTGAAGTATATGCAATGAACACAGAGCTGAGCATGATTCCATTGAGCACGGAATAGGCTATGAACGAACCAACGGCAGCTCCAGTGGACATGCGCTCTAGACGAGCGGACAATACGAACACAAGCACAAACTGTGCGATTATCACGGCAAACAGAATCCCAGAACTGTACAGCGAGACAATGAGCCTTTCGTTGCTGGCAACTCCATATGATACAATGCCGGTCAAGGCGAGACCCGCCGTCATCCACAGATAGACATTTTTGAGAAGGCCGTTGACCCTGGCCCTTGGTGTTGAAAGTGTGTTTTCTCTATTCATGCCCCTAATTTCATGCAAAAAGAGTTTCAAGTCAAGCAAAAGCCAAAGCTTCGCAGTACAAACTATGGAAACTACACAAAACGAACACAAAAACAGAACCCACAAAGGTCTCCACCATAGACCAAACGTTCCTTTGCAGTTATTCTCAGAAACATGAACCACATGCCAAGGCTGCTCTATGAATGTCCCTCGTTCATCATCATGGAAAAACCCCATGGACTTGCAACCGTCCCACTGAAAAAACAAGTCGATGAGGACGACTTCAACGAAACGTTGCTTTGGTGTGCAGCCAGCACAGCCTCTCAGGTAATGGATGTCCACGGCAAGAACCCTTGGGAAGGCGGAGCAATCCACAGACTGGACACGGCCACAAGCGGCATGGTCATGTTCGCAAAGAACCAGTCCTTCTATGACTACATGCAAGGAGCACAGCAAAAAGACCTCTTCGAAAAATACTACACCGCCAAAACCATCGAAAACGATGCCTTGAAAGGCATGAATATCAATGAAAATGACAGCATAATCACCATAACAAGCTATTTCAGACCATATGGACCAGGAGCAAGGCAGGTACGTCCAACCCTAGACCCAAAGAAGGCTCAACCAAAACAAGAGTACACCACTCTTGCAAAGCGAAACGGCTTGACAGCCAAAGGTGAAAATGTATTTCTGTGCACAATCACAAAAGGATTCAGGCACCAGATAAGGGCCCACCTTGCATGGACGGGGCATCCAATAGAAGGAGACCAACTGTATTGTTCGGAAAATCTCCAAAACACGGAGCAACACAAAAACCAACACCTGCAGCTCACATGTGTTGGAATGGCATTTCAGAACCAGCAAGGATGCGTTCAGGCCTTCCTTAAGAACGGCTTCTCCAACGACTTCTCCAGCGGCTTCCCCTATAACTTCTCCATAGAGGACTTTCCCCACACACCATGGTTCGCATCTCAGTTCGCAGTCCAACCTACAGCGCAGTTTGCAAAAACAGGCTGCAATGGTATCATTGAACTATGAGCAGAAGACGCATCGCACGAAGGAAAAACCCAAGCAACAAAATCGCAGCCATTGTACTTACAGTGGCAATGCTGGTCGTATCCCTTGCAGTCTCATGCACCACAACGACAACGTTCAACGGGTCGCAGGAGGAATGCGACTACGCCCTGCACTACGTCCTTGACAAAGCCAATGAAGAAACCATGTCCAAACTGTTCTTCAGGATAACGGAAACCCAAACGTTTCTATCTGACGACCTCAGCTTCATACTGCAGCACGCAGACGAAATTCCAGGTATCCAGAGACTACTCAACGAATGGACGCAGTCCATGAGCCATTATACCTTGGACTGGTTCGAAGGCTTCACGACGTATGTGACCTCACTTGCAAAGGACATCCAGTTCGACGACCCGCAGGAAATGGTCCGTGAGAGCGACTTCAGCGCAGCGACTACAATGGAATCGGTCTATGGAAAGACGATTCTGTCCTACGTGAAGACGACTTTGAAGGGTGCCGACCTCACCAAATGGGACGAGGTGGCGGCGCAGTACAATGCGTGGACGAGGACCCGCAAGGCCCTGTATGGGGAGGAGAATCCGACTTTGGAGGATGTGGACCTCGTGGACGACATGGCCACGTACATAGTCAGGCTCTACTTCGAGGACCTCAAGGCCTCCGAGACGCTTCTCAGGACCACCCCGGACCCCAACGCAGACCCCACTGTGGCCAAGGTGTTTGGACTGGACTAGCAGACGGCACGATTGGGACCGCCCGCCCAAGGCCGATGTCCCTGAGATTGCTTTAGACCGATATCCTAAAGGCCAATCCTTGTGAATCGCGCCCCCTTTGGGTATAATCCATGCCATGGAGTTGTTCGACAGTTCGCGCATTGAAACCAAATCCCAGCCGCTCGCCTACCGCATGAGACCAAGGACCCTTGACGAGTACATAGGCCAGGACCATATCGTTGGCCCCGGAAGGCTGCTAAGACGTTCGATACAGGCGGACCAACTCTCATCCGTGATCTTCTACGGCCCGCCAGGTACGGGGAAGACCACCCTTGCAAGGGTGATTGCAAACACCACGAAGAGCCATTTCTCCACCATAAACGCGGTCTTGTCAGGAGTGAAGGAGCTGAGGGACGAGATTCAGGAAGCCAAGCAAAGGCTGGATCTATACGGCAAACGCACAATACTCTTCGTGGACGAAGTCCACAGATGGAACAAAAGCCAGCAGGATGCACTTCTTCCATGGGTCGAGAACGGAACCTTCATACTAATTGGAGCCACGACGGAGAACCCGTTCTTTGAAGTGAACGCCGCACTTGTCAGCCGCTCAAGAATATTCCAGCTCAAGCCGCTCACCAGCGAAGACCTCACAAAGATCGCCTGGCAGGCATTGAAGGACAAAGAAAGAGGATACGGCCGCTTGGATGTATCCTTCGAAGACGGAGCGCTCGAACATTTGGTCGATGTCGCCTCGGGCGATGCAAGAAGCCTCTTGAATGCGTTGGAACTGGCGGTCGAGACCACTCCCCGCACAGGGGAGGATGGAAAGACCGTTTTCATATCCAAGGAGACGGCGGAGGAAAGCATCCAACGCAAGGCAGTCCTATACGACAAGGAAGGCGACTACCACTTCGATGTCATAAGCGCATTCATAAAATCGCTTAGGGGAAGCGACCCTGATGCCGCACTGTACTGGCTTGCAAAGATGGTATACGCAGGAGAGGACCCACGCTTCATATTCCGCCGTATGATGATAAGCGCATGCGAGGACGTTGGACTTGCAGACCCAAATGCCATAGTCGTCGTCCAGTCCGATGCCGCAGCGTTCAACATGATAGGAATGCCTGAAGGCCGCTACCACCTCACCCACGCAGCCCTCTACCTTGCAACCGCACCAAAGAGCAACAGCGCAATGGGCTTCTTCGATGCTCTGAAGAGCGTTGAACAGGAAGCCGCTGCTGCGGAGGTTCCAAACCATCTGAGGGATGCAAGCCGTGACGCCAAGGGCTTTGGCCATGGCGAAGGCTATATGTACCCGCATGCATATCAGGACCACTGGGTGGCCCAGCAGTACCTGCCAAACGAACTTCAAGGCAAGGTATTCTACCACGTTGGCAATCTTGGGTACGAAAAGAACATAGCGGACCAAGTCAACAGACGCAGGGAGATTCAGCTGGAAAGCGTGGATGTTGACGCCTTTCCAGAAAACCTCACGTTCTCGCCAGGCGACAAAGGCCGGGACATTTGGCTCAGGCGCACAGTTGGTGGTCGCAGCAAGGCATTGGAGGATCTAAGGGCTCTTATGTTCTCCAAGACCTCATTCGTCAGGTCCGACAGGGTTTTGGTGCTGAACGCCGGCCACGGACTGTTGGTATGGGAGGCGTTCAGAAGAACACCTGAAGGATTGGTGGTCGCTGCCGTCAAGAAACCAGAAGAGAAAGCGTACATCTCACACTACGTAGACTCCCTTGATGCGGCAAACGCTATCTCGGCACCTGTAGTTGTCTGCGAGAAGGACATTGAAGCGGCCATTGGAGGTTTGGACTGCATTGTCGAGAACGGTGTTCTGTTCGAACACGTGATGGCTAGGAACATACTGCCAGCAAGTGAAGGAACAGATTCTGTTGCAAAGTCCATACTTGATGCCGTTGCTGGTCGCATGGCTCCGGGAGGCGAAATGGTGTTGTGCGAAACGATGGTACAGGAAGCTTCAAGGATATCGGATTTCATACACATGGGCCCACTTCAGGACATGCTATTGAAAGCGGAGGAAGACATCTACAAGTCATACCGTTCCAAAGACAAGTTGGTTGCACTGCTGCGTTCACGCTTCGATTCCGTTGATGTCGAGGACTACCGCTTCAATGAATCAAGGGTGGCCACGCCACAGGACGTAACCCGCTGGATGAAGAAAAGCTATGAGCCGGCTTTGATGAAGGTCGTTCCAGATATGACGTCCTCCCAACTTGAGAAGATCGAGAAGGAACTCATCTCCACACTGTGCGCTGCGCCACTTGATTGGCATACGACATGCGTGGTTGCAAAGTGCAGCGGAACAAAAGCAACTCATTGACTTTTTTTCGCTCTTACGGCATATTACACAAGTCAGTAGAACAATGGTGGAAGTAGTTCAATGGTAGAGCCCCAGATTGTGGATCTGGTTGTTGCGGGTTCGAGCCCCGTCTTCCACCCTTTTTTTGTATCTTTTTTCGAAGACAACCACATGCGCCCGTAGCTCAATTGGATAGAGCGTCGGACTTCGAATCCGCAGGTTACAGGTTCGAGCCCTGCCGGGCGCAAGACAAAGGGACCAGTTGCGTGAGTAACTGGTTTCTTTGTCTTTAGCCAAGGCTCAGTGGGTTCGAAGCTCCGCGGTATGAGGATGCGAGACGTCGAACATCCGAAGCGGAGCCAGCCTGTAGGTGCGATTCGCCCTGCGAGCACCACAAGTCGAGCCCTTGCCAGAATTTGATATCACGCTGAGTGGTTGTAAAGAAATCCTTGACAACTGACCTTTCTTTATGTTTTTCAAACGTCTCAAATTTTGCGACAGTTGAACTTTCGGCGAATTCCTACCTTTTCTTCTTTTGAGGAACAGGGGTGATGGCTTCAAGAGCCTCCACCACTTTGCAGGAAAGCTCCCTGTCTTCTATGTCCAGCACTAAGTGCTCCTTGGCACCATCATACGGCAGCCCCTTGTCTGCATTTGTAAGCAGAGCTTCCGTTGCAGGGAGGACTTTTACGAAAACAGTGTCGTCGCAGACAAGAAGCACAGGCTTGTCGTTGGCATATACCATGTATTCGCCAAACATCTTCTTGTATCGTATCTCGCAGTTCGTGCCACCACGAACTTGGTCGCACACATATTCTATGAAATCCACTGAAGTCGCCATTTCAATACGTCCTTAAAACCTTAGAAGAGGAACTTTCAAAACTATGCTTTGTGCGGATTGGACATGGATTGCCGAGATGGAAGCCGCCTGAAGCAGCTGAGACAATACTTTGTGTATTGTGAAGTTGCTGAAGGCCGGGTTCCAGCCGTGCAGGGCATGGCCAGGACACATGAAGGAGTTTTGAAAGTTGCTCTCAAGCCTCATTTGTTGCTGCGACTCAATGTCTCTGGCATGGCGGCTATGACTGTCTTGTTGGGTTCGACCGAATGTGTAAGCCATACATTACCGCCAATGATGCAACCGTCGCCAATCGAGGTGTCGCCACCCAGAATCGTCGCACCCGAGTATATTATCACGTTGTCGCCAATATTGGGATGACGCTTACGGCCACGGATCATCTCACCTTCCTTGGTGAACTCAAAGCTCTTCGCTCCAAGGGTCACCCCTTGGTAGATCTTCACATGACTGCCTATAACCGTAGTCTCCCCTATCACGACACCTGTTCCATGGTCTATGAAGAAATGGCTGCCTATGATTGCTCCAGGATGTATGTCAATGCCCGTCTGGGCATGGGCATACTCTGCTAGCATCCTAGGCAGCAAAGGAATCCCCATCATGAACAGCTGATGGGCTATCCTGTATATCCCAATGGCCTCGAATGCAGGATATGAAAGGATGATCTCCTCCCTGCTTTCAGCAGCGGGATCACCTTCGTAAGCGGCAATGATATCGGTCTCAATGATGGCCTCAATGTCATCTATGCATGAAAAAAACTTGGATACAGTCTCTTTGCAGGCATCATCCTTCTGTACGAAACTTAGACATGAGCAGAGAAGGGATTTGGTGCAATCCAGCCTCGTATTCAGAGACATATCCTGCATTTCGAACAGCTCAGGATAGAGATACGCCTTGAGTGAATTCCAGAACTCAACAAGGTTAGGCTTGAGATGTGAAAGGGATAAGACAGCGTCGTCATCCAGCAAAGACTTCATGCATCGCCTCCATTCAAGCCGATTCTACCCCCATGAAGTCCTTTTGTACAACACAATATCCAACAAACAAAAAAAGACATACCAAGGTATTGCGCAAAACGCACAAAAATGTTAATGTTCCGTTGCATCGGGCGGATAGCTCAGCTGGTAGAGCAGCAGACTCTTAATCTGCGGGTCCAGGGTTCGATCCCCTGTCCGCTCAAAGCAAAGGAAAAGGACTTCGTTTTGAAGTCCTTTTTTCGTATAGAACCATCGAAAGACACCCAGTATCGTGTTGATGAGAACCACCATCCAAGGAGAACCCATGACCACCACCTGCACCTACACATCACCCATTGGAACGATAACGCTTGAAAGCGATGGAGAAGCCCTGACAGGCCTTTGGATCGAAGGCCAGCGAACAGACATCCCAAAAGACGAAAACCCACGGGAAACAGGACCCTCGACGACAGACCCAATCCTACAGCAAACATGCAACTGGCTCGACATCTACTTCACTGGCAAAGAACCGCCGTTCATGCCACCAGTGAAGCTCAATGGCACCCCATTCCAACTCGCAGTCTGGCACATCCTCCAGAGAATCCCATACGGCACGACCATCACATACGGCGACATCGCCAAAGAAATCGCAGCGCAGACAGGCAAGGCCAAGATGTCCGCGCAGGCCGTAGGCGGAGCCGTTGGCAGCAACCCCGTCTCGATCATCGTCCCCTGCCACCGGGTCATGGGCGCAAAAGGCAGACTCACCGGCTACCAAGGCGGCATCCACCTCAAGACATCCCTCCTCAAGCTGGAAGGCCTGGACACAGACCGATACCGCTGAGCCTCACCATTGCCAGGACATCCAAAAACATCCAAAAACATCCAAAAACGTCCAAGAACCACAAGTAAGACATTCTCAACCTATATGGTGTGCGAAATTCTTCAAAAAACATCATTTTTCGCACAAATGTATGCGAAAACGAGTGAAAAAACGTTTTTTTCGCACACCTCAACAAAGTAGACCGCGCAAATAACAAGAAGTCTGACTCGCAGGTATTTGAGCCGTATTCAAGGATGCAAGCGAGGGGCAGTACTTGTTGTACGACCCGAGCGCAGCGACGATGAAGACGACTCAAAGACCAAGAGTCACTTGATGGAGCTGTCGATCATCCCTTGAATAAAGTACTTCTGCAACGCCAGAAAACACACCACAACCGGAACTATCGCCAGCATTGCACAGGCTGCAGCGGTGTTCAGGTCAATATAAGTCTGCGAGAAGAACTGCGAGATAGATAAGGTCACAGTGTTCATGCGTGAGGCCTGAAGGATGTAGCGTGAAAACTGGAAGTCGTTCCAGCAGTTCACACTGGACAGAATCACGACGGAGGCCGTCACAGGCGTAAGCTGCGGGAGTATTATATGGAAGAAGGTCTTTGCAGGACCGCACCCGTCTATGGTGGCGGCCTCATCCAAAGCACGGGGGATGGAGCGTATGAAGTTCGTATAGAGGAAGATACCCTGCGGCAGCTGATATGTCAAAAGAACCAGAATCACCGCCCAGTATGAATTCACACCGTTCATATCGACTATGACGGAATACAATGAAACGAGGATGCTCAATGGTGGAACCATCATTACCCCTAGGACGAAAGCCTGGACGACCCTGTTGAATCGCGAGCATTTGCGGGCAAGAGGATAGGCCGCAAATGAACTGACGACAACTTCAAGGACAACAACGAACACCGTTATGAGGGCGGTACGGCCAATGGCTCCAAAGATGCCGGCCTTGGAGATGGCGGTGGCGAAGTTTGCAAGCGTTGGCTGGGAAGGGAACTTCCAGTAGGAGGATACATCGGACACTGGCTTGAACGAAATGGTTGCAAGGATCCAGAATGGAGACAGGAAAACTGCAAGGATCACAAGTACAACAGGTATGCGCAGCAAAGATGCCCGGACAGCCCTTTTTCCCAACGAGACATTCAAAGACACATCTCTCATAGCTCCACCTGCCTTCTTTGCAACGCCTTGACCACGACATTGCTGACTATCATTATGAATACGAAGAACACCAATCCTATTGCGGAAGCATATCCTGCACGTTCACCGCCAAAGTAGTACTTGTGGATCAAGGTCGACAGTGAATGGGTGTCATAACCGGGACCGCCGCCTGTCAATGCGGAGATTACATCGAACAGTTTGAGACCGCCTATCAGGTTCAATGTCACAGATGACGTTATGGCTGGCATAAGAAGCGGCAGTGTTATGTAGAAGAACCTCTGCCCCACTCCAATGCCGTCTATCTCGGCCGCCTCATAGTACATGGACGGAATGTTCTGAAGACCCGCAAGATAGATGACCATGGAGATTCCAACGAACTGCAGGGAATTCACCAAGGTAAGGATGAAAACAGCACGATTTCCATTGGCAAGCCAATCCACAGGTGCAGCGCCAAAGAGCTTCAATACATCGTTTATGGCTCCACGGTTGTAGTTGAAGAAGAAGTACATGACGTACCCCATGATGAGAGGCGCTATCATGACAGGGAGATATATCACAGTACGGACGAGTGAACGCCCGTGGAATTTCTTGTTGAGGAAAACGGCAAGGAGAACACCAAGGACATTCTGAATGACGGTGCTTCCAACGCCATACACCAAAGTGTTGGCGAACGCCCTATGGACGTTCTTGTCCTTGAACAGGTTCACATAGTTCTTGAGACCTATCATCTTGAACGACCGTGAATAGCCGTTCCAGTTCGTGAACGAGAGGTACACTCCCTTGAAGAAGGGATATATTACGAAAAGTGCAAACAGAATAAGAGCCGGCACATAGAAAAGGTTTATTGTATCTAGTCTTTTTTTCATGTCAGATTGCAAAAACTTACAAAAGGAAACAAAGCAAAAGAGCCGCCGTCACCACAAACCAAGTGGCAAGGCGGCCCCAATCGGATCAAATCAAAAAAGGAAAATCAATTGCCATAGAGGGCGTCGAAACTGTCCTTTACCTGCTTTGCAGTGTTCTGGACAGCGTTTGGCTTCTGGGCAAGGACTTCCTGACCTGCAGCGCAGATCACATCCCAAAGACCGCTTGGGCAGTAGTCTCTGTCAAAGTAGTTGTAGGCTTCGACTGCGGCATGCTTGTCTATGTACTTCTGGACGGCACCAAGGTCAAGCTTCACATTCGTGAGGGCTGGAACGTTTCCCGTTGCAGCGGCGATCGTTGCAGCTACTTCAGGCTGTGCAAGATAGTTCAAAAGTTCAATTGCGCCCTTCTTCGCCTTTGTATCCTTCCAGATTCCAAGAGCTACGTTCTCGCCGGAAATGAGGGTTGGCTCATCCGAAGCGCTGTTGGAAGGGATAGGCATCATTCCAAGATGTGCATCTGCATTGATTCCACCAGCCATCATGATTGCAACGTTCTGAATGAAGTCGAAGGCAGCCTGATTCGTAGCCATGGCGGTGATGTCTCCAACGAAGTCACCCGTAACGACATCGGCATTGAAATAGCCCTTGGACACCCATCTGTCGATCATTGCGGAGATGGAGGCCCAGATGGTTTCGTCAAAGACACCGTTCTTGAGATCGGCTGCCTTGCTGTTGGCCTCGTCTGTGATGTAGAAGCTTGGGGCGATGCGGTCATAGAGCCAACCAACCGTGAAGCCGTTCGAGGCGCCAAGTGTGACAGGGGTCTTGCCAATGGCCTTGACCTTCTCACAAGCGGCTTCGAAATCGGCCCATGTCTTGATGGAATCGACATCCACGCCAGCCTCTGCAAGGACATCCTCGTTGTAGACTATGCCTGTGAGGTCCATGTCGAAAGGAAGGACCAAAGCCTCGCCCTTTTCGTTGGAGATCGTAGGTATTATCTGACGGCTTACGTTTGCAAAGAAATCCAAATCGTTCACCGGCATGAGGTACTCGCCGTATCTATCGACGGACCAACCATGGGTGTCGAATACATCTGGAAGGTCGTTTGCGGCCATCTTCGTCTTCATGAGCTCTTCGTATGTCTCGCCTGGAGCCGAGAACTCCACAGTGTAGCCGCTCTGGGCCTCGAATGCCTCAACGGCAGCCTTCATTGCATCGACCTGTGCACCAGCTCCGCTGACCCACATCGTAATGGTCTTGTTGTCCGACTCGGCCTGTGCCTGTGCAAAGACAGAAACACAGCAAACCAGGACAAGCAGGAAAACCATAGCTTTCTTCATATTTCGCCTCCTAGCGTTCAGTATGACTACAGAGGAACCTTGAAAGTTCCACTCCTAACAATTCTACCACGCTTTGCCCAAGATAGAAACAAAATTTAGAAACAGTTCAGATTCACCCTAAAAAGACCCTGCGACCTTGCGTTATTCAAAAGACATGCAATAATTCGCAGTGTAAGGGACGCCCAAAGCGCCATGCAGCTGATACAGCTATACGAAGAGGGAGACGGACATGACAATACCGAGACGATTCTACGTTGCATACTTCAACATCCTTGGATGCAGGTGTTTCTTCAAGCAGAACCCAGACAAAGCAAAGGACCTGCTCGAAGACATACATGCAGCATTCGACACCGTGACTAACATAATCGAATGCGTGCAGCATGCCACCTTGGAATCCTCCAACGCAAGCGGCAACGCCACCAACAGCAACGCAGCCGACAACGCAATCCCAAAGCTCAAGGCCTACAGGAAGGTATTCTCCGACCAAATCCTCATGTGCTTCGAAAAGACAGAAGACGCATTCTTCGACCTCAACAACCTACTTGCAATGGCATCCATCGCGGCAGACATCCAAAGGGAGTTCATCCTCAAATACGGAATCTCCCTGCGCGGCTGCATCTCCCAAGGCGAATTCTCAGTAGACGAAGACTTTGCCTTTGGCCGAGACCTGATTGAAACCACATCGCTTGACGGCTTTAATCGGATGCCTAGAATCATATTCACCCCGCAGATTTTACATGAACTATCGACAAACAGAACATCATTGACAACTCATGAGTTGGGCTGGTTCTATGACAGATGGCTGGACGAACTGCTCTTTTCAGACCAGGACGACCGCACTGTACTCAACTATCTCTACAACATAGACAACACCGTACTTGAAAGAACGCCGTTCTTCACACAAGTGGCGACCATGATAGAAAACCGTACCTCCAAGACCGATGTCTCCAAGTCAAAATGCCACTATGACCTCAAGGACGTCATGAATGAGCATTCAAAGGTCATAGAAGGGAAGCTTGCCGAATACGGATGCTACGACATGTTTGGAAAGGACCAAACACAGATTGTACAAAGACGCAGCGCAGTGTTTCAGAAATACCTATGGACGGCGCAGTTTCACAACGCAATATGCAGGAAGAACGGACTGGATGGAAGCCTCATGATAGACGACAGTACAAGTATGGACGAGCGTTTTGGCATTCCATGCAAAAGGACGTGGGAGTATGCCGAATGTACGGTGGGAGCCTAGACGGAACGAGCCTATCTGCTGTCCCTGCAGGCAACCATATCCACACCAGTACCAGCCACATTTCCAATAACGACATCGCCCATTTTCAAAGCACGACCTTCCAACGTTGTTTTTGAAATCTCATCCATTGCAGCCATCATGGATTCCTTTGGAATAGGAGATGCGCTTCGTATGGGAACAAGCTCGCTGACTGGGCCATCCTCGCCGTCCCTAACGACCTTGACCGTTGATGTGAGAACACGTTCAGGATGAACGACCTCTGAGGTTGCATACCTAAGGCCTCTTGGACAGCTGTTGCCTTCAACCCCAACAACCTCCTTTGTGTCATCGCCAAGGAGATTCCAACCAACCTTTATGTTGCAGCCCTTTGGGCATATCACACAAGTTACAAACGATGTCTCCATTGTCACACTCCTTTGACAAAATCAGCCACAGCTCGCCCACATAGGACACTGTCCTTGGTCACATTGTCCGCCAAGTCATAGACCTTGAAAACGTTTCCACAGGCAAAAACACCTGGGATGCTTGTCATGAAACGTCCTTTGTCCACAGGACCCCTCGTCTTTGGATCCACCTCGATACCAGCCTTACGGCTCAGTTCGTTTTCAGGGATGAGCCCAACTGAGAGAAGCACCGTATCGCAGGGCACAAACTCCTCGGTACCTGAAATAGGGTTCAACGAACCATCCACCTTTGCCACTGTAACGCCAGTCACTCGATCCCTTCCATGAATCTCCACTGCAGTCATGGATAGATGCAGAGGTATTCCAAAGTCGTCCAAACACTGTACCATGTTCCTTCTAAGTCCATTCGACTTTGGCATGACTTCGTAGACGCCATGTACATGAGCACCTTCAAGCGTCATCCTGCGGGCCATTATGAGACCAATGTCGCCACTCCCAAGGATCACAACCTCTCGACCAGGCATGAAACCTTCTATGTTGACAAGTCTCTGGGTAGTACCTGCCGTATACACTCCGGCAGGGCGTGTTCCTGGAATCCTAAGCATTCCGCGCGTACGCTCACGACAACCCATAGCAAGCACAACGGCCTTGGCCCGTATTTCCAAAAGGCCATCGCGAGTGTTCATGGCCCTTACAAGAATGCCGTTCACAGGGACATCGGCCTTTTCAATGCAACCAGAACCCAAATCAGAAGCCTTCTCAGGCTCAATGGATGTGACCATGGTGTCCGTAAGCGTCTTGATTCCAGTCTCCTTGACCATGTTCACATAGCGCTGTGCATATTCGGGGCCGGTGAGCTCCTCGCCAAAGACATGAAGGCCAAAGCCCGCATGTATGCACTGGTTGAGGATTCCGCCCAGCATGGTGTCGCGCTCTATCACAAGGGTGTCCCTGAGTCCTTGGTTCCAGCACTCCAAAGCGGCACTGAGACCCGCTGGACCTCCGCCAACCACGACGACCTGAACATCAATCATCGCAAGCCCCCTTCTTGTCCTGTACCATCCAGCTCATGCGACCAAACTTCGTCACCTGCGCATATGGAATACCAAGCTCACGAGAAAGAATCTCCATGACGCGTGGCCCGCAGAACCCTCCTTGGCAACGTCCCATGCCAGCACGCACACGCCTTTTGACACCATCCATGTCAACGGCTCCGCATGGCCTACGGATGCTATCCACGATCTCCCCTTCAGTCACACCTTCGCACCGGCATATCACCCTACCGTACAAAGGATTGTCCTTGATGGCTGCACGCTTTTCGTCATCATCAAGGGCCATGAAACGAACAACCTTCCTACCGGTTTCGTACTTTTGCTTGAAAGGCCCCACCAAACCACGCCCCTCAAGTTGCTTCACCACGTACTCGCCAATTGCAGGGGCCGATGTAAGCCCAGGCGAACAGATGCCTGCGACATTGAAAAGGCCCTCCATCTTGGAGAAACCAATCACGAAGTCCTCATCGCCGCTTGCGTTCCTGAAATCGCTTACCGCACGCACACCCGCAAACGACGTTATCACATCACGCTCGCTCACACTAGGGACCGATACCCTTGCGCTCTCGAACACACGTTTCTGTCCTGCAGCCGTCGTGGCGGTATCATCACAATTCATTATATCCTGAGCAGTAGGCCCCACAAGGATATTGCCATCCACAGTGGGCGTAACGAGAACACCCTTTCCAAGTGATGTTGGAGGCTGGAATATTACATGCGAGACAAGACCTCCAACATTGCTGTCCAAAAGGGAATACTCGCCTTTGCGCGGAATGATTCCAAATGAATCGTCCCCCAAAAGAGAGGCAACCTCAGCAGAATGAACGCCCGCTGCATTTATAACATATGAAGTTTCAATGCAATCATTGAGAATCAGAACATCGTCTCCATCGTTTTGTTTTCTTCTCTCCACCGTGGACAGCTCAAATGACCTGATGAAATCAACCCCATTTTTTATGGCAATCTCCATAGGAGCGGCCGTAAGCTCGAACGGCGAGCAAATACCACCGGTTGGAGCATAGAGAGAACCATTGCACTCGCTTGAAAGGTTTGGTTCCCTTGCCAAGGATTCCTTCCTTGAAAGGATTTCAAGACCAGGGACACCGTTTGCGATTCCTCTGTCATAAAGTTTTCTTATAGCCACCAAGCCTTCGTCATCAAAGGCAACGACAAGAGAACCAACCTGCTTGAAAGGAATTGCCATTTCGCCATGGACCTTTCTAATAAGTTCGTTTCCTCTGACATTGAGCTTGGCCATCAAGGATCCAGGCATAGGGGCATACCCTGCATGGACTATTGCAGAGTTGGCCTTGCTGGTACCCTGACAGACATCGGATTCCTTCTCAAGCACAACTACGCTTACATCTCTCTTGGAAAGTTCATAGGCTATCCATGCACCGCATACGCCGGCACCCACGATGGCAAAATCATATCTACGCATACAACAAAAGCATACACCAACTTTGAGCTTCTTTGAACCACACTTTGGACCAAGTTGGAAGAACAAGCGGGCCAAAACCCGCTTTCAAGAAGAACATGACCGTGGAGCCCACCTCTCCACAATCATATCAAACAATCATCACCCCAATAACTTCAAGCGCCAAAAGACTCGCCCTCTGCTTGCTGTGTTCCTTCATTTTACCATAGAAATCCCAAAAACCAAGCAAAACTTTCGTTTTTGTGGGAATAAAAACTGAAACGATGGTCCAAAAAGCACAAAAACCCGCTAAAAACCAAGTTTTACTGAAAATTTTTTCAGTGAATTTTGATTCAGTAAAGCTGTAAAAAGTAAATCAGTACTCTTTCATTCTCCAATTGAAACAGTTATCATCAATCCAAAGCCACAAAGGAACGATAAAATGAAGAAAATCACATTCTACGGACCAACCCCACTTGAAGGAGCGATTGAAGAACCCTCAAAAGCTCCAAAGACAATCCGCATTGGGACGCGCGCAATCATAGAAAAAGACAGGAAGATACTGTTTTCATACCTTGGCAAGCGACACCAATACCTTCTACCAGGAGGAGGCATGGAGGAAGGTGAAACACCACAGGCAAACGTCACAAGGGAAGTTCAGGAAGAATGCGGACTCATAATAGAACCTCAGGAACCTTTTCTAGTGATAGACGAATGCTATGGAGACTTCATGTACAGGGACTACTATTGCAAGGCAATCATAAAGGGAAATGCGCCCACACACTATGACGAAGGGGAAATCAGACTTGGACTTGAACCAAAATGGCTTGATATGGAAACGGTCCTAAAGAAGCTCACCACATTTGAAATCACACCGGTCGACCTAGTGGGAGCGCAGAACCATAGGCTCTGTGTAACGTACAACGGTCACTATAGGGAAGTACTTGCAATCTCTCTTCTATACAACAAAACAATCCCAGAAATTCCACAAACCATCAAAAACAAAACGCTTGTGAAACTGGAATATACAGAGAACTAATCCAATTTCACTTATTCACAATCCCCTCGTACTCCTCGCAGATTCTTTTATATCCCTCAAGATTTCCAACATCGAACCTGCATCCAGGCATCTCCATGGCATGGACGGGGACGACGGAGGAGAGCCATGCAATATAGGAACCGGGGGCATCGGTCCCGCAACCTGAAGCAATGCCGTCCTTTACACGGGCTGAATCCTCGTGGGTATAGTAGTAGAATGGAGGACAGCACCAGTGCGACCTGGGGTTGGAAGGCTTCTCCTCCATTGACAGAACCAAGTCGTCATTGGATACCTCCACGACACCGCACCTCTGAAGCCGCTTTTCGTCAGCTTCATAGTATCTCATGATGCACGAAGTCCCCTTCTCCAACGCATACTTCATGAAACCGACAAGACTGAAATCCAGCACGTTGTCGCCTGCAATCACCAACATGTCATCGTCAAGGCCAAGGGAATCAATGGCGAACTGGATATCCTTGACCGCCCCCAGACGGGTCTCGTTGGAAGAGGTCCCGTCATCCACAACCGATACCTTGAAACGACACTTCGCCGCCCAATCCTCAAAAAAACCGATGAATCTGTGGTTCGAAATGACGATGTACTCATCCACAAGGCCTGATGAATCGATATCGTCCAAAAGCCAATCAAGGATGGTCTTCCCCTTTATCTTAAGAAGAGGCTTTGGGAAGTTCTCCGTCAACGGATACAACCTAGTGGCATAGCCTGCAGCAAGGACCAAACACTTCATGAAACTCCACCTCCAATACCAAAAAGCTAGAATCAGTGCCAAGTATAGCATAAAAGCAACTTGAAGTGGAACATTTGCCAACAAACACACGAACCATTGACATCAACCACCTAAAATGATATCCATACCAAGGTGCAGAAGCCAAGCAAATGCAACTTAAAATTGCATCACAGGAACACAAGGGATGCCAAGGGGAACAAAAACGATGAAAAGACTATCGATTGACGCACTGGTCAGCACAATACAGACAAAAAGGAAAGCGCTGAACCTCACGCAGGCGGAACTTGCAAAGAGAACAGGAATGAACCGCGTCATGATAGGGCGTATGGAGAACAAGGAATACATCCCATCCATAGCCCAAATGGAGAAGCTTGGAGAGACCCTTGGGTTCGAGCCAACGGACCTGTTCAAAGAAGAGCAAACGGGAACCGCCTCCAAAACGAATACAAAAACGCAAGAGGCCCCTACCAAACGCTACAACATAGCAGTGGCAGGAATGGGCTACGTTGGACTTTCCATTGCAACGCTTCTCTCCCAGCACAACCACGTAACGGCGGTGGACGTCATACAGAACAAGGTGGACATGATAAACAAACACGTCTCACCAATCCAGGACGATTACATAGAGGAATATCTGAAAAACAAGGACCTCGACCTCTCTGCAACGCTTGACGGAGAGGCTGCGTACAAAGATGCGGACATAGTGGTCGTAGCAGCACCAACGAACTACGACACCATGATGAACCACTTCGACTGCTCCGCTGTGGAGGATGTACTGTCACTTGTGACAAAAGTGAACCCAAATGCAACGATAGTCATAAAATCCACGGTTCCCGTAGGCTACACGGCATCAATAGGAAAGAAATTCCATGACAGACATGCAAACAACACCCTCCTTTTCAGCCCGGAGTTCCTAAGGGAATCCAAGGCGCTCTATGACAACCTGTACCCAAGCCGCATCATCGTTGGAGCGGCGGAAGCAGCCCCAAAGGCAATGGAGAAAGCCAAGGAATTTGCAGGACTCCTACAGCAGGGAGCCATAGAGACTGACATTCCAACGCTCATCATGGGTTCGACGGAGGCTGAGGCCGTCAAGCTCTTTGCAAACACATACCTAGCCCTAAGGGTCTCATACTTCAACGAACTCGACACCTACGCAGAGACCAAAGGTCTCAGCACCAAGGATATCATAGACGGAGTATGCCTGGATCCAAGGATAGGGCCGCACTACAACAACCCATCCTTTGGATACGGCGGCTACTGCCTTCCAAAGGATACGAAGCAGCTTCTTGCGAACTTCGACAACGTGCCGCAGAACATGATTACGGCAATCGTGGAAAGCAACCGCACACGAAAGGACTTCATTGCAGACCAGGTGCTGCAGATGGCAGGCTACTACGACTACTCAAAACAA
Organism: Bacteroidaceae bacterium; assembly: GCA_963599445.1. Lineage (GTDB taxonomy): Bacteria > Spirochaetota > Spirochaetia > Sphaerochaetales > Sphaerochaetaceae > UBA9732. Next base: position 27,787 of record CAVBWZ010000017.1, read on the forward strand.
GGGGACTACTCCAACAAACACGAAAGGGACTGCATCATTGGAGTCTACAGACTCACGATGAAATCCAATTCCGACAACTTCAGGCAATCCTCCATACAGGGGGTCATGAAGCGCATAAAGGCCAAAGGAGCCACGGTAATCATCTATGAGCCAACGCTCAAGGATGGGGACACATTCTTTGGCTCCAAGGTGGTCAACGACCTTGACAAGTTCAAAAGGACAAGTCAGGTAATCATAGCAAACAGATTCAACGACAGTCTGGCCGATGTAAAGGAAAAGGTCTTCACCAGGGACCTGTTCCAAAGGGACTGACACCAGCACGGACACAAAACGAACGAAAACACAGCAAAAAGGAAAACGAACATGAAGAAAAGAACCATACTTATAACAGGAGCCGCAGGCTTCATAGGAGCCAACCTTGCAAAGGAAATCATAAGGACGACGGACGACAAGGTCATCGGCCTAGACAACATGAACGATTACTACGATGTATCCCTCAAGGAGTACAGGCTGCGTGAGATAGAGGCCTTGGGTGGGGATTTCACGTTCGTCAGGGGCAGCATCGCGGACAAGACGTTGGTCGATGGCCTTTTCGAGAAGTACGGATTCGACGTGGTCGTGAACCTTGCAGCCCAGGCCGGAGTGAGATACTCCATCACCAACCCAAGTGTCTACATTGAATCCAACATCGTTGGCTTCTACAACATCCTGGAAGCATGCCGCCACCACCCCGTGGAGCATTTGGTCTACGCATCGTCCTCAAGCGTCTACGGATCGAACAAGAAGGTCCCCTACTCTACGGACGACAAGGTCGACAACCCCGTATCGCTTTACGCTGCAACGAAAAAGAGCAACGAGCTTTTGGCCCACGCATACTCCAAGCTCTATGACATCCCATCCACAGGGCTCAGGTTCTTCACCGTCTACGGCCCCGCAGGAAGGCCTGATATGGCCTATTTCTCCTTCACCAACAAACTCATCAAAGGCGACACCATAGAAATCTTCAACTACGGCAACTGCAAGCGGGACTTCACATATGTGGACGACATCGTCAAAGGCATCACCCTTGTAATGGCCAAAGCCCCGCAGAAACGAACCGGCGACGACGGCCTTCCAATCCCGCCTTACAAGGTCTACAACATTGGCAACAACCACCCGGAGAACCTACTCGACTTCGTCCAGATACTCTCTCAAGAACTCGTTGCCGCAGGGGTCCTTCCACCAGACTACGACTTCGACGCCCACAAGAAACTCGTCCCCATGCAGCCCGGCGACGTCCCCATCACCTATGCCGATGTCTCTGCACTCGAGCACGACTTTGGCTTCAAACCCTCCACCTCGCTGAGAGAAGGCCTCAGAGCCTTTGCCCAGTGGTACAAAGGGTTCTATAAGGTGTGACCAGCAAGGTGTGGTAGGAATCCAAGCTCCAATGTTGATGTGAGTGCTGGAAAACCTTGCAATTCGAGTAAGATAAAGTGGACTTTGGATTTATCGGAGACGAGGAAAGCTCAATTCCAATCGTCAGCAAGAAGGAATTCAATTATGTTCCTATGCTTTATCCCATCCCTACTCATATCCAGCTCGTCCATAGAAACAACATATTTGGGCCAGTTGTCACGAACGGAATCATATGCTCCAAACTCCCTTTTAATTGTGCTTTCACTTGCAAGTATATATGACACCTGAACATAGATCTTCTCGTTTTGTCTAGTGGCTACAAAATCTATCTCCTTGTCACCAACTCTTCCTACGTGCACGTCATATCCTCTTCTGAAAAGCTCTATAAGAACAATGTTTTCCAGCACAAGTTCAATGGATTCATTGTTTCCACCCCACACAGCCTCCCTCAATCCATGGTCTGCGATGTAGTATTTCTCATTAGAGGCCAGAACTTCCTTACCTATGAGATCCTCTCTCTTCACCCGATAGAAAAGGAAAGCCTCCATGGAGAACTCGAGGTAATTGAGAATTGTATCCACACTAACCTTTCTATGCTCAGCCTTGAAATACCGCGATATCGAAGAAGCAGAGAACGTACACCCCATGTTGGACATAACATAGGCAATGATTCTCTCAAGCAAGTCTATATCCCTTATGTTGTTCCTTCTTGCAATGTCTTTCACTACAACAGACGAAAACGCATCGGACAGGTACATCTTCGAGGCCTTTTCGTTGTAGCCAAGCTCTGACAAGAACGGCATCCCCCCAAACAAGACAAATGCATTGAAGCACTTTTTGAGGCTCTCTTCTGGGAATGACTGACGGTAAAGAGGAAGAAACTCGCCAAAGGAAAAGGGATAGATTACAAATTCCACATAACGACCCGCAAGATAAGTACTCAACTCCGAAGAAAGCAACTTTGCATTTGAACCGGTTATGTAGATATCGCAATCAAGTTTGACCCTCAAAGAATTTATGGCTTTCTCCCATTCCGATACTTCCTGGATTTCATCGAAAAAAAGATATGCTTTTCCTGAAATCCCCTGAACCCTCTTGCATACATCATCATGCAATGCAGAGGCTTCACAGAGATTTGAAATCGTCAAGTCTTCAAAGTTGTACGAAAAGAAATTGGCCTCACTCACCCCTTCCTTTACAAGTTCTCTTTTTACAAGTTCAAGCATGACGGATTTACCACACCTGCGCATTCCAGTCATGACCTTTATAATATCTTTCCCTATAAACGGTCGGATACGCCCCATATACATTTCACGTTCAATCAACATATACTAACCACCTCTACGTTAGAGTATATCGATTACAGTCGATAGTAAAGAACTTTTTACACAAATCATCGACTATAGTTGACAAAACAATCTGAACACATTATAGGAGACAAACTTGTTTGTTCAAGTTGGACAAACAAGTTTTCAACCATTTTCCATTCGAATAGCTTTCAAATTATTGAAATATCGCATTTTAGAATCTTAAAAACTCAAAAATATCGCAGTTTAGAACCTCAAAAATCCAAATTTATCGCACTTTAAATTAACGAAAATCAAAAAATAACGCAGTTTACAAGCTTGAAAAGCAAGATTCGCATCCACAATGAAAAGGCCTACGCCGTAGACGTTGCCTTCATGAACAACAGAAACGACGCAATGTCAGGAGAAAACCTTGGATGGAGACTTGAAACAATCGTCTACATTGAACTTCTCAGACGCTTCAAACCACAAGGATGCGATGTCTACTACTTTGCTGAAGCATCAGGCGAGGCCGATTTTGTTGTATGCAAAGGCAAATCCGTACAACAGATAATCCAAGTATGCTACGACATCTCAAGCCCAAAGACCCTCAAACGCGAAATCAAAGGCCTTCTACTGGCTTCAGAAAAAACCAAATGCAACAACCTTCTGCTAATCACCAACAACGAAGACTCTCAAATCACAGAAAACGGAAAGACAATAGACATTGTCCCTGCTTATGCATGGTTGACGGGAAAAGGATTGAATTATGAGAATTAGAACTCATACGTCTATTGATACTTCCAGTTAACCCTCATTGCTGAATCCACCAAAGGAAGCGCACTATCAACATCTTCGAATACATTTCTTGAATAGCAAAATACCATAAGCATACAATAGAACACTAATGAGAAAGTTAAAACTCGGTTATCAAGCCACAGTTTACGGATAAGAAGGAGTAAAAACCAAACAAGTTTTCAAACAGATTCCCCGCCAGCACCACTAGACAACAAACATCATTTGATGCAAAACATTTGATTTAAATATTGACACAACAAGCAAGAAAAAGGTAAACCATAAAAGAAAGGCAGAATCAAAAATTGACAGCGCAATCCAAGCAGCTGAAAAAAGATTCTTTCACATTGAAAAATCAGCTTCTTTTGGATTGATAGTTTTTACAGGGAGTCACAATGCAAACATCACCTGCTTCCGAAGAACCCAGTCGTTACATACCGGCAAAACCCAAAATGGATGTCTATGAAGCAGGACGCATTTTCCGCACCTGTGCATATTGCAGAGTATCCACAGATCATGAAGAGCAGGCATATTCATTGGAACTCCAGAAGGAACACTGGGCAAAAGTTGTAAAAGAACATAAGAACTGGAGTCTCTTACATGTCTTCGCTGATGAAGGAATCACAGCCACATCTACGAAACATAGAGTACAATTCAACCAGATGATAGAAGACTGTCTTAACGACAAGTATGATCTAATCGTCACGAAATCAGTTTCCAGATTTGCAAGAAACGTTGTAGATGGAATTGAGATTGCAAGAAAGCTCAAAAGCCACAACCCTCCAGTTGGCATATTCTTTGAAGCAGATGGAATATTCACCCTTGTAGAAGATTCAGAAATCAGACTCAGTCTCATGTTTTCATTTGCACAGTCGGAATCGGAGTCAAAAAGATCCAGTATGAACTGGTCGCTGGCGAATAGATTCCGTACAGGTAGACTTCTAACCCCAGAGTTATACGGATATACCAGAGAAAGGGATGTCACAGGGAAATACATAATTGGTGCAAAGCTAATTCCAGTGGAGCATCAGGCAACTATAGTAAAGTACATATATGACGCTTTCCTTGCAGGATTCACAATGGAAGCCATTGCCAGACAGCTCAATGACATAGGAGAAAAGACAAATACGAATTCAGACTGGAATTCCAGCGGAATCAAATACATTCTCACAAACGAAAGATACTGTGGACACGTCCTCACATGGAAAACATTCACAATCGATGTCTTTGACCACAAATCAAAAAAGAATGACCATGACAGAGATCAATATCTATACGAAAACAATCATGAGGCGATAATCCCAGTAGCTAAGTTTGAAGCAGTACAAAAACTGATTGTCCAACGGCGTATGGGAATCATGGCATATCCAGTTCTCCATGTAGTGCCTTATGGATATTTCGCTGGTTATCTTCCAGTCAACCATCGATGGATGATTGAAGACTCCTCACCATATGTACAAGCATCCTCAAGCATTGAGGAAAGCACGGTGGAAAAACCAATTCCAAAGAAAAACTTTTCAAAGTTTGATCTTTCAGACTACCAAGTTGCAGGAGGATTACTCTTCGAAAGCGGAACGGAATACCCAATTGCAAGCATTTCCAAAAGGTACATAAGTTTCAACGCAGCCTGCATAAAGGAGTTCCCAGAAGCATCGTTCATTCAAATCCTGATGCACCCTACGGATAGGAAATTCGCAATAAGACCAGTGAATAAGGAATCCCCAAACAGCATAAGGTTGAGAAACCACCAAAACTCCCCAATAAAAGCGAAAACTTTAAGTTGTCCTGGACTTACAGCGCTAATCTATCAACTCTGTGATTGGAACCCCGAATTCACCTACAGAATGAGAGGACTTGTTCTGAAACAAGGAGAAGAAAAAGCCTTGTGCTTCGATTTCTCGGATGCAAAGCCTTATATGAAAAACGAGAAAAAGACAATTCCTGTCGATGAAGAGGGCAACACGCTCCGCTTTGGAGACGAGTTCTATGAACATATCAGACGCAACAGCGTTTGCTATATCAACGAAGAAACCAAACTTGGACTGTACGAAGAATCTGTTGCATTGCCATCTCCAAATGGTCTTGAACTAGTTGAGCCCAAACTTGAGATCCAAGCCAACAAATCGGAAAAGGAGTAAATAATGGAAGATCTATTCGAAACAATGGAAAACGGTGCTTTGGGAAAACCCAAGGAAACCATAAGCCTTGCAGGTTTTCAAGTGACACGATCTGAATTCTTTGCAAACACACAAGAACCAACTCTTACAATATGGCCTGGAAGAATCAAATTCAGCATGTCATGTCTGAGAAGTCTACCAGGTACCACACATATACAGATTCTTGTGAATGAAAAATTGAAAAGGCTTGTCATAAGGCCATGTCAAAAGGACAAACCCGATGCTCTCAGATGGGCGAAGGGAGGTTCCTCGGAAGAAATAAGAAACCGAGAAATGTCATGCAAGATGTTCTCTGCAAAAATCTATGACATGATGGAATGGTCACCTTCTTGCAGATATAAAATCATAGGAGTCCCTGCCATTTGCGAAGAAGAGGCCCTCTTCCTATTCCGACTCAATGACTTCAGAGCGTTCTTTGCCGAAAAGAATGCGGACAAAAACGCCTTCTTCCCGCAGAGTTGGAAGCACTATTTTGGCATACCAGTGGAAGACCACGAAGAAAGCTACCACATTGATCTGGCAGACGGATACATTTCAACCAAAAGCATAAGGAGGAACGGAAATGAATGGCAGTATGTATAACCCGGAGCACATCAGCCTCGAGGGTTTTGAAATTGTAGAAAGAACTGGTTTTGATAGCATATTCGCATCAAGAGGCATTTCGATGACCTGTTTTTGTGAAAGCTTTCGATTCACAAAAGCCGCTGCAAGGGCATTGGGATTCTGTGAATATATGCGCATAATGCAAAACAGAGAAACAAACCAACTCCTAGTCATGTCTGCGAACTCCGTAGAGAGAAGTAGCTTCAGGTGGTTCAATCCCAGGAACGAAAACACGCTAGAGAAGAACGCATCAAGAATTATGAACGAAATCTTCACCAGACTTGGTTGGGACAGAAACAAAATGTACATTATAGACGGAAAAGTCACATTCACTGACGACTGTCCGGCTCTATTGTTTGATCTAAACCAATCCATAGCCATGGAAAGGAACCAAAAGAAGAAAGTCTAACAGAGAGACTGCCCAGAAACACATCACAAACAGAGTCCTATGGGCAGTTTTGTTTTGAAAGTCACCAAAGCTGAAATAGAACAAATCACAGGAATCACAATCAATAGCGTTCAAAATACTTTCCCAATACAATGTCTAAATTACTTGTGCCTGAAACACATCCACTGTACGATTCATGCTTAAAGCTACAATCTTTCAAAGAATCCAGGCGTTCCACTGCAAAAGAACGTGCAGTACGGTATTTGTCCTTATCAGAAACCCGCTTCCCAACAAAGACTTCCTCTATAGTTTCGTGAAACCAAACAAACTCCCAGTTTTTGTCACAACAGTAATCATGAATCGTCTTGGCATACACCCTGTTTTCATGGGCGCTGCCTGTTCTGCTGATATCATCGATATCTATACAACAAAAAACGACTATCCGGTCATCATCTCGCTTGTAGCTTTTGAACTTTTCAACAAAACCTTTTATTTCACTTTCTTTAGAACGTTTTCTATAATTTCCCTTGCCGCCCAGAAATACAGGCCTTATCACATCCTGTTTACCGACATTAAAGAAATGATGCAAGTATTTAGAGATATAGAGGTAGTCACTCTTACTCTTGTTATCCGATTCAACAATGAAAATCGCCAGCATCATACCTCCTCATCAGAGAAAACATCAGCAAAGTCAAAATCCTCTACATTGAATGGAATACCAGGGACAAAACCCTCTTTGTATATCTTTGAAGGGCTATAGTTTCCATTCCTAATCCACGGAACATTCTCTTGGTTGTTGTTGATGAAATCTATTCCGTGTTTCTTCTTTTTAAGAATCTCCATTGGCCCAGTATTGTGAGTTGTAAAGCACAGCTGTCCTTTGGAATTATTGGAGAAGAACTCACACAGCTTTGAAAGGTACACCTCATTCATATTGGCATCCATCTCATCGATAAAAGCGATACTTCCAGAAGCCGCAGCATCCAAACATGAAAAAATTGACATCATGTTCTTAAGACCTGTCGATTCATAGTCATAATCCACAGAATAACCATCGTACACCAAAGTCAAATGACATCTAAAATAGTTTACATCTTCCTTCTTCTCCACCTCAATCCTTTGCAGCTCTGGTTTGAAAAGCCTAATGAATCGAGTCATCTTCAAGACCTGCCTTTCATATGCCTCAATCAAATTCTTGGGAATTATACGGTCTCCACAGACTATGGGATTCTCAGACATTTTACCTTGAAAATGCCTTGCAAAGATTTCATACGTTACAGAATCCATCTCTTCATGAAGATCATCCCTTCCCATAAAAACAAAAAGAGAAATAGTGGAAGTCCAAATAAAAAGAATTGCAAGAAAAATAGGATGCCTAAAAACATCTGTCACCGTAAAATTCGAACCAAGTACAGGAGAAAGAGAATTCACAAAGTTCACGTCATAGAAAAGAGAAACAACACTCGTATACCCATTCAACCTGTTCATGCTTTCATACAAGAACTTGTCAACTTCGCTCAAGGTATCCTCTTTAGTAAAAACAGTTAGCCTTCCATTCTCAAGTTCAATGATATCAACGACTTTTGAAGTTATGGTTTTTCCCATTATCCTTGAAATCTTCTCTCTTTCGATAAAAGGCTTTGACGTTTCATTGTTCACTATCAACTCATGACAGTAAACAAGTCGATCAACAGTCTCAAGAAAGTATATTTTTATTCCAAATCGTTTGGTCTTCTTGTTTATTAGCTTATCAAGTGTCTTTATAGTAGACTCTTGGACCAAGTACGAACCTTGGGAGCATATTTTCTTGTATATATCTATAGCCGTAATGAACGAAGATTTTCCAGAACCGTTTAGACCATATATGGCCTTCAAAGAGGACTCTTCTTGAACCTTGACAAAGTCAATCGTATCGTTGAGGAACTGAAAGGCAATGGGCTTTTCTATCCCCTTAATTCCAAACACTTCTACTTTGATGATGCGTAAAACCACAACCAGTACACTCCATGAAATATACTTTTATGTATAATATAAACACATATCACAGTCAGAAACAACTTAACACTGGAAAACTTTTCATAACAGTAATCCAATCCAGCAATCGATTTCGTTTCAAATGACAATTCTTACAAAAGAACACCAAAACCAAGGAACCAATCCATAATCGAATCCTTAACCCATAAATGATTTCTTTCTCTGTTCTCTAAACCATTTTCGATTTGCAATGATGTTTTTATATACGACCTTCTTCTCTGTAGCCAAGTTTATTCCAGAATCAAGTTCTTTCATCCCATAGCGAACCAAAGTCAATATCTCTTCGCTTATATGATCCACATAAGTAGACAGATTATTCGACAAAACCCAATTCGGATCCTTCTCTACTTCTTTAATAGGATCAACATAGTTTTGATAATTGACACTTAAACACCACCAGCTGAGCTGGTGGGTTGATGTTCCCCTATAAGGGGTTTGTTCCACAGCGGTTAAAACCGCGGTCCAATGTAGCATATCACCTGCCGCCGCTCAAGCGGCGATGCAACCACCCTTCGCTACCCGTTGAACTGACTCGACTCCTCCTGGTCGCGTATGTAGCTTCGTATCACGCTCTCGTTTATCCCGACCGTACTGACATAGTACCCGCGCGCCCACAGGGTCCTGTCCCTTCCGGTCACCTTCTTCAGCTCAGGGTGGTTGTCGAACAGCTGCAGGGCGCTCTTGCCTTTCAGATAGCCCATGACCTTCGCCACGGAATACTTCGGCGGTATCCTAAGGCTCAGATGTACATGGTCGCTGCACATCGCACCCTCGACTATCCCTATCCCAATGTTGTTGAGAAGGCCTTTGATAAACAAGTCCCCCAAAAAGCCGTTCATCGATAACATGCATATAGTTTTCGGCATCACTATTGCAAAACAAACATTTTTTTTGCATTTCTTTACCTCTAAAAATGGAGTGTTTTCAAAAGCCAACGGCTCTGTAGCCTAAAGTTTCCATCAAACCGTCAATCAAAACAAACAAACTCGGGACGGCTCAATGGAGGCCTCGGAATCTCATATTACAAAGAGGTAAAACATAAATCACAAAACTAGGTTATCGATATTATATCAAAAGAAATGAATAGTCAGTTTACAAAACCAAACACCGCTACAGTCCTAAACATTGAACCCATCATTCTTTTCAAGGTACTCACTGAACGATGTATATCCCAGCTTTCTTTTCCTTGCAAACATGTTGCTCCAAATGACATTACCCTGAATCTCATCTATCAAACCTGCATCGAAAGCCATTTTCATGATACCGCCAGTTGTCAAATGTTTTAGGCCATATTTTTTGACATAGCATTCGATATCCCTGAGATTGTTGCTTGCAAGAATTCCATCATGTTCTTTTGCAAGCACAATTGAAGCAGCTTCACCTCTTCCAATTACCTTATATCCAGAGTCTGGGGATATCGTCAGCTTTTTGTACAGTTGGTACGAATTCGAACCAATTTCAATAGATTCCACTACAGCCAAGCCCTGGTTTATCAAAGAATCTACCTGAAATCTCAGTCCTTTTATACGATTTACACTAGGATGGGACAGTTCGTCGTATACTTCTTTAGGAATGACAATCCTACCAGGAAAAAGCCTTGCAAGAATACTTTCATCATCAACCCAAAGAAAAGCGGAAATGCAATCTGTATCGAAGAACAATGGTTCAGTCAATTATATCTCCTTCCTCCGATCCATATACCAAGTCCGCCCTGAACGCATCCAGAAGGAGCTCCTCATACCGCCCATTGGAAACCAAATCATTCTCGTTTAGCTGATCGACCAAATTTAGGTACCGTCCATATGTAAAATACCGCTTGCTTTCTTCTGTAGGTTTATAGAGGTCAGTGTTGAAACCCATCGCAGCCGCACGTCTGGAAACACTAACGTTGATGTATTCTTCAACTTCCTTTTTTCCTATACATCTACAGTTAAGCAATTGGAAAAGCGTTGCCTGATGGCTTACTCCAAAAAACTGCTCAATCCAAATGATATCAGTCAAGGACAGTCTCCCTTCATTCTTTTTCGTCAACTGCTCGACCTTGTCTAGCAAGGCAGCACGAGGAATAAGAAAAAAAGAAGCGAACATATCGGCTTTTCGTTCCAACTCTCTACCGGAGTCAATCTGTTTTGCGCACACACTTACCATGTTTTCGTCATAGAACATATGATAGAATTCGTGAGCCAAGGAAAAACGCTGCCTTCCAACAGTCATCAACGAGTTTATGGCAATTGTACAGTTACCATAGTGGTCTTTAATGCACATTCCACTTAGATTGTTTCCCATTGGGCGGAAAACCAAAGTAAGCTCATCCAAAAGCTGCGCCAAGGCAAAGATATCTACAGGGGAGTTGTTGTCTTCTCCGAGCTGTCTTCTGAGACGTTCCGCTTTTGTCATCAAATCGACAGAATCAATCATGACTTGAAACCTTCCAATACGCCATTCATAAATGAGACGTTCAAGGCAATGCGATTTATGTCACATATAGCATTCATATCATCAGGGCTCAACTCGTTTGCTCTAAATGCAAATGAAAGACCAGAGGACACAAATGCCCCACTCTCCAATTCATCCAAGGTCACACCAAACAAACAGGAAAGCTTTTCTAGCATATCCGAAGAAAGAGACCTTTCTCCATTTTCAATCTTCGAAACCAAGCTTTGATCCACATTCAAAAAGCGTGCAATATCCATTTGATTGAGACCCATCCTGCTTCGCAGAGCTTTTATGTTTCCACCAATCGTTTTCATCATAAGTGACCACCAAACAATACAAATATAAGACAGTTTTGTCATTTTTTCAATGGTTCATTTTCATGTTTTTATGACAACCAAAACCCAAAGCAAACCCAAATCGCCAATGCTCACTTCAATAGTGGTTTAAAAACAGTTCACAAAATCTGATAAATCGACAACATAATCAATCTAAGCTACCCGCAGGATCTTGTAACCGACATGTAGACGAACGAACAGTTCAACCCAGCTCACCCCAGACAACTTCCTCGAAAAGGTCTGAACCTGAGAACCTAAACCCAAAAGGCAAAAAATAGAACGTCATCGTAATGCCGTTCTTACAAAAAACAACTCAATGTTTTTTAATACTATGTTGATGATAGGTACTGTTTTCGTGGATGTCAATCAGAAAACACCCCCTGGAAAACCACAAAGTATTCCTCCCAAGGATTCGGTGTCCACGTCTACAAGTTCAACCAAAACTGCTTGTAAAGTACAAGGCAAGATTGTGTTACGTCCCACAAAAACCTTGAAGTTCAATATGACCAGATTCAAGAACTGAACAATACAATGAAAACCTTTCACGTATTCTCATATAGTTTTCATTACTACTGAAAACTTTTCTTGACATTGCTAATAGTTTTCAGTTCAAAAAGGAATACCTTTATCCAAGTAGCCTACTCCGTTGCAGAGGACAGTACGTATGAACGCGAAATGGCATTATTCAACACACTGGACAACTCTCGAAGGAAAATCCTCATCACCACAGACCCTGTCGATATCTCCACGAGTACGGTTCAGCACATAACACTCCAGAAATTTCTGAAAATGAAGGATCTGGAAAACTGAATACCAATCCAAACAGGCCTAATCATCCAAAACCTCATGAAGACATCCCTTTCTCCACACCAGCCACACGACTACACACAAAGCGAAACCATACTTGGAAACTTAATCAATCCAAAGACCGATATCCTTGAAACCTCATCAAAGAGAACCTTGAAACGAAATAATGACCTCTAAAACGAAATAAAACAATCAAAACTTCGTTTTGATTTCGCAGTCATTGCACACAATCAGTGCATACCCTTGACAAAACTAATACCACAGTATTATAAAATAAGCAAACTAATATCATAGTATTACTTCCAAGAGGCACCTATGAAACAGGAAATAACCATATACCACGGCTCTCAACAAATCGTTTATGTGCCTAAATTCGGTATCGGGAAAAAATACAATGACTACGGACAGGGCTTTTACTGCACAGAGAACAACGAACTTGCAAAAGAATGGGCCTGCCCTATTAAAAATGATGGCTATTCAAACGAATATCATTTGGACCTTGAAGGACTGAATGTAATGCACCTAACAAAAGGAGAATTCAACGTCCTGAACTGGCTTGCTGTATTGCTCACCCACAGAAAGTTCGATATTACTTCTCCAATCGGCAACAACGCACGGGAGTTCATTCTGAATCGCTTTATGCCGGAAACAACCAATGTCGATGTGATGATTGGTTATCGTGCCGATGACTCCTATTTTTCCTTTGCAGAAGACTTCGTGAACAACACAATCTCTTTGAAAGACCTAAACAATGCAATGAGGCTAGGTACGCTGGGTGAACAGGTTGTGATGCTTTCAGAACGCTCCTTTGAGCAAATCAAATTCATCGACTACGAAATTGCAGACTATCGCGAATACTACTTCAAACGAGCCAAGCGAGACCAAAGTGCACGAACTGCTTACGCAAACCATAAAAAAGCCTTGTATCAACTCATGGACGATATTTTCGTCCTGGATATCATAAGGGAGGATATGAGAAATGACGACCCACGCTTACAGTCAGTTATATCTGAGTAAGTCTTCCCGTGCTGTAGGCAATATGCTTCACGATGCTGTACTCGAATTTGGCATGGACGGCGAAGACTTCCTGGACCGCTTTATTCAATCCAATATTGCAGAGGAAATAGAGAGCGGCAATCCTAAATACATTGCAGGAAAAAGCGGGTTGGAGCTTTTCTTAGAGGTAATGGAAAAGACCACAGGAAAAGCCTACGATGCAGAACTTGTCGAGAGCTATGAAAGAAGTCCTGTCTACTGGGTAGGATGGATGCTTACACATTACCAATGGTACTCCGGTCACACATTCAAGAGTATCATCGACACAGTCTCGTACAACGAACTTCTAGGACTTTACGGGACACTCCATGAAGCGGACATCGAGAAAAGCTATGAAGTCCTTGATGCCCATCTTGAAAGAAACGAAAGCAAGTTGAAAACGGCAAGAAAGCATTGCGGCTTAACGCAAGAAGATCTTGCCAATGAATCCGGAGTTTCCCTCAATACCATACGCGCCTATGAACGGAAAAGCAAAGACATCAACAAAGCTCAGTCCGATATCATACTGCGTCTTGCCAAGGCATTGAAGTGCAATATGACAGACCTTCTGGATTGACCATAACGTTCTCGAATCAAGGTCCAGCATCCACTGAAAGAGGATGTTCACTTCCCCCACACCTAGCCACACAACCGCACCCAAAACACGACTATGCTTGGTGGCTAAAGCAAAAACAAAAACCGATATCCTTGAGACAACATCCAACAGCATTTCCAACACATCAGAAAACAAAACTCGAAAGCATTTGAACAACACTCCTTTGTGAGACACCGTCCTGCCTGCTTGCGAAACGCAGCACCGATCCGTTTCCCGAAACATCGAAATATCCTTGTACATGGGCATGTTGCGTTTCTTCCATTGTTTTTCGTCAATCCAACTTTAGAAACCTACATGCTCTTTTCTTCACCCCCCCTCCTTTAGGTCTCCAATCCCCCAACTTCCCGTGAAAAACCAACAAATAGAAAGGCTAACACATTTGGAGTTTCATTAAAAATGACGAAAACATAAGTTTTTCGAAATACTTCATAATGCAACACATTGATGTAACTTTCAAAAACACCACGACAATGAACTCATAAACTATCATGATGGAACCTCACATCTGACATTCGAGAAGAACCAGAGAACCATTCGTAGCATCTCGCTCATAGTATAAAGGGCTCATGCATCTACTACTATTGAACTATACACTAAAAGAATCTTTCTCCTTCGTAAATTTCTAATGTCAACCCAATAACTCTATTCGTACGTGTAAAAATCTCTCTGCAAACAAGAACAACAAGTTGTCAAGAGTTGCTGACTCCAACTCAGCCAAAAATGAGATGTAACATAGTCGAAACAGGATTAAAAGTCAATATACTCACAAAAGCCTAAAATCTTGTCATCATACCATATATATCCCATAATACATAATATCGCCATCTACAATATTATTGTTTACATTACAAGCAAATATATCCAAGAAACACAACCATAGTATCAATATTTCATAGAAACAGCTTGACAGATTTAGAATGTGGATTTAGCCTGTCATGGGCCAATGGAGAAGGGCGGGAATACGTTGGTTCAAAAAGTCGGTAATACCTGAATCAAGACGGGGATTCAAAAGTACCGAAATGCATATCTTAAGATTCCCAGATAAGGACTTGATGCATTCAAAAGAAAGCCTTTAAACAAAAGCTTTTCATGAAGAATTCAAGTCAAATGGGTTTTCGCCTTTTGTGGCTTACCAACATACGGTAGTCATATTAAGTCGTCACTTTTGGAGGAGTGAAAGCATTATGGAACATGTTTCGCACAAAAAAACACAGAAGACTGAATTGAAACGAAAGGCACCCAATACCAGGAATGTCATCTTCATAAGTCACCACTCTACAGATGAAAGTGTTGCAGATATGTTAGTTGAATTCCTCGCTGGAACAGGTTTCCCCAAAGAAAACATCTTTTGCTCATCTTTACCAGGTAATGACGTAGACAGACTGATTTCTAGCGAAATTAAAGATGCGCTAAACCACAGCGTAGTCAATATTGTAATTCTCTCTCAGGACTATTACAAAAGTGCTTATTGTCTAAACGAAGCAGGCGTTTTGTGGTATGAGGATACTACCGTGATTCCAATAGCCTTACCTGAAATCAATTCAAATAATATGTACGGATTCCTTAACAACGAGTACAAACTAAGAAGATTGGATTCCGACACAGATATTTCATATATCTATGACACTGTAGACGAAGTAATACATAAAGCAAATACAAAAGCAAGCGTAATTACATGCGAAAACAACAAACTTAGGAAAAAATATGAGACATATCTACAATCAAGGAAATCATCAAGCAAATCATCTTCGAGACGGACTTAGAGCCGATGAAGTGTTGACCGATGATGAAATAATTGTGGTTCTTCACGGAAAACTCGGAGATTGGAGTCGAATGATTATTGGAAGAGAAGTCATATGGGCTCTGGAAAACGGCTCAACGAAATAACAACGGAAGGACTGTAACACGCCCTTGTATTCTCCCCAAAAGCCGATGTCATCAAATCTCGCTTGGAGGAAGACCATGCCATGCAACAGATTTGATGTTATTACAAAGTCCAAAAACCGCAGATGTTGCAACAGAAATGTTATAGTAAACAACAAAAACACGGTCTGCTGCAACAATCTGCTGGTATGTCCTAGAACGGAAGCTGGAAGGCAAATCCTCTTCTCTCTCATGAGGTATCTTTCAATTCCCTCCGTCGGAGGGTTCATCCCCAAGGATTCCGAGAAGAGCCAAACTTCTGAAAGATGGAATAAAATTTGCACTCCAAAACGAACCTCCAGTTGACAACCTACAAGTGTTACAAACAAAGATTGATTCCCAAAACAATCACTCAAAGAAGTCTTTCAAGACTTTTTTCTGCCATATATGCAACCTTAGAGCTTACAACAACAATCAAGAGTCTCAAGACACTCAGAGGACTTTCACACCGAAAGGTCATTAAAACTGATTCCAGCAGGATTCAGATAACCTCTAAAATCGTCAAGACAGTTCCTGGAAATCATAATTCAAGGTGTTGTCAGGCGTTGCACTCACCTCTTGAGCGCACTACATATAGACTCCCGTTACATTTACTTTTTCTATTGGCAGACCATCACGATTTCATGACTAAATAAAACATGTGGTTTTATTTTCTCCATTCTTCATTAGACTATAAAGCCCCTCAATCTCTTTCGCTCTTTTTTCGTATTCTTCTTCATTAAGAACCGCAAATTGTTTATCAAAATAAATCTTATGGGCTTTTCCGCCATCGTCAACTTCAAACATATCATAATCGACCGTCGCTAGAATCACTTGCGGCAGAGAATCGATTTTTGCAATCATGTTGAGAATATCCTTACTACTGTTGATGCTGGACTCTTTCTCACGTGGAGAGTCCACCACAAATGGAAACTTAATCACAGAACTACTTATGCTATTCATTGTTTGGAACAAGCCATTATATTGTGACAGAATTATCTTCGGCAGCAGAGAACCTTGTGCATTCAGAGCTTTTAGTAGCTTAATTTTCCCATCATATTCCTGCGTCCATGCACTCAAAGCAATAAGGTTCTGTTTTACATGGTCAACATAAGATTGCTCGATGTCCTTCTTATCAGGGACTTCTTTTAGTTCCTTATCGATTTTCTTTATCTTGTCCTCACATCCCGATTGCTTGATACGATTATTAACAAGTTCATGAGAATATTTTCGAATCGTATCCTTCAACCCTCTGTGTCGAAGATAGGCGTCATAAGCATCTTGAGACTCATCGTATACCTTTTCCTGTTCTTTAAGTCGAGTCATCAAAGAAACATATTGTCTTTCTTGATTCTTAAGCTCAATTCTAATGCTACTCACAATAAACTCTATCTGGGCACGCAGATATTCTGCATTTGACTGGTTATAGTTACTTCTAACCAAATCATATAGTTCATCATCGAACTCATAACCACACCGAGGGCAGACATGGCGAGCCTGCTTTTCGGAATCATTCGACAGCTCAATAGCTTGGAACTGCCTGATAATATCGAGCTGGCTTTCATGTTGCTGTAAAGCAGTCTGAAGCTCCTGAATTTTATTTCTGGTACGTCCTATCTTTTGAACGAAATCCTCAATCTCCTTCTTTGGAGTAGTTAGTTGCCTTTCCAGTTCATCTTCATTATCAGCGGGGATAATACTATTAATCTCTTCTGTCAAAGCCTTAATTGTAATTAGAACCCGACGCTCCTCTTCCTGTAGTTTTTTTACCTCTTCCTTCAGCTGATCTTTTTTAGCCTGCAATTCGATTCTGTTTTCCGTGTAAAGACCAAGGTGAAAATACAGAGACTTAGCTCTTTCAGACTTGGCAAACTGATCCATACGCTCAAAGCTATCATACAATTCATTCCAACCTTTATCCTGATCTATATAGTATGGCATAAAGGTGAATGCAGGAGGAGCTTGAACAACTCTTTTATTTCCACTTTTTTCGGCCAGAAAAACTGAGAAGTTGAAAACCTCAGCAAGCTTCGGTGCTAGCTGCTTTGTCACGGATTCACTCAACAAAATCAGCTCGTCTCCCTTCAGCACAGCAAACTTCCGAATAAAACGTACAATTCGATATTCTGTATTATCAACATCTATGGTTACCGCCGTTACCTTAGAATCCTTGTCCCAACGAGCATCGAAGTGAACTTCCGCACCAAGCGTATCATATAGCGATTTAATCACCGATGATTTGCCCACATGATTCTCAGTGCTCGTAATAACATTAAGCCCCTTTTCAAAAGAAACAAAACACGCAGTATGCTTCTGTATATCAGCAATTAAGATATCTTTGAAAAACATACTACTCATGGATTCTTCCTTAATTTATTAATTAATAGACACACAGTCAAAACAGCTATATATTTCTGATTATATGGAATCTTCAGTAACGGATTCTTATCGTGTACCCTTGTTCCGACGACTAGACCATATTCCCATGGCGTACTACTACCATCAAAAGCATCTTCTTCCATGACTTCCAATGTCTCATTATAAAGACTGCGGAAAGACTCGTCTTTGGGATTATTACTGTCCGCAAGAATTTGCACAAAAGGAAGACTCACCGCTGTCCGATCTTCTTCCTTCACTCCCGAAAACTTAAACATGTCATCAAATGTTGGAATAGACAGCATAATCACCTTGTCAATCACGCGAGACATCTCATCACGCGTAAAGCCCTTATGTATTTTTACTTCGTCAAGCTCTGCACCTTCCTGCATACGCTCATACTCCTGTCTCTTTGTGAGTATATCAATCAGAGAGCTGTAAAGACCCTTCACTGTATCAACTGTAATACGTGGGTATTTTTCATAAATAAAGTCCTGCATCTCTTTCTCAACGAGATCCTTATGGCGGTCAATAGTCAGGGTCGTATGAAGATGTGCAAACTTGGAGAGATCGACCTCCTTAGAAGACATTCCAAGTCTAGAAGCTATATCTGCCTTTATTCTATCCTGCACACTCTGCTGCAGTTTTGAAAGTGGTGTTTTCTCTGCTTTTAGAAGGTTCTTCCTGCTGAGCTTTCTTCCATTCTCATTAACAAGTGTATAATTGATTTCCAACGGTGTATTCGTAATCAACCCAAGTTCTTTCACCAGCCAATTTTCAGGCCTGCTCAGTTGCATATACAATTTGGCAAGCCATCCGCTGGAAATCGCAGAGTCAATGGTGATTATCTCATCGCAAGTCTTCATCTGGTAATAGCTTACAACAAGCGGATCCGAATCCAAATCGAAAAGCGTTATATCGTCATAGTGATCGAGAATCAAGAGATAATTCAGTTCATCATAAAGTTCAATTGCCATGTGAAGTGTCTGACTCACCTGCATATCGAGGCGATTATACGATCGGCTACCAGCAGCAATATCAATTTTTATAAGTTGTTTGTTAGCCACCAGAGGCCCCCTTCCGATGAGTTATGATTATTATTTACTACACCTAGGATGTCAACGTCCAAACTCGTTTTTGAAACCAATCCCCTCGTCTTTCAATACCTCACCTTCCCTTCTGCCACAGCCTTCAGGTGCTCCCCATATGGGCTCTTCCCATACGCAACAGCACTTTCCATTAGCTTTTCCCTGTCAATCCAACCATTAATGAATGCAATCTCCTCTGGCGCAGAGATGGTAATGCCCTGCCTTCCTTCGATAGTCTCCACAAAGTTGGATGCCTCAAGAAGAGAACTGAATGTTCCAGTATCAAGCCACGCAAAGCCGCGCCCTAAGAGCTGAACATCAAGAAGTCCATCGTTCAAATACATTTCATTAAGGGAGGTAATCTCAAGCTCACCTCTAGACGAAGGCTTTACCTGATTTGCGCGCTTGCAAACATCTCCTGGATAGAAATAAAGACCTGTCACCGCATAGTGGGATTTGGGATTCAATGGCTTCTCTTCGATGCTCGTTGCCCTTCCATTTTCATCGAAGGCTACAACTCCAAAACGTTCCGGGTCGTTCACATAGTAGCCAAACACGGTGGCACGACCATTGTCTTGCGCATCAGCTACGGCATTTTTAAGAATCCTTCTAAAATCGTTTCCGTAGAATATGTTGTCACCAAGAACCATCGCCCCGGGCTCTCCAGAAAGGAATTCTTCGCCTAGGATAAAAGCCTGTGCAAGCCCGTCTGGGGAAGGCTGCACTTTATAACTCAGACTAATCCCAAACTGGCTTCCATCACCAAGCAGCGCTTCAAATCTTGGAGTGTCTTCAGGAGTACTTATTATCAATATCTCTCTTATCCCCGCCAGCATAAGCGTGCTCAAGGGATAATAGATCATAGGTTTGTCATATATAGGAAGCAACTGCTTGCTTGTAACCTTTGTCAATGGATAAAGTCGAGTACCCGATCCTCCAGCAAGAACGATACCTTTCATACCAACCTCCTTATTATCACTTGGCATTTAGCCCGATTTCCCTAATGCCCCAGCCAATACAAGATCACAATCAAAAATCAAAGGTATCCCTTAGACCAAGCCATTTCTGGTCTTTGTCGGAAAGATTCAGCGGAACACCATCTACAGTGTAGCCGTCAGCAGTAGCTGTACCGTTGTACTCACCTTCAAGCATTGGCCACACAATACCAAGCTCCGGGTCATTCCATGCCATACCGCCCTCATCATTTGGATGATAGAAGTCATCGCATTTGTAGCAGAACTCAGCAACGTCACTTACAACTAGGAACCCATGCGCAAAACCACGAGGAATTAGAAACTGCTTCTTGTTCTCCTCTGTAAGCAGCACACCATACCACTGACCATACGTTTTGCTTG
Organism: Bacteroidaceae bacterium; assembly: GCA_963599445.1. GTDB lineage: Bacteria > Spirochaetota > Spirochaetia > Sphaerochaetales > Sphaerochaetaceae > UBA9732. The sequence continues at coordinate 48,418 of CAVBWZ010000017.1, forward strand.
ATCTCCGCAAATCAACAGCCACATCAAAGACAGAACCTTTGATTACCCGTACAAGTTTTGTCTGCGGATACTTCTTTTGGAAATGAAGTCCACGAAGAACGCCTTTCGTACTCATGCTTTGATTGTCCTGAACAAAGGTCATATCAAGCTCAGCCTCTTTCATATCCCGTTGGCTATACGTCTCCATGAAATAACCACGACTGTCCCCATGAACGCCTGGAGTGATGATGCAAAGACCTTCAATTCCGTTTATATTCTTCTCAACAGTTATCTGTCCCATATCAAATCTTCGCCTCCGCTAGGTATCTCTTTACAGCATCCTTCCAATCTGGAAGAGGTCTAAAACCAGCCTCAACCAACTTGCTCTTATCTAAGCGACTATTGAACGGACGGGCAGCCTTGCTCAATCCATACTCTTTCGTAGTCACAGGAATAACCTTTGTATCCAATCTGTACTGTCTATAGAACTCACAGCAGAAATCGTACCAGCTGATATACCCACCTTCATTTGTTGCATGGTAATAGCCATATTTCTCGGTCTCTATCATATCAACCAAAAGACGGGCCAAATCCAAAGTGTAGGTTGGCGTTCCTATCTGGTCGTTGACCACTCGAACAGCATCATGGGTCTTGCCAACATTGATCATAGTCTTTATGAAGTTCTTTCCGTTTAGGCCAAACACCCATGCAATGCGGACAATGAAATACTTCGAAAGCAGACTACTGATCGCCAGCTCCCCATCCAACTTGCTATGTCCGTATACATTCAGCGGAGCATAGCACTTGTCGTCTGGTTTCCAAGGTCGTTCCCCTTGTCCATCAAAAACATAATCAGTGGAGATATAGACCATCTTGGCATCCACCACTTTTGCAGCTTCAGCCATATACAACGTTCCAAGGTGATTGATTGCATCGACCTTCGCTTGGTTTTCCTCTTCTTCCGCTGCATCCACAGCAGTCCATGCGGCACAATGAATGATGACATCAGGATGAATACGCCCAATCGTCTCTAGAACAGCGTTTCTGTTCGTTATATCCAACTGAACGTATGGAACATCCAATCCATCCACTCCACTGTATTCGCTTTGAATGTCAGAGCCAATCGCATGATATCCTCTCTTCTGTAATTGAAGAGCGACATCATGTCCAAGCTGTCCGCAAACGCCTGTTACAAATACATTCATATCTTCACCAAATTCTTGTCATTGCCTGTTTCTATACATCTCTGCGTAATAGTTCTGGTATGCACCGGATGTAACCCTTTTCATCCACTCCTCGTTCTCAAGGTACCAGTCTATCGTCTTGACGACTCCTACTTCAAACGGAGTCTCTGGATACCAACCCAGGTCTGTCTTTATTTTGTTTGGGTCAATGCCATACCTGCGGTCATGCCCCAACCTATCTTCAACATGCTTGATAAGACCTTCATTGATGTATTCATCGTTCAACCTGTTGTGAAGCTGCTCTATAATCGTTTTTACAATGAAGATATTGGGGCGCTCATTGTGGCCTCCAACATTGTACACCTCGCCTATCTTGCCACCATTGCATACCATGTCGATTGCCTTGCAGTGGTCTTCGACATAGAGCCAGTCCCTAATCTGCATGCCATCACCATAGACAGGTAGAGCCTTATGGTTCTTCACATTGTTGATCATAAGGGGAATCAGCTTCTCTGGAAACTGATAAGGTCCGTAGTTGTTGCTACACCTTGTAATGTTAATTGGCATTCCATAGGTATCGTAAAACGCCTTCACAAAGAGGTCCGCAGATGCTTTTGAAGATGAATATGGGCTGTGCGGGTTGATTGGTGTCGTCTCCATGAAGAAACCTTCTGCACCAAGAGCACCATAGACCTCGTCAGTGCTTACCTGAAGGTATTTTTTTCCTTCTTTCCATGTTTTGCTTGCTGCATCATACCAGGCTTCCTTAGCCCTTTGTAGGAGATTCACGGTTCCCATTACATTGCTTTGTACAAAAATCTCAGGGTTGGCAATGGAACGGTCCACATGGCTTTCCGCGGCAAAGTTAATTACATAGTCGAAATCATATTTCTGAAACAGTGAAGCAACAAGCTGCTTGTCGCAGATATCACCTTGAACAAACACATGACGAGGATCCCCTTCGACTCCTTTCAGGTTCTCCAGGTTCCCTGCATAGGTCAAAGCATCCAAATTAACCAAGAGAATGTCTTGGTATTTTCTAAGCATATAGTAAACAAAGTTACTACCGATAAACCCAGCACAGCCGGTAATGAGATATTTTTTCACAAACTCTTTCCTTTTATTATAAGTTTCAGGACATCTTCCTTCTTTTCCGCATAATTCATATTTCTCGGCACGACCACTGAGGTTTTTCCCTTCATGTCTAGGCCTCTATTATTCTCATAGGCATATCCGCTGCCACTGAATTTGGTAGCATCTCTTTCATATTGACTATTCCTGCGTCCATAACACAATCATCTCCACTTATATAATCATCAGTGTAATAATACAATTGATTATTGTGTTCCATCCGTCGTTAACGTTAGATTCGATAGAGGTGTAACCGAAATTGTCGGAACGTTCATCTTATTGCAACCAAGGAACCGGGGTCTGGATCTGTTCCAAAGTTTACGTCACTATCTATAATACAGTTAGTACCGGTAGCAACCCCCTTTGAGAACAGGACTTTATTATATTATCCACTCGAAATCAGTTGAACTTTGATCTTTTCCAACTAAATTCACTAGACATATTCCCTATCTTATCTTACACCGGAATCACCTTTGTATTATTCTTTCCGTCCCATTGTGAGAAATGATTTTCGCAGGAATACCACCCAAAGAAACCCCTTCGTCCAAGCATGACTTGTTTACTACTGCATTGGCAGCAATCGCAATATTGGAAGCAATCGTAATATCTCCGAATACTTTTGCCCCTGGTCCGAAATATACATAATCTCCAATCCGAGGAGCCTCCTGTTTTCCAGCATTAGCACCTATGTTGACTCCCGCCTGGAGACGAGCATTTTTCCCTATTCGCGCATTAGGATTTACAACCACAGTTCCATAGTGAACGATACACATCCCAGGGCCAAAAGTATTCGGATCTATAGACCAGCCAAGTTTCATTCCAAGATTCAAAAGCCGATACCGATAATAAGCCCCTCGTAGACCATGTCCGTTATTGATATGGTACTCTGCTTTTCTTAAAATAACGTTATAATGGAACATGTCCTTTGTCTTTAACTTCACAGAAAAGGAGACCTTCCCCCCCCCATACCGAGCTAGGCGGTCACTTTTTATATAAGCTTTCAAATCAGATTTCGTTTTAATCATTTTTAATCTTCACTCCTTTTCCGAATTGTCTGGACACAGAGTCTTTCTCCTAGACTTCATGCTTATTGTGTCTTCAATTATATCTATTCTACATCATCAACGGTCCAAAGACTTTCCATCTTAGAAATCAAGAGGCGATTTCTCCACGGTCTAAATTCATTCCTTCAGGATTCACAAGAAAAACATCATCAGATACCAAAGGAAACTTGATATAAGGAGAAATACCGACATACAAAAGAGAAGAGCCTCCTTTTTTGTGAAAAAAACAGCACTAGGGCAACAGGAATCAAAACAATGTTACTAGCAATATCGTATTTTCAACCTATCATTTCACCATCACCTATGTACTTTTGATACAATATTCTTCAAAACGGTTCTCACCGTATTATCTCGAAGAATGAAAAGCATCGCTACATACATGACAACGCCTACCAGTATTTCAACAATGAGTGTCACAACCCCTTCCACAAGATGAC
>CAVBWZ010000018.1:0-51528 GCA_963599445.1 Bacteroidaceae bacterium
TGAGCTGTTCGTACTCAAGCCCCTTGTCCAGCATGTTCGCATCCATCATTGACGAATACATCCTTGTCCTTCTTGGAAGGTTTCCCTTGTCCGCCTTCTGTATCTCTATGTCGTAGACGGTGTCTCCGTCCTCGAAGTATACATCCAGCCTTATGCTCTTGTTGCCCGGATTGAACGCCATGTACTTCTGGGCCTCAGGGGAGAGTCCGTCCTCATAGACTATGTCCCTTATGCGTCTGCCTTCGAATATGGTCTCAAGCAGACCTATGCACAGGTCCTTGCGTCTCATGACCTCTGCGAACATGGCGTCGTTCTCAAGCGGGATGTCCCTTCTGTTCGTCCTTCCGAAAACCCTCTGTGAACTGTTGTGTTTCTTTGTCATGGAAACACCTCCTGGAAAGTAACGTTGGAGGCTCCCAAGAGCCCTTTATATTACTAATTCCAAAAAAGCTGCGGTTTTCATTCACGGTTTTTGGAAGATTTTTGGAAATATTTCTGTAATCCATTGACATGCAAGCAATTGAACATCCTAACTTTGTAGGTGTACAATCGTCTTATTTGAAGGAGTGGAGCAATGGACTGTACTTTGGAGGACTATAGAAACGGGCAGCTGTATCTCGTTCCTCCTGAGGCTATAACGGAAGAGGAACTTTTCGCTGCGTACTTCGATTGCCTGAAGCACAAGAGGCATTCCAGGGCGGCCTTGGAGTTCGAATTGGATTTGGAGCACAACCTCTTTGGGCTTTTGTCTGACATCAATTCCTTTGCCTATGTGCCTGACCGGTATTCCGTCTTCATAATCGACAAACCCGTAAAGAGAGAGGTATTCGCTGCATCGTTCAAAGACAGAATCGTCCACCATCTGATTGTGAATGCGATAAACCCATTCATCGAGAAGCGTCTCATCTACGACTGCTATGCTAATAGAAAAGGCAAGGGCACCCACTTTGGAATAGAAAGGCTCCGTCATTTCATGGCTTCGAGTACAAATAACTGGAAGGAGGAGGCTTGGTGCCTCAAGCTGGACATAAAAGGTTTTTTCATGTCCATAGACAGAACGGTGCTTTGGAAGAAGCTTAGGGATTATCTTCTTGCGGTATACTCTCATGGGAACCTGCCAATCATAATGTACCTGTTGGAGAACATCCTGTTCACCGACCCCACGCAAGAATGCCGCTTTTGCTCTCCTTCTTCCAAATGGAGGGGCTTGGATCCTTCGAAAAGTCTGTTCGTAGCAGAAAAGGGTTTTGGTCTTCCTATAGGCAACCTTACAAGCCAGATCATGGCTAACTTCTACTTGTCCTTTCTTGACCACTATGTGAAGCATGGTCTGGGGATTGAAATGTATGGGCGATATGTGGATGACTTCTTTCTGATTCACAGAGACAAGGAATACCTGAAGGAATGTCTGCATGGGATTGAACGCTTTTTGGATGTTGAACTACACCTTAGGTTGAATCCAAAGAAGGTGTATCTGCAACCTGTGAATCATGGTGTGAAGTTCCTTGGTGTTGTGATAGAACCTGGTCACATGAACGTTGCAAGGCGCACTGTATCAAACTTCAAGAAAACCATTGATTCGACAAATTTTGCAGTCAATGACCATAGACAGAGCAAATCTGAGGTTCAAAAGAGCATTGCATCCATTAACTCGTATTTGGGCCTTTTCTCCCATTACGACACGTTCTCTGTGAGAAACCGAGAAATCGACAGACTGGATGCTCGCTTTGCGAAGAGGGTATACAGAGAAAAAGCTTCAAGGAAGCTCGTATTCATGTGTTGACCGAACGCAAAGGAGTGATGCCTTTAAACGTCTGGAAACGAACGGATTTCTAAAAAACGGAGGCCCCTGTTTGGAGCCTCCAAGTCTTTTCAATGTTTTCACTGCGCCAAGAAAGTTCCTCTTAGAATTCCAGTTTCCTCTTCTCCTTTCCAAAGAACACGACGCTGAGCACTATGACAACGACTTCTGCGATTATGAAGGAGAACCATATTGCATCAAGGCCAAAGAGCCTTCCAAGAAGCCATGCGGATGGAATGAGGATTCCTATCTGCCTTGTAAGGGATGTTATCATGCTTATGTAGCCGTCACCCATGGCCTGAAACAGTGCTCCAAGGATTATGGTGAAGGCTGCAAAAGGGAAGGAGAGGGCTATGCGCCTGAGGGCGACCTCTCCAACTTCAAGCATCCTTGGGGATGCTTCGAAGAGTCCAAGCAGTGCATCTGGAACGAGCATAAAGGCAAGCATTCCAAGGACCATGATTGCAAAGGCCACAATCATGCCAAGCCTGAGGGCCTTCATCATACGCTCGCGGTTCTTCGCCCCATAGTTGTAGGCAAGGATTGGCATGAGACCGCTGTTGAGTCCAAAGACAGGCATGAACACGAACGACTGCAGTTTGAAGTAGACTCCAAAGACTGTGGTAGCAACGATGTCGTATGTGATGAGGATTGCATTCATTAGGCTTGTCATGACGGTTCCAATTCCCTGCATGACAACCGATGGAAGTCCAACCTGTAGAATGTCCTTGGCTGCGTTGCGGTCTATTGAGAACCTTAGGAACTTTATGTTCACGTACTGGTTCCTCTTTGCATAGAAGATGCCAACGAACATGCTTACGAACTGGCCTGCAACCGTTGCGTATGCTGCGCCTTCAATGCCCATGGCAGGGAAGCCAAAGTATCCAAAGATGAGGATCGGGTCGAATACTATATTGAATATGGCCCCACAGAGCTGGATTATCATTGGGTGTATCGTGTCGCCCGTCGCCTGCAGTATCTTCTCATTGTAGACTCCAAGGAAGCATCCAAGCGATACCACAAGGCATATCCTAAGATAGGACGTCCCCATTTGGATGAGCTCTGGATCCTTTGTGTAGAGCTTGAAGAACGGCTTTGAGAACACAACTCCAATGAGCATGAAGGCAACGGTGCATATAAGGAGGATGGCATAGCCTGTCTCTGCGGCCTTGAACGCCTCGTCCTCGCGTTTCTCTCCAAGACGTCTTGATACCACTGAGCATATTCCAACGCTTATCCCAACGGCGAACGCTATCAAGAGGTTCTGCATTGGGAATGCAAGTGAAACGGCGGTCAATGCCTTTTCACTCAAACGGGACACGAATATGCTGTCGACTATGTTGTACAACGCCTGGATAAGCATTGAGAACATCGTTGGTATGGACATGCTTGCAAGCAGCTTTCCAACTGGCATGACCCCTAGCTTGTTTTCCTTGAGCGGTTCCCTGACCGTTTCCTTTCTATCTTCCATCAAACTACCTTCCATCACTCTGTCTTCTGTAACATATAACAGAGAGGATTGTACTTGCACAGAATATAATGTCAACATGTGCGGCCGTGCCAAACGAAAACAACGAAGATATGGAACAAAGGTGCATCAGACGAACACGCTGAATCGTACAATCACATTTTTGTTTCTACGTTAACATCAAACTCATTGAATAAAAATACGGTTTTCTGTATATTCCTCTTCAAAGGTTTCTCCAAAGGAGTACGAAAATGAAGAAAATCATCGCTTTTGCAGTTGTGGCCCTTTTGGCCGTGTCGGTGTGTTTTGCAGGCGGAGACAAGGAAAGCTCCACCGGTGGCGCAGTGGTAAAGATTGGTTTCATTGGTCCTCTTACAGGTGACTACGCAAATTACGGGACCCTATGCAGGCAGGCCGTTGAGATGGCCATTGACGAAATCAATGCAAAGGGTGGTATCAACGGCGCTCCCATAAAGCTTTTCGCTGAGGACAGCGAAGGTGATTCCCAGAAGGCCCTTGCCGCAATGGAGAAGCTCAGTTCGTCCGACAAGGTGTGCGCCATAATAGGGCCTGTCCTCACTGGTGAGACGTTCTCTGTTGCAGAGCGTGCACAGGCAGAAGGCATCGTGATCATAACACCATCGGCCTCGCACAAGGATATCACCAATGTTGGCGACTACATATTCAGAACGACCCCGTCCGATGGCTTGCAGGGTGAGGTTGCGGGTAAGTACTGGTCCCAGAAGCTGGGCTACACGAAGCTTGCCGTCCTCTATGCCAAGAACGACTACAGCCAGGGTCTCTATGAAAGCATGAGCGAAGCGTTCACGCAGGATGGTGGCCAAATCGTCGCAGCCGAGACCTTCATGGTTGGAGACAAGGATTTCAAGACCCAGCTGACAAAGCTCAAGAACACGGACGCCCAGGCCATCTATCTTCCTGACTACACGGCAGAGATGGCCCAGATTCTCGAACAGGCCTCCCAGCTTGGCATGGACAAGCCATTCCTCTCAGGCGACGGATTCCTGAGCGAGGAGATCTATTCCCTTGCCGGACAGTATACCGATGGTGTCGTGTACACGGCATCGGCCAGAGTCGAAGAGTCCAACAAGAACAAGGAGTTCAAGGACGCCTACACGGCAAGGTGGGGCATTGGCCCTGACTCGTTTGCAACCAACGCATACGATGCAACATACATCCTTGTGTCCGTCATAGAGAAGGTTGGAACAGACCGCAAGGCCATAAAGACCGGCATGGAACAGGTGAAGGATTTCGAAGGTGTCAACGGAATCATCAACTTTGCTCCAAACGGAGACCTTGTGGCGTACCAAGGCATCTACGAGGTCCATGGTACGACCCCTGAATACGTTGGAGCGTTCGCCGTTGAGGACGGAAAGCTCGTTCAGGTCCAGTAGTCGTTGGTGATGTGGAACCTGGAAAGTGGTTCCACTGTGTTTTGAAGCTTCGTTGGACGAGGTTCGGCCTCGTCCAATTCTTTATTTTTCCCTGTACTGCGTCATTACGCTGCTATGGGGTCGTTGCAGGGTTGTTACGGAGGTCCAAAGTGGGAAATGCAGGCATGTTCTTCCAGCATCTCATGAATGGTCTGACACTTGGTGGAATCTATGCGCTCATAGCGCTTGGATACACAATGGTCTATGGCATTCTCAAATTCATAAACTTCGCTCATGGGGACATCCTCATGGTAGGCGCGTACATTGGACTCTTCGTATTCGACCTTCTTCGCGGCTCATCACCGCTTGGACCGTGGTGGATCGCAGCGTTCTTCATTGCAATGCTGGTGTCCATGATATGCTGCGCCTTCTTGGGAATGCTCATAGAGAGGGTCGCCTACAAACCTCTTAGGAAGGGTTCAAGGCTTGCTCCTTTGCTTTCTGCAATTGGAGTGTCGTTCATCCTTTCAAACGGCGCTGCATGGCTCTTTGGGACGCATTCAAGGAAGCTTGAGTACCCGTTCGACAACAGTCCAATATCCATTGGCAGCGTCGTCATAACCCCTCACCAGATCATGGTTCTTGTGGTTGCGGTCGTCATGATGGTGCTTCTCAAGCTCTTTGTTGGCAAGTCCAAGATGGGTAAGGCAATGAGGGCCACCTCCCTTGACGGCGAGACTGCAAAGCTCATGGGAATAAACTCCGACATGATCATATCCCTTACGTTCGGCATAGGAAGTGCACTTGCAGCCTGTGGTGGCATGTTGATAGCCTTGGACTACAAGGTCTATGCAACAATGGGCACCATGATAGGGCTCAAGGCCTTCGTTGCCGCCGTAGTTGGTGGAATTGGGAACATAACGGGAGCCATGCTTGGAGGGTTCCTGCTTGGACTTTTGGAGACGTTTGGAGTTGCGGTCTTTGGCATCCCCCAGGGGTTCAAGGACACGATCGCCTTCGCTGTGCTCATCATAATCCTTCTGGTCAAACCTGAAGGTCTACTTGGAAAAGTCGAAAAGGAGAAGGTCTGATGCTCAATTTCTTTCTTCTCATACTCATATACACTTGCATATACGCTTTCATGTCCCTTGGTCAGAACCTCATAACCGGCTACACTGGGATGCTTTCGCTATGCGCCGCCGGGTTCTTCGCCATTGGAAGCTACACGACAGCCATCCTCATGACCAGGTTCGCATGGTCGTGGTGGGCCACGGTTCCCGTCGCAATCCTTTTGAGCGCCCTTCTTGGTGTCCTAATTGGACTTCCAACGCTCAGGCTCAAGGGCGACTACCTTGCAATAGCCACGCTTGGCTTTGCAGAGATTGTGCGCAACGTGATAAACAACTGGGACTCCCTCACCAACGGACCCATGGGCATCCAGCGTATACCGATGATTTCGTTCTTTGGCCTTAAGGTGAGCCCTTATTCCAAGTATGGATTCCTTCTGCTTGAAGTTGTGCTTCTTGCAATCTGCTGGTTTCTCTTGGAACGTCTTGTGAAATCCCGCATGGGAAGGGCTCTTGAAGCCATAAGAGAGGACGAGATCGCCGCAGCCTCCGTTGGCGTGAATGTCACGAAATATAAGGTCGTCTCGTTCGCAATTGGTGCTGGTGTGTCCGGCATTGCAGGCTGCCTTCAGGCAGCGTTCGTCCTTTCAGTCTCTCCTGGCTCGTATGTGTTCATGGTCTCCATCATGGTGCTGTGCACAGTTGTGCTTGGAGGCATGGGGAATTTCCTTGCAGTGATGCTCGGAGCCTTCATAATCCAGTTCATTTCTTATCTTCCTCAGCTTATTGGGCTATCGTCTGTGATTCCCGCACAGGCCAAGCAGATAATCTTTGGCCTTATCCTCGTCATCATGATGATCTATAGACCGCAGGGCATACTTGGTCGCAGGAAGCGTGACAACTCAAAGGCTCAGACCTTCTACGACGATGCCCGCAAGGCGTTGGAAAGCGGATCCCGAGATGATGGGCACAAGGATATCGGTCTAGGAGAATCCGGTGTCAAGTGCGAAGAGGAGGGCAGAGTATGAGCATGCTTGAAACCAAGGCCCTTACGAGGGAGTTCGGCGGGATAATCGCCGTGAACCGTGTGGATTTCAACGTGGAGCGCAACATGATCACGGGTCTCATTGGCCCCAACGGCGCTGGGAAGACCACCCTTTTCAACAACATCACGGGGCTGGACGTGCCTTCAAGCGGCAAAGTGTTCTTCGAGGGACGTGACATCACGGGACTGCCTTCCAACAATGTGTGCAGGCTTGGGATTGCAAGGACGTTCCAGAACATAAGGCTGTTCAAGGACCTGAGCGTCATTGACAACGTTATGATGGGGCGTCATTTCCACACAGGAAGCCTTAAGAACAGGACTCTTCAGGCTATTCTTTCCTATTTCCAGGCGGAGAAGGAGGAGCGTGAAGAGTACGATGCTGCCATGAAGTGGCTTGAGTTCTTTGGGCTTGAAAACCTTAGGAACGACAGTGCAGGAAGCCTTCCATACGGATACCAAAGGGAGCTTGAGATTGCACGTGCGCTTGCAACCGAGCCAAAGTTGCTGTTCCTCGACGAGCCTGCAGCAGGCATGAACCCTCAGGAGACGGACAGCCTCATGGAGACCATAAGGCGTATTCGCGATTTAGGTGTGACGGTGGTTCTCATCGAGCACGACATGAAGCTTGTGATGAGCATCTGCGACAACATAACCGTGCTCAACTATGGGCAGAAGATCGCACAGGGCACGCCGGCTGTAATCCAGTCCGACCCCGCTGTCATAGAAGCCTATCTTGGGACCGATGATGACGATGAGGAGGATTTCTGATGCTTTTGAAGATCGATGGCATAGATGTGAACTATGGCAGCATAAACGCCCTCAAGAACGTTTCCATGAGCGTCGATGAAGGTTCCATTGTGGCTCTCATTGGTGCAAACGGCGCGGGGAAATCCACCTTGCTCAAGGCAATAGTGGGGCAGGAGCCTCTTGTGTCGGGTTCAATTGAATATGCCGGAGAGGTGCTGTATTCAGTAAGCGGTTCCGTCAACGGCCGCTCTGCCAATGGTCCTGGAGGTGGTGGACGCTGCCATGGTGTTCCCACCTATGAGGTTGTGAAGAAGGGCATAGCCCTTGTTCCCGAAGGTCGCCGTGTGTTTGCGGACCTCACGGTCGAGGAGAATCTTGACATGGGTGCGTTCATGCTCAAGGACGAGGCTCTTGTAAAGCGCAAGAAGGAGGAGATGTTCGATTTCTTCCCAATCCTTGGAGAGCGTAGAAGGCAGAAGTCCCGCAGCCTATCCGGCGGTGAGCAGCAGATGCTTGCAGTGGCCCGTGCCCTTATGGTGAGTCCTCGTCTTCTGCTTTTGGACGAGCCAGGCCTAGGTCTTGCTCCTCTTATCGTGCATGAAATATTCAGCAAGCTGCGCCATATAAACCGCGAGGACAAGGTTACTGTATTCGTCGTTGAGCAGAACGCCCGTCTTGCTCTCAGGAGCTCTGACGACGGCTATGTCATGGAGAACGGCAGCATTGTGCTCCATGACAAGGCAAGTGCACTGCTTGAGAACGAAAAGGTCCGTGCTGCGTATCTTGGCGAGTAGGTTTTTGTGGAAAGAGCCTTGACTGTGTAGTAGACTGTTCCTGGAGGTTTCACAGATGATTATCGAACGAAGAATGACAAGGAATCCGGTTACATGTACACCGGACATGTCCATACAGGATGCTTCGGATCTTATGAAGCGCGAGCATGTGCACAGACTTCCGGTTCTTGACAAGAATGGAAAGCTCATTGGCGTTGTATCTGAAAAGGATATCCTAAAAGCCCAGCCTTCACCTGCTTCTACGCTGAGTGCATACGAATCGAGCTATCTTTTGTCAAAGCTCACAGTGAAGAAGATAATGAGCCGCACCCCTGTTACGGTGTCCAAGGACACTCCAATAGAGGATGCCGCAGCCCTCATGGTGGACCACGACCTTTCCTGCCTTCCTGTCCTTGAAGGGGACAAGCTCGTTGGAATCGTCAGCAAGAGCGATCTTTTCAAGATGCTTCTTGAAATCTTTGGCTCACGTATCTCCGGTACGACGCTCACGTTCCTTGTTCAGGACCGCAAGGGCATCCTTGCTGAAATCATGAGCAAGATAAGCGAGCATGAGCTTGATTTGATAACCTGTTCCTGCTTTGCAGGCACCGCACCCGGCAACCGCTTCATCTCAATCAAGGTGGCCAACGTCACCGGCAGCGAGCTTGTAGACATCATAAAACCATATGCCATTGAGATAATGGACATTGAGGAGTAGAAGTTCCACTATGAATGAAAACGACCTAGGTGACTAGGTCGTTTTTGTATCTGAAGAGGGCTCTTTGGGCGCTTGGGACTTATGGGACCGTTGGGGCTCTTGAAGACTGTTGAATTATGGCTGAAGTAGAGCGTTCTAGAGCGCACCTGACTGTACCTGATGGTGCCTGACCGCATCGTTCTTTCGCAAAGCTTCAAGTCCCTATTGATTCCAAGAACAAAAAGACACCCCATTTGGAGTGCCTTTCGTTTTGCGGAAAGAGGGACTTGAACCCTCACCCTCACGGATAGAAACCTAAATCCTACGTGTCTGCCAGTTCCACCATTTCCGCAATCAAGGGTTTGTATATCACAAACATCCCATTTGTTCAATTGAAAACGACTTTGAATGAATGTTCAATGGATGTTGGAGTGCTTTTATTGGTTCTTTGAATGGGGGTGAACCTTGTTTGTTCAAATGTTTCGAATTTTCTCTATGATATCGCTTTTGACCGTCTTCCAATCCTTCTTGACCAACATCCTCGGCATTGTTTCGTTCTCTGCATCTTCAAAGTATGAAAGGCATCTAAGTGCAATTTGATAGTCCTTTACACCATATTTTTGTTGATACAATTTCAGAATCTGCGCTAGCGAATACCTTTCAAGTAGAAAATCGATGTCAATGAAGTCCTTTTTTGTTCCTCTATTGATGATTGCATTGATTTTCATGGCTGCGATATCTTCAATTGAAGCAAGCTTTATTCCCTCGTCTATAAGAGGTTCGTTCAGCCAAGGATAATTGTAATTGACGAAATCTACTTTCACACCATCAATTTCAAAGAATTGCATGAATCGGTTTGAACCAGTTTTGTTGACATTCTCGAAATCAAACAGAAACATTTCAAGTGGCAAAGAGGAGTCAAAAGAGCCAAACAAATCAAGGTCGATGGAAATCCTATGCCCCAACTGCAACGCAAGGGAAGTTCCTCCAACAAGTCGTAAATCCTTAAGTTCAGGAATTGATTGGAGTTTTTCTAGCAATAGGAATGTCCTTTCATCAACTACTTGTTTTTGTAGCACCTGAATTCTTCCTTAGGGACATTTCCCATGATTGCAACGTATGAAAGAGCCTTTGGTTCAAGATAGCGCATCTGCATTGCTTCATGGACTATTCCTTGTAGAGTGTACTTTTTGTTGATGAGTATCCAATCATTGTGAGTTCCTCTTTCAAGTACGCGTTGGATGATGAACCTCTTGTTTTTTTCATCGTCTATTTCACTGATATCGACATCCCAAAAGAGACTGCTGGATAACTGTTTGACAAAGTCACTCATGTTTCGAGTATAACCAATGACTAGGAAAAAGGGAATCGACTATACTGTCTCATTTGGGGTTTAGCCTTTTCCCGTATATGGGAGCTTTTTCTGCTACTTCCAAAGATTCTTCATTTTCTTGGTTTTCTCGATAAAGCCTAGGTTCTCCGTATTCACGAATCATCGCCTGTTTTGTAACAACCCATTGCTTTCCATAATTGCATACATCTAGGCCAACTTTTAGCTTTCCATAGGAAATAGCCTTTCTTAGAGTGCTTTCGTTGAGGTTCCATAATTCGGTTGCATCACTAAGTCCAAGAAAGTCATCAAACGGTGTTCTGAGAGGTTTTCCATTCTCCCATATTTCATTGCAGGATAGGTCGAACTCATCATTCCATACGATTCCAAATCCTGAACCGGCTATATGGACTTTCTTCAACAATTCTGGACTATTCAGTAAAGATTGAAACACTGGCACATTTTTTGCCAACTTCTCAAGGTCATAGATTTTGCAGATTCCATCCTCGAATTGTGCAACAAGGATGAACTTGTCTACGAATCCAACGCTTTTGATTTTATGGAATATGTAACTCATTTTCACTCCAGTGGTGGAAGCTGTCTGAACTGCAGGGACTTCCACATGTTTTTCAATTCTTCAGAATGAAGAGAAATCCATTCTTTTACAAAGTGCATCTGCTCTACTTGGAATGGTTCCCCTTATTTGTTTTCCTATTTCTATATCAATTTCCGCATCAAACTCTCCATATTGAGCGTGGAGATGTGGGGGATTATGTTCTTTCTGAATAAAGAAGATACTGATTCTAATTCCGTAGAATTGCGAAATCATTGGCATAAATGTTTTTTCTCCTTACCTTATATTATATCACTCCAACGTGATATTTACAAGAGGGCTTGAGAGAGGGCAAATTTGGAGCTTTTCTACATCCCAATCTGTTTTGATATCTTAGCTACGGTATCCTTCAACAGGCTTGCATAGTAGTCGTATTTGTCTGCGGTGATGTGAAAGACTGATCCCGATATGCTTATGGCCGCCATTGGAAGGTTTTCCCTGCTAAGGATTGGAACAGCTATACAGCGAACGCCGACCTCGTTTTCCTCGTCGTCGAGAGCCCAACCCCTCTCCTTTGTTCTTTTGAGCTCGGTCTGCATTTTGTCAAAGTCTACAATGGTGTTCTTCGTTCTGGCTTTGTTTGGAGAAAGGTGCCAAAGATGTTCGACCTCGGTTCCATCAAGGTGGCTTAGTATGGCTTTGCCTACCCCTGTTGCAAATATCGGATTCCGTGCTCCAATCTGCGAACCCATCTTGATTGACTGCAACGAGGATTCCTCCTTGTAAAGGTAAACGACATCAGTACCTTCCTGGACGACGAAATGCAATGTCTCACCTGTTTTCTCCGACAGCTCCTCAAGGTATGGGCGTGCAATCGTGAGCAGACCTGTTTGTGACGACACCTTGCTGCCAAGTTCGAAGAGTCTGAGTGTCAGGCGGTAGTTGCCAGTGGTTGGATCCTTTGTAATCCAACCATGTGTCATTATCGCACAGAGCATCCTATATGTCGTAGTCTTGTTCAGGCCAACCTTGTTCGATAACTCCACAAGTCCTAGACCTTTTCTGTATTCCGTCAAAGTCTCGATTATGGTGAGAGCTCTGTCTACAGAGCGAATAGGGGAGTTGCTGTTTTCGTCCATGGGCTTCTTGTACCATTAAAGAAGGAAAGTTTCAACTGACGGTTTTTGCGTGTTGTTGTCAGTTGAAACCAAATGGGAGCTCTATGCTCGTACCAAGTGAATCGCGAATCCTTCTATCTCTTCGTTGAGATAGACGACTTTGATTCTTCCTTTCCCATCGAGTTTGATTGTATCCTCCGCGGGAGTGAATCCATGCAATGAAAGATATTTCAGCGACCTTTCGACATTGAAGCACTTGTACCCAATGTGTCCGTGGGTTCCTCTGAACTGCGAATGCATCAGTTCGATTGTTGCATCCATCAATGTTGATGAACTTCCAACCTTGGCATTCATTCCAAATGATTCGAAACCTAAAGCGGCGGTCTTTGCGTCATCGATTGAATTCGTATTGATTCCAAAATGAATCAGCTCGAATCCTTGGGCCTTCAAGATGGCATCGCTGCAGAGCCTTGTGATTTCGTCCCAATTCTCTGATTCGATGAGGTTGGATTTGACCATCCAGGAACCGCCAGCCGCCAGAACATGGTCGCATTCAGCATATTCTGCCAGATTCGACGGTGAAATTCCTCCAGTTGTCATGAATTTGACCTGAGGGAAAGGTCCGCAGAGGTTCTTGATCATGTTTACACCACCTGAGGCCTCAGCAGGGAAGAACTTCAAGGCTTTGAGTCCCATCTTCATCCCTTGCTGGACTTCGCTGGCGGTACAGACTCCTGGAATCACGGCAACTTCGTTTTCCTTGCACCATTGGACGATGTCGCTATCAAGTCCTGGCGATACAATGAACTGGGTTCCTGCATCCACAGCTTTTTTTGCCTGTTCAATCGTTATTACAGTGCCCGCTCCAAGAATCATCTCCGGAACGGCTTGATGAATCAGTTTTATAGACTCCTCAGCGGCATCGGTCCTGAATGTCACCTCTATGGTGTTGATTCCTCCTTTCAGGATGGCCTTTGCCAAGTGGACTGCCTTTGCTGGGTCGTTGATTACGACAACCGGAACCACTCCGATGCTTTCGATCTTGCACATCAGTTCATCAAACATTTCAAGCCTCCTTGGTTTATCGTTGAACCCTTCCTGATGCATTTCCTGCTGCGAGCGTCTGGATTTCAGACACACCAACAAGGTTGAAGTCCAGCTCTATGCTATGCTTCAAAGCGGAAGCCGCAACTGCAAAATTGATCGCTTTCTGGTCGTCGTAGCCATTCATTAGGCTATAGATGAGACCTGCTCCAAAGGAGTCTCCTCCTCCAACCCTGTCCACTATTCTCAAATGGTATGTTGGAGCAAAACTCGCTTTGCCATCCGAATACAGCATCCCAGACCAATCGTTGTCGCTTGCGGAGATCGATGTTCTAAGCGTTATTGCAACTTTCCTGCATCCAAAACGCTCGGCAAGTTGCTTTGCCACTGAGATGTATGCTTTTTCATCAAGTTTTCCGCTGTTGAGATCCGTATTCTCCGCTTCGATTCCAAAGACATCCTTTGCATCCTCTTCGTTCGCTATGCAGACGTCCACGTATGGGAGCAGTCTGCCCATGACCTCACCGGCCCTTTCACTTGTCCATAGTTTCTTTCTGAAGTTCAGATCGCAGGAAACGGTGAGACCCTTTTCCTTTGCTGCCTTGCATGCCTGTAGGCATATCTCAGGCAAGTACCCTCCCAAAGCAGGGGTTATTCCCGTCCAATGGAACCAGTCCGCCCCTTTGAAAATCATGTCCCAGTCGAAGTCCTGTGGCTTTGCAAGTGCTATTGCAGAGTTGGCTCTGTCATAGATCACCTTGCTTGCCCTTTGGGATGCTCCCTTTTCCACGAAGTAGATACCAAGTCTGTCTCCGCCTCTGACAATAAGAGACGTATCGACTCCAAAACGCCTGATCTCGTTGACCGCACACTGTCCAATTTCATGAGCCGGCACCTTCGTGACATATGAGGCATCGACTCCCAATTGGGCTAGGCCGACTGCAACGTTTGCTTCTCCTCCTGAGTATGAGGCTTCGAACCTGTCGGACTGGACAAATCGTCTATATCCTTCTGGATTGAGACGCATCATTACTTCACCAAATGTTATGACCCTCATATTCCCTCCGTGCCGTTTGGCTTGATTTCAAGTTTTGTTCTATGAAATTCAGTTTTGTACTATGAAACACATTGGTTGTACTTTAGCATCACAACGCACTGCTGTCAACAAAAAGGCGTTCTGCAAAAAGATGTCCTATATGGTAAAGGCAACGTCAGGATTCATGAAGTGCTTTTGAAGCTTCTCAGTCATTGTCCAAAGCACTTCTCGACATATTGTATGCTTCGTTCAAGGGTCGCTGGATTGAAGTTCTCAAGTGTCATTGGCACGTTGTCCACACCATAGCGCCTATAGATTCCAAACAGATCCTTCCAAGGCATGAGTCCTTCTCCAATTGGAACGTCACCTTTCTTTACAGGTCCTTTTGCATATGGATATTTCTCGTTTTTTTCCGTCCAAACGAAGTCCTTTAGATGCATTGCGCATATATACGGAGAGAGCATTGATACGGCTTCGTCGAAGTAGGTGTGGTATGAGGTGCTTGGCCCGTGTATTGAAAGTATGTTCACAGCATCGAAAAGAACCCTCAGATGTGGGCTTTTGAATGTCTCCATGACCATAAGCATCCTTTGCGGTGTGTCTATCGTATTTTTGTCCGCAACGGCCTCGATTGCCATTATGACGTTGTTTTCTTCGGCCTTCTTCAGCAACCGTTCCATCGTTTTCAAAAAGTCGCTTATGTTCGGCTGCTTCCAGTTGTCCTCGTTTCTTATGTTCCTTGAATCAAGAGAGCCTGTCTCCGTCGCCACTATTGGAAGGAGCCTAGCTCCATCTATGGAACATCCTTTTGAGTGTGCCTTATGGTTTGCAAGCAAAGGGGCGATCTCCAAACAGTTCTCGAAGGACTTCAGGGCCTGTTCCTTCTTGCTTGGATCCGGGTGGACGGGGTTTATATAGCACCCAAGGATTGCGATTCGTGTGTCCTTGAGGCAGCTTGCTATGGCATCGGCCCAAATGGGGGAGAGCGGTCTTGGTGCGTCGTCCAATGCCTTGTATGGAGCGAAGTGAAGGCATACGTCCTTCCTGAATGCCGTCACTGTATCCACGAGTGCGCTCATGGATGGGAACTTGCCAAAATCGTGGGCCCTGAATCCTAGATCAATCATGGGCCCATTATTGCATGAAAACGAAAAAGTTTGAAAGTGGTATGGCTTTGTTCTTATATGATGGATTCAAGGCTGCTTGCCAATGTAGGCCAGAATTCCTCCATCCACATATAGTATGTGACCATTGACGAAGTCCGATGCCTCTGAGGCCAAGAACAGCGCTGGTCCTTCAAGGTCCTTTGTCTCACCCCATCTTTCAGCTGGGGTCTTGGCTACTATGAAGCTGTCGAATGGATGCCTGCTGCCATCGGGCTGCCTTTCCCTAAGGGGTGCTGTCTGAGGGGTTGCAATGTAGCCGGGACCTATGCCGTTGCACTGTATGTTGTATTTTCCGTACTCGGAGCATATGTTCCTCGTAAGCATCTTGAGCCCGCCCTTTGCCGCGGCATATGCACTTACGGTCTCCCTTCCAAGTTCGCTCATCATGGAGCATATGTTTATGATCTTTCCGCCGCCTTTCTTTATCATCGCTGGAATAACGGCTTTGGATACGATGAACGCTGCAACAAGGTCTATGTCCACGACCTGTCTGAAGTCCTCTACTGACATGTCGGTCATGGGGATTCTCTTTATGATCCCTGCGTTGTTCACCAGAATGTCCACGGTCTGGCCAAAGTCCTTTTCTATCATATCCCTTGTTGCAAGGACTTGGTCTTCGTTGGTTACATCGCACACGTAGCCTCTGACATCCTCAACCCCATCCTTCCTGTATTCTTCAAGGGCTTTCTCGACACCATCCCTATGTCTGCTGTTGAAAGCTATCTTTGCGCCAGCCCTGGCATAGCAAAGGGCGATTGCATAGCCAATTCCGTAGGTCGCACCTGTAACCCAGGCAAGCTTTCCTTCCAGTGAGAACTTGTTTTCAAGATATGTCATGAGAACCTCCTATTCTTTTATTTCGTTGTGTTCATTATGGAGACCTGCATCATCTCCTCCCATTTATTGTACCCTATAGTTCCCGTTTATGGTATACTTCAATTGCGTTGGAACAAGTTGCATTGAAACAAGCAAATGGCTAAACGTTCAAAACAAGGAGGATGTAGTTGTGGACATAAGGTATTCGACAGGCAAGGAGCCTTTCAAAAGAATGGACACCCAGGAGCTTAGGGATGAGTTCCTTATAACCGGAATATTCAAACCAAATGATGTAAGCGCGGTCTACTCACACGTGGACAGGATCGTGACTATGGGCGTCATGCCGTTGGACGAGTGCGTTGACATCGAGAAGAACATCGATCCTTGGAAGGACTTTGGCGTTTCGTATCTGCTTGAAAGGCGTGAACTTGGAGCCATAAACATAGGCGGTCCCGGCAAAGTCTTCGCAGATGGCGTAGAGTACGACATGGCCCATTTCGATGGACTCTACCTTCCAATGGGTACCAAGAAGGTCGAATTCAAATCGAGCTCGCCTGAGGATCCCGCAAAGTTCTATGTAATAACCACACCCGCGCACACTCCAAAACCGGTGAAGCACATTCCGTATGAAATGGCGATTCACAAGCACCTTGGATCTCAGGCGACATCCAACGAAAGGACCATAAACCAGTACATACATCCAGACATCTTGGATACATGCCAGCTTTCAATGGGACTCACGCATCTGGAGGAGGGCTCAGTGTGGAACACCATGCCTGTCCATACACATGAAAGGAGAATGGAAGTCTATTTCTATTTCGATGTCCCAAAAGACAACGTTGTGTTCCATTTCATGGGTGAACCAAACCAGACACGCCATATTGTCATGCACAACGAAGAGGCCGTTATCAACCCTTCGTGGTCCATACATTCGGGTTGCGGAACTTCCAACTACACTTTCATATGGGCCATGTGCGGAGAGAACAGGGCCTATGACGATCAGGATTGGATCGAGACAGAGGACTTGAGGTGATATACGAAGAGATTCCAATAGGCGATGCGCTTCTTAGGACCTACGTCCTTTCCAACTATGGCGAAATCGATGCTGGAAGAAGACGTGCTTTCATTCTGATCTGCCCTGGCGGTGCCTACAGGTTCTGCTCCAATAGGGAGGCAGAGGCTGTAGCCGTACGCTTCAACGCACTTGGTTACAACTGCGGAGTTCTCTTCTATTCCACCAACCACGACGAGTACAATGCCGACAACGTATACAGTACTCTCTTTCCAAAGCCACAGGACGAGCTTTCAGAGGCTGTCGCATATGTAAGAGCGAACTCTGAGGTTTTGAATACGAATCCTGACAAGATTGCCGTAATGGGATTCTCGGCAGGAGGACATCTGGCGACAAGCCTAGGAGTCATGTGGCGGCATTACGGAGAACATTCAAAGCCAAATGCGTTGGTTCTGTGCTATCCAGTGATAACAAGCGGCCCATTTGCCCACGTTGAGTCGATTCGCCGTCTTGTTGGAACCAACGAGGCTCTTTTGGATAAGGTCTCCCTTGAAAAACAGGTTTCCAAGGATACACCTCCAACGTTCATATGGACGACAAGGACCGACCAATCGGTTCCATACGAGAATTCCGTGATGTTCGTTCAGGCCCTTGAGCGCAACAATGTCCCAGTTCGTTTCAAACTGTATGAAGAAGGTGGCCATGGCTTGTCTTTGGGCACTCAAGAGGTCTACGATGCATCAAGGACTCCCGTGAAGGTCGTCCAAGACTGGCCTGAGCTTGCGGACTCGTTTCTTGTAGAAACCTTTGGTTCCAGGTACTGACATGCAAAAGCTCTACGACCGTGCGGACATCTACGACCTCATAGAAAGCGACAGACGAACCGAGATAATCAGGGAGGATTGGAAGGCCTTCCTTGGAGACAGGAAGATAGGGACCCTTCTTGATGTAAGCATAGGTTCCGGCGGTATGACGCTGCCGCTTCAGGATCTTGGCGTTGAAGTATATGGCTCGGACCTAAGCGAAGCCATGCTTGGGCGATGCCAAAGCAAAGCCACGGCGAAAGGAAAGCCCATAGAACTCAAGCAATGCGATTTCAGAGACCTCTCCGTATGGGGCGATAGACTCTTCGACTGCGTTGCAAGCACAGGAAACTCACTTGCATACGTCAACAATGAGGATGTCCTGAAGACCCTTGGCGAAATGGACTCCCACGTGAAACCCGGAGGCTACATATGCTTCGATTCCCGCAATTGGGAGAAGATCCAACGCGAAAGGCAGCGGTTCTATTTCTACAACCCGTTCTTCCACGGCGACACACGGGTCAACCTGGTGCAGGTATGGGACCACAACGCAGACGGAAGCATCACATTCAACCTGCTGTACTCGTTCGAACGTGACAACAAGGTCATCCAACGGGAGGTCTTCGAGGAATACTACAACCCATTCCCACTCGGATTGGTCATGAATGGGCTCCTTTCATTGGGATACGAAAACATTTGTCTAAGCCCCGTGCCTAGCAATCATCCCAAGACCGATGTCTCAGAGCTGGACTGGTACAGAATAATAGCCCAAAAGAAGCATTGACAATTGGATTTCTTAGGTTAGACTGTAAATGACGGCATCGTCACACAGGAGGACTGGATATGTCAAGCTTTGAAAACCTACGCGTTGTGGACAACTTCTATCAAACATCGCTCTTTTTCCCAATGCCAACCGTTGTGGTGAGTACGCTCTGCGAGGATGGCTCCACATCGCTTGGACCGTATTCTCTGGTGGCTCCGTACTACATTGCAGGCAAGGACTATTATGCAATGCTGCTTTGCTGCCGCAATTCGTCCAACACGGCGCAGAACATCCTTAGAAACGGCAAATGCGCCCTGAATTTCATCGATGACAAACCTTCCACCTTCAAGGAATGCGTGAAGCTCAGCTGGCCGGGTGACAAGCCACAGGACAAGATGCCAAAATGCGGTTTCCGCCTTGAGAAAAGCCTTATTGAAGAGGAGACGGGCGAGAAGCGTCCGCAGGTCCTGACCGATGCCATCGAGGCCATCGAGTGCACGTGGGTACGCGAGCTTGATGGTGCACAGAACGACAAACCCGGTGTATTGGACGGCTACGAAGGTCCGTACCATGATTTCAACGGAATAACAAGTAAGTTCGGAGCCCATTTCATCCTTAAGATTGACAGGATCCTCATGAAGCAGAAGTATAGGGATGCAATCATAAACGGTGTCAAGGCATCCGATTTTCCACCGCTTCCAGTCGATTACGGCTACAGGGACAGCAAGAACTTCTGGTTCCATAGAAAGAGAAGGATGCGTGCAGAGCTTCTTCCAATCAGAAAGCAGTCGTTGGAATCCGTCCGCTATGCCGCAAACAGGGCCGATGACACGGTCAAATTCACAGACGATGCCCTTCAGACCATTCTGAACGTTCCAAGGGTATTCCTTCCTGTCGTACTCAAAGGCTGCGTTGCCTGGGCAAAGGAGAACAACGTGACGCTCGTGACGGCTGAGCACATGAAGATAATCAACGACAAGAGAAGCAAGGAAAAAAGCAAGAAATAAGGTCGAAAAGCAGGGGGTTGTATGTACGATTTTTCCATTCCAATGGCAATCATGGACTATGTGCCTGTGTTCTTCTTTGGCATTACGATGCTGATTCTCCAGTGGTCGCTCTATACCTCCATGTACAAGGGCGCATATGCATTGTTTGCAGCTGGAACGATAAACATATTCTTTGCAGGCTTCCTCAAAGCCACATGGAAGCTCTTCTATGCTGCAGGACTGTGCAACTTCTACCTTTTGAACGAGATGTTCCTTCCTTTCCAGTCGTTTGGTTTCCTCCTTATGGGTGCAGGGCTTCTGGGAATGGTGTTCACAAAGGGTAGGCTTGACGAGAAGAGGACGATGCATAGAGTCGTCGCTGTCTTCGTTTCCATCTTTGCGGTATTCCTTTTGGTTTCCTTGGTCTTTGCCCTGACCCATGGAAAGAGTGGAGTCCCTGTTGATTTCAGAGGTACGATGATCTTCATCTTCATGATGGTAAGTGGACTTGGTTGCCTTTGCACAATCCTTTCGATCATCTCCGTCAGGCTTGGAAAACCTTGGCTCATCGTTTTCTTCGTCCTTTCCTTCCTGCTTTCGCTCACAATGGGGTATCTGTCAAGCCATGACAGCCACAGTGCAGCGATAAACTGGATAGAGGAGAGCGTGAACACATGTTCGCAGCTTTCTCTCATGCTTGGAGCCATGATGCTTCACAAGAATGGACTCAGGGGATTCGACTTCCACAAGGTGAGAAGGGAAAGGTAGTCTTTATTGGTTTAGGGAGTGTCTTGGTTTGAGAGCTTGGAAATCGCTTTCACTTCTGCAAAGGACCTTCTTCTTATCTCCTTGCTGGTGCATGTTCTGACATAGAAGCGGTTTCCCCTCATTTCCGCGAATTGTAGATACAAATCCTGGGAGTAGAGGGTTTCGAACAATCGGTTCTCCTCATATTTTGGTGAGTATATGCGGCCGCCGTATGCTTCCAAGAGGTATGGGTAGGTTGTGTACATCCGTATATCCACTCTGTCATCAAGGCTCTTGAGCATCATTGGAAAAGTTCCCGAGCAACCTGACTCGACTACGATGATGCGCTTGCTGTCGATTTCCTTCAACATTCCAGTAAACGTTTCCTCTACTATTGGATACTTCCTGAGCGTAGCCCTTATCTTTGGCAATGCAGCCTTGCAGAACCCCTCGAAGCATTTGCTTTCACCCGATTCCAAGGCATTGTAGATGGATGCCCGTATTTCATCGTCTACGTCCGCTTCACATGTCATCTGCTCCAATGTCTTTCTCCCCAAAAGCCACGGATATATGTTCGTTCTTACCTTGCTTTGGTAGTAGACATATGGCAGAAGGGTGTCGCGGAAAAGGAATATGTATGAGGTGTCGTTTTCGTATCCAATCCATTTGCAGAAGCAAGCCAGTTCATTCAGAAAAGCATCGTACCTTACGTCTTGGTTTTTGTTTGCTTTGTTGGTGAGTTCTTGGATTGCGTCTGTCAACTCAATCACGTTTGGGTTGTATTCCACTTCTTTGTCTTTAGGTATCCTGTGCGGTTCCGGAAATGGTTCTGCATGGTTGAGCTCGATGTAGTTCCTTAGACGTGAAATGCCGTGGCAGGAGGTTTCAAGCGAAGTGGTCAGTCCCGTATAGCCTTCATCCAACAGGTCGTCGAGTATTTTCAGCAGTTGCTTTGCATGGTAGATTGTATGTTCGTTGGCCTCTGCGTTTTCAATATGTGAGATTTCATTTGTGAAATAATCTAGGTTGTAAGAGAGAAATCCCATCTTTCGCAGCCTCCTTCAATACGGATGCATTATACACACCTTGTTTCCTTTCAACAATTGGCGTATGTTGGTGCATCATGGCATATCAAGGCGTATGAAGGCGTATCACGGCGCATCAGAGTTCAACCGCCTTCAAGCGTCTTAAGCGTCTCATCCGCCACAACCGCCATATAAGTCTCAAGTGCCTCAAGCGCCACATGAGCCACATGAGCCCTAAGCGCCCCGTTGGCCCTGCGCACTCCATATGTCACTCCAATTGCACGTTTGCATTGCACTGTGGTAGAATGGCCAAAACAGGGGGTTGATATGTCTTCGTTCTCCATTCTGCAGGCGCTCAACAGTGCGCCTTTGTATCTGATATGCGGTGGGATAATCGCATTCGTTGCTGTGATATGCATCATTTTCCTTATAAGGGCCTATAGGGCGGGGATTGCCATGGGAATGGACAAGGGCAAGATGAAGACCGTCATAACTTCAAGCGCCACGTTCTCCTTGCTTCCAAGTGTTGGAATCCTCCTTGGAGTCATAGCTCTGTCTGGAAGCCTTGGCATACCATGGCCTTGGCTTAGACTGTCTGTCATTGGTGCTCTTCACTACGAGACGCAGGTGGCGCAGGCCGCTGCGGAGCAGGTTGGGCTTTCAAGCCTATCGGCTGCGGAAATGACACCCCAAGCTTTCACTACCATAGCTCTTTTGATGAGCATTTGCATAATGTGGGGCATGGTTCTCTCTGTATTCCTCAACAAGGGATACCTCAAGAAGATAAGCGGTTCAAAAAAGAACGAGGTCAAGGAAGTTTCGACGACCAATCCAAGCGACTTGGACAACAAGAAGGGTGGATTTGCAGACAAAGCCATGACGGCAATGTTCATAGGTCTTGTTGGTGCGTACGTTGCTTCCTATATTGGCGGGTTCGTTTCAGGCGGCGCCCAGAACGGAGGCGGAATCTTCAGGTTCCGCGGTGATTGGGTGCCGTTGGTGGTCGTAGCGGCATCGGCCTTGTCCATGGCGCTTTTCATTTGGCTGTCTGAAAAGAAGAAGCTGGCGTGGGTGGACAACTTCTCCATTGCGGGAAGCATGATCGTTGGCATGGCGGCTGCAGTCGTTGTGAGTCTGTGAGGAGGCCGGCCATGAACAATCCAAACATGAAGAACGCAAACATGAACAATACAAACGTGAAAAATGCAAACGTGAAGGATGAAAACGCCTACTTCGAAAGATACAACGACATGACGCACGTCCTTGGAAGGATTTTCACGACCATTGTGCTTGTCATGCTGGTTGGTGCGCCTTTCCTTATTGGAAAGATACTTGGTGCCATGCCGGATCTCAAGGCCACGGCCAAGGGATTCCTGTCCGTTGGAATAATCTGGACGGTGAGCAGCATAGTGGAGTTCCTTGTCTATACTCCAATGCTTGGTGCTGGCGGCAGCTATCTTGCCTTCATAACGGGAAACCTCATAAACATGAAGATACCATGCGCCGTCAATGCAAGGGACATCGTTGGCGCAAAGAGCGGAACTCCTGAGAACGAGATAATCTCTACGCTTTCGATAGCCACTTCTTCGCTTGTCACAGTATTGGTCCTTGCCCTTGGTGTACTGCTTCTGCAGCCTCTTCAGCCTGTCCTCCAGAGCGAGGTGCTGCAGCCCGCATTCTCAAATGTCGTTGCTGCATTGTTCGGAGCCATGGCCTACAAGTACTTCAGAGGCAACATGGACATTGCGGCCATTCCGCTTACGTTCCTGTGTCTGCTCTTCATATTCGTGCCATCGCTTACAAGTTCGACGAGCTTCATGATAATCCCAGGCGGCGGACTTGCAATCCTCATTTCCTGGCTCAAGTTCAAGAAGCGCAATGCATAGCATCTTCGATTATCTTTACTGGCGGGGTGACCTTGGGTTCGACGAAAGTCCGTTGAACGAGGTCGATTCCCTTATCCTGGCACGGTTCTCATATATGCCAATGGAAATGATAGGGCTTCAGTCTCTGCCAAATGAGAATGTCATACCGCTCAACGAGGTAGCCTCCCTAATTATTTCCAATATGAGGGATGTCCCCGAAGAAAAGAGGGTGTTTCTCAACAAACAGGACATCCATTTGCTGGAAGCCCTTTCCAAGAGTAAAAGGTTTTCAAGTCTTGGAGTCTTTGCATTCAGGTACGAATTGGATGATGAATCCCAGACCCAGTTCTGTGCAGTCTCTCTGAAACTGGATTGCCAAAAGGGACCTTCCATGTTCGTTGCATTCAGAGGCACTGACAACACCCTCGTTGGGTGGAAGGAAGACTGCAACATGGGGTTCATATGCCCTGTTCCTGCTCAGGTTCTTGCTTCTAGATACCTGGACGAAGTGGCATCCATCCAAGGAACCTCCTGCGAGCCCGATATTATAGTCTCCGGCCATTCCAAAGGCGGGAACCTTGCAGTGTATGCTGCATCGTTCTGTTCCTCGGAAGTGCAGAAGCGCATAGCGCACGTCTACAATTTCGACGGCCCAGGCTTTGATGCCAAGGTCCTTTCAAAACCGGAGTACAAGCGGATATGCGAAAGAACCACTACGTTCGTTCCTCAGTCATCCGTAGTCGGTATGCTTCTTGGACATGAAGAACCCTACATTGTAATCCACAGCGAGCAGTCAGGCCTCATGCAGCATGACCTTTACTCCTGGTGCATAGAGAGGACGGGCTTTGAATGCCTTGAGAAGGTGACTGACGGCAGCCGTTTTGTGGATGCGACTCTAAAGAGCTGGATAGCCGGTATGGACTACAGCCAAAGGGAAGGGCTTGTGGATGCTGCATACGAAGTGCTTTCCAAAACGAACGCAAGAACGCTCAGAGAGCTTGGATCCAACTGGCTACAAAACTCCGTCGCGATAATGTCCTCGATTGGAGCTTTGGACGAGTCTTCAAGGACAGTCGCCTTGCAAGCCCTGAAGGCCCTTGTGAAATGTGCGGGAGCCACAATGGCCTTGAAGACCCACCCAAGCGCAGCTACTTTGCAAAACCCTCAAGAAGCTTCTGATTGTATGTCTGAGCAGCGTTGACGGCAAACGACACTGAGAACTCCTTCTCTTCTATGAGGCCGAATTCCAGCACCGTGAACCCTACGCTTGAGACCGTGTACATGGCACCTGCAGAGATGAGGAAATACGTGGAAAGCGGGTCGTCGACGCAAAGGCCCGCCACCAGCAACCCCGTTCCAACCACAAGGCCGCCCCACGTAACACCGCTCCAAGCCTTCCTCTCGTTCTGGAACTTGAGATAACGCTCCGCTTCCTGCGGTAGCCCGATGCTATTGTAGAAATCGTACTTGGAAATCTTGGTGAATCCTCTGAACGGCTCCCAACTTGTCAGACGTTCGCTGTGAGAGTGGAATGCAAAAGGTGAGAAGAAGCTGTATGGCATGGTGAAGTACAGCCAAGGATGGTCCTCTGCAAGGTCCCATGTAAGCTCCCAATAAAGGGGCGAGCCCCAGACATCGGCATAGTATTTCATGCTTTCGCTTGTCTGTATGCTAAGGGCCTGACTGTCGAACTTGGCCCTGTCCTCTGACGATAGATCGCTTGGCGTTACGGCGAAAGCACCTGTAGCCGCAAACAATGCTATGGCCAAAACAGCCGCAATGGTCTTTCTTTTCATAATCAGCCTCCAATGTAGATTCTACTGACCAGCCACACTATTGTACGCGAAGGCAGAATCTTTGCAAGAAGGGCCAACGCCTTGTAGTCCAGACCCACGGCGCACTTCACAGGTGGATTGCTTCTATAGGCCATCTTCAGGAACACATCCGCAACGGACTTTGCAGGTTTTCCTTTCTGCTCGTCCCGCGCCATATGCTCTACTGCCTTAGTACATGTATCATAGTATGGAGAATCTTCAGGTTCATCGCTGGTCCTTGCCTTGGTGAAACCTGTCTTGGTGTCGCCAGGTTCTACAAGGCATACCTTGACCCCAAACGGAGCAGCTTCCATTCTAAGTGCTTGGGCATACGCCTCAAGTGCATATTTGGATGAGCTGTAGTGGCTTTGGAATGGGATTGGAACGACACCTGCAACGGAGCTTGTTACAAGCACAAGCGACCTTGGATTCTTTCTGAGAAGAGGGAGGAAGGCTCTGTTGACGTTGAGGACTCCAAAGTAGTTGGTCTCCATCTGGGCCTTTGCCCTTTCCAAAGGGGTCTCCTCTGCAGATCCGCTTATTCCAAAGCCTGCACAGTGGACTATGATTCCTAAATCGGTTATTAATCCACGTGCTTTATCAATGGAATCGGGCTGCGTGACATCCATTTCAATTGGTATGACGTTTGCATGTGCAGTCGAGTCCAAATCCAACGAGGTCACATCAAGCGGATGCCTTGACGCTGCATAGACTGCAAAGCCGTTCTTTGCAAAAAGCCTTGTGGTTTCAAGGCCTATTCCGCTTGAAGCTCCTGTCACAAGGACCTTCTTCAGGTAAGGACTCCTCTTGTCGGTGCCGTTGGTGTTGCTGGAGTATGCCATCAGAATCCAAAGAGACCTTTCTTGACGTATGGCTCGCTTGAAACTTCAAGAACGGTGTAGCCGGTTGGCTCAATGGCCTTTCTTACAGCACCTTCGTCGAGTTCGTCCTGTGTGACAATCTCCAAAAGGCCTGTCTTGTGCGATGCTCGCACCTTCTTGACGTCAAAGGCCGCTCTTATTGCATCGCATATGTGGCTTTCGCACATTCCACACATCATTCCGTCTATCTTTACAGTTGTCTTCGTCATTTTAAAACACCTCCGCAATCAATGTTTTGATACAGACTGCGTATGCAATATACCACTTTTGGTTAGGTTGGTCTAACAACGAGATTGCAAAAGCCCTTGATTTTGAATCTGATTTGGATATAATGGCAATGTATTTGCGGCATTAGCACACCGGTAGTGCAGGAGCTTCCCAAGCTTCTGAAGCGGGTCCGACTCCCGTATGCCGCTTTTTTTGTACCCTTTTGTATCAAAACACATTAGGAGGTTCTTCCATGACAGACAGGGAAAGGCTCTATGCCACCAAGCTTTCGAAGATGATTCAGTGCGAGACCGTAAGCGAACCGGAAGTGGAGAACGCAGAGAAGTTCGGTCGCTTCCATGAGCTGTTGAAGGAGCTCTTTCCAAACGTCTTCTCCAAGTGCGAGGTCGTTTACATTGGCCAGTCACTTCTAATAAGACTGAAGGGGAAGGAATCTCCAAACGGCAATGTTGGTTCAAAGAAGGGCGAGCCAATCCTTCTCATGTCCCATCAGGATGTGGTTCCTGCAGACGGCGACTGGAAGCATCCGCCATTCAGTGGACACATAGACGAGAACGGCAGGGTATGGGGCCGTGGAACGGTGGATACCAAAGCCTCCCTCATGTGCATATTCCAAAGCCTTGAGGAGACCATAGGGGAGGGTTTTGAGCCAAATGTAGACGTCTACATAGCTTCTTCGTCTACGGAGGAAGTGTGCGGAGAGGGCGCTCCAAATACCGTGAAGTACCTTCAGGAACATGGCGTGAGACTACAGCTTCTCATGGACGAGGGTGGAATGATAGTGGACTCTCCAATGGCTGGCATAACCGGGAGCTTTGCCATGATAGGTGTGCTTGAAAAGGGGCATGGAAACATAAGGGTAACGGCTCATTCCAACGGAGGCCATGCGTCCACACCTGTAAAAGGTTCCCCAATAGCCCGTCTTGCAGCATTCGTTGACGAACTTGAAAGACACGACCCAAACAAGGCAAGGATGAATCCAACCGTCATAGAGATGTTCCGTAGGCTTGGACCGTATGCAAAAGGGGCGTTTGGATTCGTCCTAAGACATGCAGGTTTCTTCTCTCCGCTTCTTTCAAAGGTCCTTCCAAAGATAAGCGCTGCAGGAGCGGCTATGATAAAGACGACCATGGCCTTCACCATGTGCGAAGGCTCAAAGGCAGAGAACGTACTGCCGGAGACTGCATGGCTTAACATAAACACTCGCTTCATACAGCATCAAGGAATAGAGGAGACGAAAAGAATACTGGAGCCTCTATGCAGGAAGCATGGTCTTGCCATGGAGTTCAGCGACTGCAGGGCTCCGCAGAAACCTGTGGACTACAAAGGGGATGCCTTCAAGCTTGTGGAGCAGACCGTCCATGAGATCTACCCCAAAACGGTTCCGACTCCATACGTCATGACAGGTGGAACGGATGCTTACCACTACTGGCCTGTGACGGACAATGCAATTAGGTTCGCACCTCTTGCGATCAATTCCCAGCAGCTCAAGAGCATCCATGGACTTGACGAGAACATAGATGCTGCGAGCCTTCCAGGAGGTGTTGACTTCTACAAGGCCGTAATCAGAAAAGCGAACTGACCGTATCCTTGAGTTCTTCGAACTTCTCAATGACCATGATCTTGTACTGACCAAAGTTGGAGTACAGGAAGTAGAGGACATGTTCCTGTGGCGTTTGAGGCTGTGCGCTTGCAGACGAAACGGTGGCTCCTGAGAAGTCATATGAACCAGTTTCAAGGTCGTATCCGTACTTCTTGGCTATCTTCGATGCGTTGAAAGGAGTGAAATCCCAAAGCGAAACATCGAACGACGACTCAAGGGCTTTCTCTTCGTCGTCTGGAAGGCGAGGGAAGAAATCAAGTCCTGTAAGCTCTTCAAGTTCGTCTATGGTGACGGCAAACGACTCAAGGTCTTCCTTGGAACCCTCGTTTGCAAGAAGGAATCCTATGGCCTTGTGCTCAGGGTCCGTGTAGTCTAGGATAGCCTTGAAGTAGTAGTTGGGGACCGACACTTCGTTGTCGCCTATCTTTTTGTAAGGGCCGTCAGTAAGCACTGGACCCGTGACCACGCAAATGGCTTGGTTCTGCGCTGCAAATGTCCTTACGACGGACTCAAGGTCAGCCCATATTCCGCGGTTGAGTGCACCTGTCTGAGGGCTCATGTTTGACATGAAGAACGAGTCGTCCATGGCCTGCTCTGACCACTTGAGGTCCGCTGCTGGAACCATGTGCCCACGGTCGTAGCCGCTTCCCTTGTAGTCTGCAAGCGTTGCGCTTCCGGTTGGAATGGAAGGGTCTTCGTGGAAGTTGTCCGCCCTCTGTGCGTTGTCTGCAAAGACTTCGTCCGCTGTAAGCACATAGGCCACCCAGTAGGGCTGTTCGTCCTCTTCGCTATAGCAAAGGGTGTATCCGGTGTGCTGCACAACGGTATCGGCCTTGGAGTAGGCGGGGAGGGCCAGCTCTTCGTCTATTTCGCCGTCTTTCTGGAATTGGACAGTGGTGGAGAGCGGGTTCTGCGTTGGTGTGAGGATGAAGATCGCTGCAACGAGTGCAACGATTACGAGCGCCCATATCCAAGGATGCCTTTTCATGGAGCGTTTTGCCTTGCGTTTGACCGTGGACTTCGCTTTCCTGACTGCATCGTTTGCGCTTTTTTCTATGCTTGTCTTTGTGTTTTTGTCTTTAGTCGTCTTGTTTGTGGTGTTCTTTTCTGTAGCCATGGCCCGATTATACAGGGATGCGATATTTTGCAAAAGCCTAATCGAAAGCTGTTTCTATCAAGGCCCGTTCCCTTTATAATGAGAGTATGGATTACGTTGGAAGGATTGCACAGCTGTTGCTGACGGCCCATGAAGACGGCACAAGATATGTATTCTCATCCCAAGTCGTGGCTCGCAGCTATCTTGAAGCATGCGTTCGTATGCATCCCGGCATGGCGGTGTTCAGCGACAGCGTGGTTTCGTGGGACCAGTTCAAGGCCAACTTCACGCATTTTCCACAAGGCAGAACCAAGGCGGTTTTCACGGATAGGCTTCTTTTCGTCAACCGGCTTTTTCGCAGAGAGCTGGCGATGTCCAGGCTTCGTTTCTATTGCGACAGTTCATATCCTTGCAGTGAAAAGGCTTACATGAAAAGCATAGCCACGGGTCTTCCTGACATGTGCAGGGCCTTCGACTTGAAAGCGGGCTTGGGCTCGAATCCTGAAGCAGTGCCAATGCAACTCAGGCCATCCGTGCTTGAAAACACTCCTGCGGACATGGTCCACGACCTAGGCATCATCGTCCCCGCATACAAGGCCTTCATCGAATCAAGTGGCCTCTACGACCCCTGTCTCTATGAGCCCGATTTCTCTGTGCCCGGCAATGATGGAACATGTGCAAGGGACTACGTGCTTGTGTTCCCAAGTTCGTTCTCTGACCCTTGTGTTGGAGATGCCCTAAAGGTGTGCAGAACACTTGATTTGGTCTGCGAAGGAAAGGGTGATGGAGATTCTCCAAAGCTTAAGCTGTTTAGGAATTCCACCTCTGAAACGATGGCCTGTATGCGAAGGATATACTCGCTTCTTTCAAGGGGAGTCCTTCCAAACGACATTGCCATATCGTGTCCAAACGTGGATGCCTACAGACCTTATCTTGAGCAGGAAGCCTTCAAAAGAGATTTAAAGCTTACATTCGCAGGTGCAAAGCCGTTGACCCAATACATTCCAGGACGTTTCTTCAAGGCACTTCTTAGGGTGAGGGACGAGAACTACAGCATGGACAGCATGAAGGCCCTCCTGCTGGATCCATGCTTTCCCTACAGGGATAGGGATATCATTGTGGACATCGTTGAAAAGTCCATAGAGTGCAAAATCCAGGATGGGCCGCTTTCCAAGTGGATTGGAAAGCTCAAGGCCTTGGGCGAAGAGGCCCTTTCACAACGGTTGGCTCAGATAGGCGAAGGCGTATCCGCAGTCGTGGACTGCAGGGATGCATCAATGCTTCATGAAAACGTCATGGTCTTGGTTAAGGATCTCTTTGGAGAGGACGCTTGGACTCGCGAGTATTCCAACGATGATGGTCTGGAATACGAGAATGCACGTGTTTTTGGCTCATGTGTAACGGAGTTGGGAACACTTTCCATCCATGCAGGACTTCTTGATACGGGGAAGACCCCTGATCTTTTCTCTCTTTTCGTGGACATCCTCAACGACAAGAAGTATGCGCCAAATACAGGTAAGGACAATGTGAGGGTGTACAGCTACCCCTTGGACGCAGGCCTTGCAATCAAGCATCATTTCGTCATAGGGCTTGCAGACTCCAATACAAGGGTGCTTCGCAACCCGTACCCGTTTTTGCCTTATGAGAAGACCAAGACGATGGACGACGTCCTTCAGCTTGGCGACGGTGTACTTGGCCTTTACAGTCACGTTTTCTGGAAAGTTGACGACGCTTCCAGCGATGTTTCCAGCGATTTTTCCGGCGATTCCGCCGTTGCTTCCAACGAAATATGGCTGTCGTCGAGCGAAGAGGGTTTCTCCGGAGCCGATGTCGTTCCAACAGCCTTCCTTGGCGAGGGCTGCAACGAAAAGGTGCGTACCAAGGAGAAGGATTCATTCGACGACGAGATGGATGTATTCGAAGGGCGCAGCGGTAGGCTTCCCTTTGTGACATCAAAACAGAAGACATGCTTATACAACGCCCAGAAAGCTTCCTTGGACTACTGTCCTGACATGGCATTCACACCTCCAAAGCTTCCCTTCGCAATGGGTGTATCAAGGATAAAGGCCTTTGAAGAATGCCCGTACAAAGGCTTTGCATACAGTGTCCTCAAGCTGCGGGACGTTGATTTCGAGCCTCGCATGAACGATGCGGCTCAGATAGGCGACATCCTCCACAGAACCATACAACATGCATTGGAGGAATCTGGAAGCATAGGCAGTGTGAACGAGGCCCGTCTCAGGTCCATATTCAGGGAGGAGCTTGAAAAGTACTCCAAGCGTCCTGATTCCACGGACAGGTCTCATGTTGCGTTCATAGCTAGGAAATACGAAGACCTCCTACCTCTGTTCTATGAAAGCGAGTCATCCCAACTGCTGAAGGACATGAAGTTCAAGGCCATGGAGGATGCCACCGCCTTTTCGCTTTCCAACGGAGTTGTCTCCCTACGGGGTATGGCGGACTGCGTGCTTGAGGATGAGGCCGGCAGCTACGCCGTCATCGATTTCAAAAAGAGCGCCGCTTCGTACTACAAGGCAAAGGATCTTGACAAGACAAGCCTTCAGCTTGCGGTTTATGCAAGGATGCTTGAGGAGAACCCTCGCTTTGGAGGTCATATAAATGATGCAAAGGTTGGGTGTGGTGCCTACTACTCAATAGAGGACGGAGCTTTCAAGTATGTGTGGCCGCCTGTCTCTTTTGGAAGGACGAAGCAGGGCTTTGAATACAGCTCTGAGTACAGCTCTTCCTCTGAAGAATCTCCAGAGGCTCCAGACCAAGGGGACAGGTCCCAGGAGTTCGTAAAGGACAACTGCAACATTCGCATAGAGAACCTGAGCCGTACAATCAAGGAGGCAAAGTTCGCACCAACACCATCAGACGATGGCTGTAGGTACTGTCCTTTCTACAATCTGTGCAGAGGAGGCTTCGAGACCATATGACAGCTACAATAGAAACCTTCGCTAATTTCGATTTCTCAAAATTTAACTCCTTTTGCAGCAGAAATGGAATGAACCTCCTTGGCCCAAACGGAGAGCTTACCGTTCAGGGGCAAGCTGTGATGGAGACTTCCAACTGTGTAGTCGCAGCTGGAGCTGGAAGCGGAAAGACCACCGTTCTGTCATTCAGATTTCTGCGAATGGTGGCCCAAGGGCTATCTCCTGAGCGAATTTTGACGATAACATTTACGAAAAAGGCCACTGCAGAGATGAAGAGCCGTATCTATGAGCTTCTTCAAAAAGGCCATGAGGAAGGCCTTGTAAGCGACTCTTCCATGGCCAAGTTCGCAGAGGTCTCGATCTCCACCGTGGACAGCTTCTGTTCCGAAGTCGTGAGGGCATCAGCAGTCCATCAGGGGGTTCCTGCAAGCTTCAGGATCATGGATGACGACGATCTTGAGAGGATGTCCAGTTCAATCGTGCGTATGCTTCTCAACCGCCACTACAACGAACCTGTAGTGCAAAGACTGTATGGAAACTTCAGCGTGGAGAACCTCAATGCCGTGTTCCTTGACCTTGCACGCAACCACCTGAACATAACAAAGCCGGTTGATGTCCACAGCTGCATGGAGAACCTCAAAGCCCTAGTGTCAGAGAAAATCGCCCAGCTTGAGGACGAAAGGCTCAATGCAAAGAGAGTCCGCAAGCAGCCTACCAAGGAAGAGCTCTTCTATATCAACGCTCTGCAGGATGTACCTTTCATGGAAGCCTACTACGGTCTTGTATGCGAGTACGAAGAGGAGCTCTTTTCAAGAAAACGCACCGTAGGGGCTTTGTCATTCAACGATGTCATGCAGCTTGCAATCCGCATACTCAAAGACGAAGTGCATATCCGAGACCGCTTCAAATCGCGGTTCGATAGCGTGATGGTGGACGAGTTCCAGGACAACAACGACGACTATAGAAAGCTAATATATCTTTTATGTGAAAGACAATACAATGAAGGGGAGGAGCGAGCCTACGACAACGAAGGCATCCCGTCCCTACAAGCCCTTTCAAAAAACAAGATATTCCTAGTAGGCGATGAGAAGCAGAGCATCTACCGCTTCAGGGGCGCCGATGTAAGCGTGTTCAAGCGCCTTAGCTCCGAGATATGCACAGCCCCAATAGAACTTAGGAAGAACTGGCGAAGCGAACCAGCGATAATCCATTTCTGCAACCTTTCATTCCCCACCGTCATGGAGAACCTTGGCGGAGAGGACTACGAGGCATCCTACATCCCGCTTGAGCCACGCGACGCAATCATTCCCAAAAGCCGCATCGCACTCCTGCATCCGGACCTTTCCAACGAGGACGCCACCGCAGGACATTCCAACATAGAATGCGAAGCCAATGTGGTGGCCCAATTCATAGCCGACATATGCTCAGGCAAGACATCTTTCCTTGTACCCGATGATTCCGACAAGACCCTTCTAAGACCTCCTCGTCCAAATGAAATAGGGTTGCTCCTAAAGGTTGGCTCTCATCAGGCAGTGTTCGAGAAGGCCCTTACTGCAAAGGAGATTCCATACACGGTGTCAGAGGCCCGCTCACTTGTGAGCGACAGCGTTGCAAACGACTTCTACAGCGCACTTCAGGCGTGCGTCTATACATACGACCGCATAAGCTATGCGGCATATCTCAAGTCTCCGTTCTGCTCCCTAAACGACAGCGAGCTTCAGATTGTGCTTGATGAAAAGAGAAGTCCTGAAGAGATTTCGCCAGAGCTTTCACTTCGTCTCGAAAGGGCCAATGAAAACCTTGCGTCGCTGTTCAAGGTCTCATCCGCTGGTTCAATATGCAGGACGTTGGACTACATGTGGTACGACATGGGATACAGGGACTATATGCTTTCAAGGGCGCTCAACAGACCGTATGCAGACCATTTCGACTACCTCTATGCACTTGCCGTGGACTATGATGCAAAAGGCCAGACGCTTGTTGACTTCCTTGACTATCTAAGACCGTTGCTTGGACGTGGGAGTGGAAAGACCAAGGAAGTGACCGTATTCAAGGAGAATGTCTCCGGCGTCCAGATAATGACGGTCCACAAATCCAAGGGGTTGGCCTTCAAAGTCGTGATAGTTGCTGACATGCATTCCGGTGCAAAAGGTCCAAGCGGTTTCCAACCGAACAACTACAAACTTGGCGATGATGTGTTCCTTTCCTATGAACGCGGCACCGACTCCGTTGGGGCAATGCACAACCCTGTCAAGGACATCCTTTCTCCAATGGAGAAGGGTATGGACAACGCAGAGACCAAGCGAATCCTCTATGTCGCCGCCACAAGGGCACGGTACCACCTTGTGTTCAGCGGCTGCATCGATGAAAAGACCCCAGTTTTTCCAGACCCTGACAAGAAGAACGTCATGCTGACGTACCTTCTCCATTCCATAGGCTACGACCCTGCAACCTGGACAGGAGGCCTCAAGGGCGATGGCTTTGAGCTTGAAGAGCTATGCATGAAGCCATGCTTCGTGGAACCTGTCGTCAAAGACAGAGACAAGTCGTTCTACATGAAAGTGTTCGAGGAAGCGACCGTCCCAACACTTCCTCAAGGCATCGTCTCAAGAGCTGTGACGCAGTTGGAGCCAAATGAAGAAGCTGCATCAGAACCTGAGAAGAAGGAAGAATCTTCAAGAAGGAGGCTCCCTTCCATTGCAAGCGACCCCGTGATAGCCAGGTACTCGTTCAACACCGGCTTTGGAACCCTTGTCCATAAGCTTATTGAGAACAGAATAAAGGGTACAGACGAGGACGTGGATGGGCTTCTTCCAGAAAAGGCAAACGAAGAGGAGAAGGGCCTATTGCTCAACGATGCCGTAAACATGGCTGAATCCTTCATGGAAGGAAAGCTGTACGACAGCATACGTGAAAAGGAACTTCTTTCTGAGAAACGCTTTATAATGTTCGATGGAGCATCCTTCATAGAGGGTGCAATAGACCTTTTGGCGGTAGGAGAGGACGACATTGATGTAATAGACTTCAAGACAGACTCCTCGTGTTCCTATGAAGACCACAAAGTCCAGCTTGGGCAGTATGCAAAGGCTGTATCCAGCATGTACAACCAAGGCCATAGGCCTTACAGAAAGATCAGGGCGTTCGTGTGCTATCTAAGAGACGTCGATTCTTACTTGGAGCTTTCCTTGGACTGAGGAATGGGCCTACGGGCAAGCACTGCAAGGGTGCATAGTGCAAGGCTTACTGCGGCCTGGACAAGCAGCATTGGTCCTTCGTTGTTGGCTTGGGTGTAGAGTGCGTTCGTCTTGACCGCAGCGTTGTCGTATGTGAAGAACCATGCGTTTACAAGATTGTTGGCTATATGGATTCCAAGTGCCGCACCCATGCTGCGTGTCCTTAGCGTTATGAGCATAAGTGCAAAGCCCATCATGAAATAGAACGCCATGGCA
Organism: Bacteroidaceae bacterium; assembly: GCA_963599445.1. Lineage (GTDB taxonomy): Bacteria > Spirochaetota > Spirochaetia > Sphaerochaetales > Sphaerochaetaceae > UBA9732. The sequence goes on from CAVBWZ010000018.1 coordinate 35,264, forward strand.
TAGAATGCACCTGGCCCTGCCACCTCTGGGTTGGAGAAGTGCGCTATTGCAAAGAGCATGGCGCTTGCAAGGCAGTAGTACAGCATGTTGAGCGGGCGTGTCTCCATGTCATCGGCTACGAAGTGGGCTATGTACGATCTTGTGAGCAATTCCTCAAGGAAAGCCGCAGCCACAACTAGGACAAGGGCAAGAATCCAGTCGATAAGCCAACCCTGCACATCAAGGGTGTACTTGAAATCCTGTGGGTTCAACGCCATTGAGATGAAGTTCATGGCAAGCTGCACACCCAGCATGACTGCGAATCCAATTGCAAAGCCCTTCCAGTCGAGCCTTCCGTCTTCGCCAAGCATCCTCTTTGCAGGGAAGTTCAGAAAGCGCTGTACCACAAGGACGGCGATTGCAATGAAAAGCGCATAGCTTATGATGTTCAGCAGAATCTCCATGCGGGGGCTTTCAGCGTAGCTTGGCATTGGCACGGAAAAGAATCTCCATAGTGTATAGATGAGTGGAATTCCAAAGAACCATTTTGCTAGCCTGCTCATCTTTTCCTTCTGATACATGGGTTTGCGTGGTTTGTCGTTCATGCTGTGCTTCCTTTGTGCGTGCTTTATGCTTCTTTTATGCTTCCTTGAACCGCTTTTTGTTCGCCTTCATGTACAGTCCAATGAAAGGACTGCCGTCTGCAAGTCTTATGGCTTCCTTTGAGATGTCGTTGCACACCTTATCAATGGCGTTTACCCCAATGGCTTTGTCTGCGTTGCCATCTGAAGGGACGGCTCTGCTGTAGCTTGGAAGGCATCCTATCTGCGAGCACAATCTATTGACCACCTTGAGCGCATACTGCGGCTTTGCAGGTCCTTCGCACACGCATATCGAAAAGAGGTATTCCAATCCCTTGAGCTCGATCGAACCCAAACCTTCCTTTATGAAGCGCACCATTCTGTCGTTTATGTCCTTTCCGCACTTGCAATAGACAAGGCCTATCGAGTCCACTTCCTCAAGCACTCCTGGAGCCTCCATGGCGTTCTCAAGCTTCACTGTGTCGCCGTTCGAGGCATCCGCAATCCTTTTTGCAATGGCCTCTAGACCTTCTTCATATACGATTCTAACCATGAAATCCTCCTTCTAGGCCATTCTTTTCTAGACCGATGCCTTTGACAACAGCTCAAAGAACGTTGGAAAAGTAACGGCGGCTGCCTGCGCACCCCTTATTGTAAGGCTTCCTGCGCATCTTAGGGAAGCCAGTGCCATAGCCATTACTATCCTATGGTCGTTGCAGCCGTCTATCTCCTTTGCTGTGAAGTTTTCTACGGGGTGTATCTCAAGTCCATCGTCCAATTCAACGGCATTGCCTCCAAGTTCGTCTATGCAGCGAGCCATCGTTGCAATGCGATCCGTTTCCTTGAGCCTTGCCTGCTTTACGTTGCACAGCTTCACTTTCCCATCTGCAAAGCATGATGTAAGTGCAAGGGCGGGTAGGGCGTCAGGTATGTCGTTGAGGTCGAATGCTCCGGCCTTGAGCTTTTGCGGTCCTTTCACGGTGACGCTGTTTCCGTTCCATTCTACATTGCATCCCATTTTCTCAAGTACACATAGGACGGCTTTGTCCCCCTGTGGGTCGCTCCTGTCAAGGCCGTTGACCGTTATGGTCCCTCCCGTCATGGCGGCGGCGCAGAAGAAGAACGTTGCAGACGAGTAGTCGCCGCCTATGTATTCTTCGAACGGTTTGTAATGTTGGTTCCCCTTTATGTGGAACAACGATAGCTCATCGTTGCATGTATAGTCTATTTTTTGCTTTGCAAGCCACCATTGGGTCATTTTCACATAAGGTTTCTCGTTCAAAAGCGGCACTTCTATGGTTGTGTCTTCGTGGGTCATTGGACTTGCCAGTAGCAGCGCCGACAGGTACTGGCTTGTCCTGCATTCAATTGAGGTCCTGCCTCCAGTGAGCGGTCCATGTATTGAAAACGGGACTGTCGTGGAATCTTTTGGTTCTATGTCTGCACCTAGATCTCTGAGGCTTTTCAGAAGTGGCTCTATTGGCCTTTTTGACAGCTGCTCGTCTCCTGTGAACCTTATGTTTTTGTCTTTGCATCCTGCTGCGCACATTGCACTTGCAAGGTACAACGTTGTGCCGCTGTTGACGCAGTCGATTATGATTTCCTCTTCTTCACTTGTAATGGTGGATGAGTCTATGACAAGCGTGGGCACAGGGATATCGGTCTTGAATGTGATGCGTGCACCAAGGCGTCTGCAAAGTTCTATGCAGGCCTGCGTGTCCTGTGAATCCAATGCGTTGTGAAGCGTGCTGACCCCGTTTGCGAAAAGCGCTATGAGCAGGGCGCGTATGGTGTGGCTTTTGGAGCCTGGTATGTCTATCGTGCCGCAGATGCGTGCGGGTCTTAGCGTTACGTCCATGTCGTTCCTTCCTTGAGGGTTCTGCTTTGGGGATTCTACTATGAAACGCTTTGAAGCTCAAACGGGCTTACTGGGCTGTTGGGGCTTATGTGGCGGTGGTGGCGCTTGTGGACGCTTGAATACTTTGATGGGTCTCTGCAAGGAACACTTCGTCGTTCATTTCCTGTGTCCAATCGCTGAAAAGGGTTTTTGACATCTCGAAGACTTCGCTTTTGGAGTGTGCTTTGTAGAAATCAAGAAGTTCGTTTGCTTCGAATCCAAAGAGGTCTTTGTAGATGCCTTTTTTGTAGGGTTCTGAGAAATGTCCTTTCTCGAACATCCAAAAGCATGAATAAGGGACGAAACGACCTTCTTTCTCCAGTTGCTCCACGTTCCATAGACAGTATCTGCCAAGGAAGAAAAGATAGTTGACTGTTGTGACTATGCTGTAATTGGGTCTGTAATTGAAGATTGGCTTTCCTTTCTCCTTTCGCTTGGGGTCCTTTTTGTATACATACTTGCTTACTGCCGAGTTGAGGCTCTTCAAGACATTTGAGATGTTCTCCCAACTATCGGACAGAAAGACCTCATGCGTGTGGTTTGGCATCGTTACGGAGAAGAGAATTACAACATTGAACTCTATGCACAACCTACATAGCATCGTATGCCTGAAAGAAGCTATATCTCTGTTGAAAACAGGCTCCTTGCACCATGTTTGCTGAGTTACATGGTAGCATCTTCCAGTTTTGTTTACAGTCCCTAACTTGGAATTGCCCGCATTCGAGTGCGACATTCCGTTCTGCAAATAAATGTTCAAATCAATCTTACGCTTCATAGAAAACTCCTTCTATAAATATCTATACGAGAAAACGAACAATTCCATTCTAGGTTTTGGAAAAGTTTTTAAAATTCAAGCGTCCACAAGCGCCACAACCGCCATAAGCGTCTCGAGCGCCATAAAAGCCACAAGAGCCCAAACCACCAGCTTTGCAGGTTCCTCTTGACCATTGCTGGAAGAAAGGACAGACTCAAGGCATGTCTAGAACGAACCCTAAAGAAAAGAACCCAAAGAACAATGCAAATGAAAAGCACCTTTATATAGAGAATCTGGGATGCGCCAAGAACCAGGTGGATGCAGAGGTCATGGCCCATAACCTCAAGGCAAGCGGCTGGCAGCTCGTGGATGACGCCGCAGAAGCGGACATGATCATAGTCAACACATGCGGCTTCATAGAAAGTGCACGTGAACAGTCCATAGACACCTTCTTTTCGCTCAGGGAGCTAAATCCAAAGGCCAAGATGGTCGTATCTGGATGCCTTGCCCAAAGGTATGCAAGCGAACTTGCGGATCAGCTTCCAGAGGCTGACGGCATATTCGGCAACAGGGACCTTTCAGAGATAAACGCTTTTGTGGACGGACTCGATTGTCTTGAAGAACCCCAAGAGGGAGGCCAAAAGCCAAAGACGGCAAAACAGCCAAAGACCAAGGTCCTTGTGCCGGAGTATCCAGACCCTGATGCTGAAAGCGACGAAAGGGATAGGCTCTTCAACTTCCCGGGAAGTGCATACCTTAAGATATCGGAAGGATGCAACCATAGATGCGGCTACTGCGCCATTCCTCTCATAAGAGGGTCTCTTAGGTCAAGACCAAAGGATGCAGTGCTCAAAGAAGCCAAGAGGCTCATATCAACAGGTATAAAGGAGATTAACCTCATAGCGCAGGACCTCGCCGCCTACGGAACCGACTGGGATGGCAAGAGCCACTTCTGCGATCTGCTGAACGACATCACCGCCATAGAGGGTGACTTCAAGCTCAGGATGCTCTACATCCATCCCGATGCATTCCCAATGGAGCTTATAGACATAGTGAAGGGCAATCCAAAAGTGATTCCATACTTCGACATACCTTTCCAGCATGCAAGTCCAAACATCCTAAGGCCAATGAAGCGTACAGGAAGCAGGGAGATATACTCCAATCTTATAGATACCATACGCAGGGAGATTCCGCAGTGCGTCATAAGGACCACTATAATGCTTGGCTTTCCAGGAGAGACCCAAGAGGACTTCGATGAAGTCTACAGGTTCGTGGAGCACTGCAGGTTCAACTGGATGGGCTCGTTCCTCTATTCAAGGGAGGAAGGTACATATGCCTGGGACCTTACCAACGAAGAGGAGCACAAGGCTCTCATAAAAAAAGCCAAGGTCTGGCAGAGGAAGCTTCAGAAACTCCAGGAGAAGATATCAAGCGAAAAGCTCAAGGAGTTCGTTGGAAACGAGTACGATGTCCTTATAGAGGAGCTCATAGAAGGAGAGGATCTTGCCATTGGAAGAATCTGGGCGCAGGCTCCGGAGGTGGATGGGCTTACAGTCGTGATGGGGCGCGACATGATACCCGGCAACGTCTATAGGTGCGGGATCACCAAAGTCAACGGCGTTGACCTTGAGGCCGTCAGGATATGAGCTGGAAAGCGAGCCAAGAGAGTTAGAACATGAATCAAGACATGGACAATGATATGAACACAAACCAAACCATAGACGAGCTCCTGTCGCAGCTCAACGATGAGCAGAGGCAGGCCGTTGAGATAAACGATGGCGCCTTGCTTGTCTTTGCAGGAGCCGGAAGCGGAAAGACCCGTGTCATAACGACCAAGATAGCCTATGCAATAGAAAGACTCAACGTGGAGCCTTGGCGCATACTTGCAGTCACGTTCACGAACAAGGCCTGCAAGGAGATGAAGGACAGGGTCGGTTCTTTCGTTGGTGAGGAGAAGGCCTCCCAGGTTATGATAAAGACCTTTCACTCATTTGGCGTATGGCTGCTTAGGAAGTATGGCACAAGGGTTGGTCTTGATCCAAACTTCAAGATCTACGATGACGACGACAGCGTCACGCTGCTTTCGCAATACTATCCTGATGCGAACAAGAAGGACATAAGCGAAGCGGTCAGGAAAATATCGGTCTTGAAGGATAGGATGCAGAAGCCAAATCCGTTGGACAGGCGTATGATGGACTACTATTTCAAGTATGAAGAGGCCTTGTCCCAGACGGGCAACGTGGACTTCGCGGACATGATACTCAAGTCCATCAAGCTCCTGAGCGAGAATCCTGATGTCAAGGAGTACGTCCACAACCGCTTCAGGATGATTCTGGTGGATGAGTACCAGGACTCCAACACGGCGCAGTTCCTTCTTCTCAAGCAGATCGTTGGGCCAAATACGTTCATATGCGCCGTGGGCGACGACGACCAGAGCATCTACCGTTTCAGGGGTGCGGAGGTGAAGAACATACTTGACTTCCCAAATGCCTTCCCAAATACGAAGAAGGTGTTCCTTGGAAAGAACTACAGGTGTACGCAAAGCATCCTGGCTGCGGCGAGTGATGTGATAACCCGCAATGAGACAAGAGCCAAAAAAGACCTCGTTGCAGCGAAGAAAGGCGGTCAGAAGCCGCAGCTGTACTATGTCAACGGCGGCTACGATGAAGCGGCAAAGGTCATAGAGATACTGAAGAAAGCCGCCGTCAACGATCCAAAGGCATACGAGAAGAGCGCAGTCCTCTACAGGACGAACTCGCAGTCCAAGGATTTCGAAGACCGTTTCATGATGAACTCCATCCCGTATCATATAGTGGGTTCGCTTAGGTTCTACGACAGGGAGGAGGTCCGCGACTGTATTGCCCTCATTTCGCTCATTTCGAACCCAAGGGACAGCGTGGCGTTCCAAAGAATGGTCAACAAGCCGGCCAGAAAGGTTGGCGATGCAAGCATAGAGAAGATCCTTGCATACGCTCAGAACAATCCAATGATGGGTGGCGACATAATGTACGCCGCACGCAACGCAACGGGCGATGGAATAGTCAAGGGCGTGGCGGCGACAGGGCTTTCGCAGTTCCTTACTGCATACGATACGAGCAAGGCGCAGTTCGGGACGCTTTCCAACGGAGACCTGCTTCAGAACATGCTGGTGGGCTTTGGACTTCTTGAGTACTACACCAAGCGCGATGTGGACGAGCACAACGACATCAACAAACGAACGGACAACCTAGCACAGCTTGTGAACATGCTCTCCTTGCCCGAGTTCTGCGACGGACAGGATGGCATAAACGCTTTCCTTGAGTTCGCATCCCTCGATTCGTCGTCGCTTGGCTCCCAGACCGAGGGCAAATCCAACGAGGGCGTGACGCTCATAACCATGCACAACACCAAGGGCTTGGAATACGACAGGGTCTTCATGGTTGGCATGGAGGACGAAATCTTTCCCGGTCACAGAGAGGACCGCACCAACGAAGACATCGAAGAGGAGCGGCGCATCTGCTACGTGGCCATGACCCGCGCACGCAAGGAGCTGTACCTCTCGTGTGCCTCCATGCGCATGAAATGGGGCAACATGCAGTACGAAACCCCAAGCATGTTCCTCTCTGAGATAGACCCCGCGCACGTGGACGTATTCGACCTTCGCACGTCCCGCTCCAAACCGGCATCCTACGGCGGCACCGGCTTTGGCGACTGGATGGGCCGTTCCTCCAAGACCGATTATTCCGATTATGCCGATTCCAGCGATGCCTCCAATTACGACGATTACGACTCGCGTGGTAGCCGTGGCTACGTCGGAGGATTCCGCCAGTATGGTGGTTATAGCAAAGGCTATGGTAGCTGGAAGAAGGATTCTCCTGAAAAGCCAAGTGGACCAAAGCCGTCTGAGGCTGGCAAATACAACATAAGGAACAAGGACGGAGCCCTTGCAAAAAGCGGGGTGGTATTGGTGAAGAAGGCCTCAAAGGCATCGGTCTTGCCTGGGAGTGTGAAGTTTGAGGTCGGCGACCGGATCCGTAGCCAGTTCTACGGCGAGGGGACCATAACGGGCAAGCGGCAGTTCGGGGGGCGCGAGGTCCTTGACGTGAAGTTCGACACAGGCCGCACCGGCACGTTCGCCACTGCAACCGCCGCATTCGAAAAGATTTGACATTTTCAAGTGATGCATTTTTCGAAGGGGAGCAGAAAATGGTTGAAGAGAACACGGCTTTGATTGAAACAGAGAGGAAAATTCCAAATAGAGGAACGATGGAGGCTCTTGAGGAAGTTCGAAGAATGAAAGCCAATCCATCGCTTGGCAAGACTTATACCAATGTCGATGACATGATGAAGGATTTGCTTGCCCCTACAAGGACTGGGACGCATAGCGACTTGTTCTGAAAAGATTTGAAAGTTCAGCGCACAACCACTAGACAAAGTGTGCCGTTGAAATATATTATCGGTTTTGTGCGCCGTCTTTGAAGCATGCACCAAGGGACTCAAACCCCTTTCCCACGGGGTTCTGCGGTGTGGAGGCCAAAAGGGACGGGTCGCTTGCCTACGGACTGCTCATCCAATGGCTTTGGGACGGCACAGAACATTACTACTTATTGTATAGGTGTTTACTATGAAGACAATTTTTGTAAAGCCGCAGACAATGGAGAAGAAGTGGTACCTGATCGATGCTGAGGGCAAGGAGCTCGGACGTGTCGCAGTCATGGCCGCAAACATCCTCCGTGGCAAGAACAAGCCGGAATATGTCCCAAACCAGGACATGGGTGATTACGTCATTATCATAAATGCTGAGAAGGCAGCTCTCACAGGAAACAAGGCTCAGGACAAGATGTACCGCCGTGTTTCAATGTATCCGGGTGGAATGAAGGAAGAGACCTACGCACAGATGGTCGTCCGCAAGCCAACCTATCCAATGGAGCACGCCGTCAAGGGAATGCTTCCAAAGGGACCACTCGGACGCAAGCTCTTCACCAACATGAAGGTCTACGCTGGTGACAAGCATCCACATGCAGCACAGCAGCCAATTAAGGTTGAATTCTAAGAGGTAAGAATATGGCAAAGACAGAAGAAAAGAACATTAACCTTGGTCAGGGAACTGGTCGCAGAAAGACTGCTGTTGCTCGTGTCTACCTCAGAGAAGGCAACGGTAAGATCACAATCAACGGAAGAGAGCTTGAAGACTACTTCAAGGATCCTCTTTGCATCTATCAGGTCAAGCAGCCTTTGGATGTCACCGATACTCTCACGAAGTTCGACATCGTTATCACAGTGAGCGGTGGTGGTCCTTCCGGTCAGGCTGGCGCATGCCGCCATGGCATCGCACGTGCACTCGTTGCTGAGAACGAAGCCAACAAGCCAGTGCTCCACGAGAACGGCTTCCTTACAAGAGACCCAAGAATGGTCGAAAGAAAGAAGTACGGTCAGAGAGGTGCAAGACGCCGCTTCCAGTTCTCAAAGAGATGATCTCAACAGGTTTCTTTTTGTATGGAAAAGAACACAAGGAAAGAGCCAGTTCCCACGGGAGTTGGCTCTCCTTTTTTTATGTGCAGACAACAGGCTCTGCGTTACCTTGTCCTACGCGAACACAACAGAAGCGAGCTTAGAACCAAGCTTCTAGGCAAGGGCTATGATGCTGCTCTTGTAGATTTCGTTCTGGACGATCTCGTTGATGATGGTTCGTTGAGTGAGCGCCGCTATGTAGAGTCGTTCGTCCGTTCCTCAAACTGCCGCCATCCTGAGGGAAAATCCCTTGTCACGGCTCGCCTTGCTGCAAAGGGTGCTGACCGTCATGTATGTTCCGAGGTCTTGGACGAGATGTATGGTGACTATGACTATGTGTCCTCTCTGTTACGCCAGGCATATTCACGCATCGTTTCAAAGTCCGTTACCAAAGGAAAGTCCCTTTCTTCGTACGAAGTGCGCCAGGCTCTTGCCAAGCTTGGGTTTTCATCCTTACAGATTCGTGAGTGCCTAGAGAATGAGGATTCCTCTAAGGGTTGATGCGCCCTAGTGCGCCTTGGTGCGCCGTAGTCCGCCTTGATCCGCCATAATGCGCCTTCATGCGCCAGAGCAAACAACGTCAAATGGAGTGCACTAGGTTCATTTGGCACACAAATCACACATTGATTTAGATATTTCTTTATATAATAAACAGTTATAACATTAATTGCACCTTTTGGCATGTTTTTTTAGAGATTAATTGCACCTTTTGGGGTGTTTTTTAGGAGTTTAATTGCACCTTTTGGCACTTTTTGAGCCTTATGACCTATGCTAGACTAAGCACAAGAGGGTTTGTTTTATATGAATCATAGAGTCAAACTGCCGGTGCTGTCTAAGGAGACGTTGTCCGAGATTGCATACGGAATGGAGAATCAGGAGTTCGAAAGCGTGTTCTGTCTTGATGACGGAAACGTCTATCCTCAGGAAATGCTTGAAGAGAGCTTCGACGATGTGGAGTCACACAACTTCGTGGATCTTCCGGACTGGTCAAGCGCAGATGGATACCGACTCATGTGTTCGTTCGTGCAGGTCTGTGACGACGACAAGTTGAAAAACGAGCTCTCCAACGCCCTGAATTCAGGTGCCCGTGGGGTGTTCCGCCGTTTCAGGGCTGTCCTTGAATCCCACGAGGGAGCGCTTTCCAAGTGGTACGAATTCAAGGACCGCAAGATGGAGCAGTACATCCTTTCATGGTACCGCAAGCTGTTCAACCACAGGGATATCGGTCTGAAAAGGGAAGGGGATGCCTTGCCTGCGTGCGATATCATGGTCGATTACGACATCATTCATCAGGAATCCATTGAGGCCGATGTCTCTGAGACCATCAAGCGTGAGGTGAACGACCCCGTTATGATGAAGGTTATGGAGGCGTTTTCAAGCAAGGAGGCGTTTTGTGCCTACAAGCAGGGTTCGTTGTGTGGAGTCGTGGCCTTTGAGGTCGTGGATGATGCTGCGTGCGTGCTCTGCTATTATATAGGGGAAGAAAACAGAGGTGCCGGGTTGTTCGGGCTTCTCTTCGATTTCATGAACCGCGAGCTTGAAAGAAGGGGTGTGGAGCGTGTGGTCTTTCCAATTCCGTCTGCGGTTTTAAGGCTTGAATCCATGCTAAGCGGAAGGGAAGTTGGGTCTACAGTTCGGGCGCAGGTGCGTGAATACAAGGTTGTGGATTGGAACGAAGCGGTGGAATCGGCCGAGATCGCATACATAGTTTAGTTGCCTATTTTGGGGAAAAATGCATAAAAATTGCAAAAAAACGGTCAAACTTGTTGTAACCCCGTGTGTTTTGTTTTGTTTTTCTTGACAGTTATGAAGGTCGTTGTTAGAATGACGCTTGTATAACGAGAAAAAAGGGAAAAAGCTGGTCTTTGGCCAGCCCCGAAATTATTGGAGGAAGTATGAAAAAAGGTATTATCGTACTTTTGATTACGGTGCTGGCTGCAGGAATGGCTTTTGCTACATTCACAGGCTCCGCATCCATCAACTTTGGTGTCAGCCTTGACGAGAAAGGCTGGGGCTTCACGAACACGAAAGCTATAGACGAGTATTCGTTCACATTTGCTCTTGATACCCAGAGCGCAGCAGTTGGTGCAGAGCACCAGACAGATATTTGGGCAGAGTTGGCAGCAGAAGCATCTGCATCAATTCTCAAGGAAGAGGATGACGATGCTCCATATATTGATATGGATGTTGACATCACAACTGCAAACATTCACATCTATGACTTCACGATTGGAATCCTCGGACCAAAGGCTGCATACAATTATGCTTCTTCTTGGACAAACGACAAGGATACAACCTACCATACTCCAAACTATGACTTTGCTAACAATGGTAGAACGGGTAAGACTTTCAACCACAAAGCTGGTGGATTCAACGTTTCATATCAGGGATACACAGTGTCCTTCGCAATGAACAATGCTTACACTGCTGCTACTGAAGGTTCTAAGGCTGGATATGCAGATCTCGTTTGGATTTCTGATGACGATTTCGCTGCAATGGAGCCAGAGGATCAGGCAAAGTATGATGAGGTAGCTGCAATAGTCACTCCTGGTGGAAAATACTATGCAGAGAAAGTTGAGGCTGTTGCGGCAACAGGTGCTTCCGACAAGCTCACTGTCTTCGCAAATGCAGAGACGAAGGAATTCGAGCTTGCTGAAGGCATGACAGTTCAGGCTGCTGCAAACCTCCTTCTTGTTGGTAAGGATTCCAAGCCAGTTGTTGGTGCTGCTGCAAAGTATGCATATGAAGCTGACAAGCTTTCTGTTGGCGTTGCTACTGATTTCCAGTTCGACGCAAACAAGGAAGTTGTTGCTCTTGATGCAAAGGCAGACGCAAAGTACGACATCGTGAGCGGTGCAGTCTACTTTGGTTCTGACAAGCTCGGCAAGGATGGAGCAAAGTACATCATCGAGGCCAAGGTTGGCGCAGACATTCCAGTTGCAGAGAACGTAACGCTCAAGGTCGCTGGTGAAGTTGATGACCTCAACGTTGCTCTCAAGGAGAATGCTCTCAAGGATGCTGTCTACACAGCTTCTGTTGGAACAACGGTTGACAAGATTACAGCAAAGGCTTCTATGACACTTGGAAAGGAAGTTGACAAGAATTCAACAACAAAGGCAAAGGCTGGAAAGGGACTCCTTGTTGCAGCAAATGTTACTTATGCAACTGATATGTTCACCGCAAATGCTGGCATTTCAGTCGGTTTCGAGAAAAAAGCTGACGAACTTGCATACTATGGTGTAAAGCCAAGTGCTTCCATTTCAACAAGCGCTATAATCGAGGGATGCACACTTTCTCTCGGTTGGTCCAAGGCAAACTTCGTAGCTGAAGAGGCAACACAGATTGGAACAGCTTCAAAGGGTTCCATCGATGCTTCTGCAAAGATCAGCTTCTAAGTCCTAGCTTTAAATCAAGCATTCAGGCCACTTCAGGATTGAGGTGGCCTGTTTGTTATCTGAGCATTCTAAAAGAAACAGGCCGCCTTTTGGGCAGCCTGTTCGTGTTTGATATGATGTTTTTCAAGATTAGAATGTAATCTTGCAAGCAGCAACGATTGCACCGTAGCTGTCATTGAGGACATCGTTCGTTGTCTCACCATACTGGTCAAGAGCTGCCCATGTGAGTGAAAGGGTTGCATTCTCGACAAGCTTTGTTGACTCGACACCAGCGGAAAGACCAAGCTTTGCATCATCGACATCGATTGTCTTTGCAAACTGAGCTCTTGCATAAGCTGTGAAAATGTCAGCATCAAGGTCAACCTGACCATAGAGAGCAAGGGCCTTGTCAGCTATGACATACTCTGCACCACCAGCAAGAGTGATGTTCTCAATTCCTGTGTATGTTGCATCAACACCAAGATCCTGCTCGTTGATGAGCTTCTTTCCGTATACGCCAAGCTCAAGGTTCTCAATGAGAGTTGTGGAAGCTTCAATGCTGACATCCCTTGCATCGTTGATGAGGTCAAGACCGGAAACTGTGACATCCACACCCTCAACATAGTTGTTGTGAGCGATGACGTTGAGTTCCTTTCTTCCCTTTGCTCCACCAACTTCTTCTGGATCATCGAGGAGGTCGAAAGCCTGCACTGTGACATCTGTCTTGATGATCTTTGCATCTGCGACAGCCTGTGCACCGAGATAGTTAATCTCTGGGACACCAATGACAACTCCCTCTGCATCTTTTGCCTCTGCATATGTTGCATAGTATGCATCAAATGAAACTCCAAACTCTTCCTGCTCGAATTTTGCATTTGCAGCAACGTCAGCATTGAACTTCTCAGTATCAGTAGCATAACCGAAGTCAGCAGCAACACCAGCTACGAGAGCATCTGTAGAGTATCCAGCCTTTGCGGAGGCACCAAGCTTCTGGACATCATCCTTTGTTGTGAATGTACCAGCGAACTGGAATGCGAATGCATCGAACTTCAAGAGGTCTGCAGACGTCTCTGCGAAGATGGAAGCGTCGACCTTATCCTTGTCGCCAGTGAGACCAACGGCGATCTTTCCGTACTTGTCAACATTGACTGTAATTCCAGCAGCCTTGTCGGAGTCATAAATATAGTCAAGAGCATAGTACTTCTTGTCTGAAGCCTGTCTAAGGTCGATTGCAGCCTTTGCATAGTCGGAACCAGCGACAGCCTTGAGAAGGTCAATCGTCCAACCATCGCCAACGATATTTGCCTTTGTGATTTCTGCTACAAGCTTAAATTCCAAATCTTTTTTTACCGGCTGTTCTGCCTTGATGTTGTCCTTTTTAATCTCGAATTTCCATTCAGGAGAAGAGAATGTTACCTTTGCCTCAACCTCTGCATATGGGAGATTCTCACCCTTTGAGCCCTTTGAAACCGAAATAGTGTCAAACTTGAATGTGAATTCTGACTTCAGGCTTCCTCTGCCTGCCTCTTCATTAAAACCAAACTTATGGTTTCCATCAAAATCATAACCAAACTCTGTGGAAACACTTCCTGAAAGCGTTGGCTCTGCAGCAAAGACAAAACCAGCAGCCAGCACCGTAATCAAAAGTACGATAATACCTTTTTTCATACTTCCTCTATTAGGTCTGATGGAATTTGAGACTTGGACAGATAAGGAAAAAACAATAGTATTCCGAGAAAAAACTGAAATCACAACGCAAATATCACTACAACTGATAATACTTAACCTTATTAACAGTATGCGATGACGTGAAATCTTGACTGTCTCCGTTGCTGGTGTGTAAAGTATTTATGGGATTTGAATTCCTGTAGAGAATGAGGGAATTGTTTAATACTAAGTTCAGGAGGGTGACGATGGCAACTATATCATTTGGAAGGTCAGTATTAGTCAATTCAGATTGGGGCATTAGGAACCTTGAACGTGCGTTGGACAACTCGAGAGATTTGTCATTTATGTATGGGGAATACAAGTCCCACAAAAGGGCTACAAAAGCTGTCATTGGTAGATTCGTAAATGAATACAAAAAAGCAAGGCCTGAGTCTTTATGAAGCAAGAGGAGAAAACAGTTTAGCAGGCTGTGGCTTTCCTTGGTTTAAAAACATCATTTAAAAGAGGTTCGCCATGTCAACAAATTACCACATCGAATTCAAAAAGACTGACTCGGAAGGCAAAACTCACAGCATTGCAGTTTGGATGCCATCTTCATTCGGCGATGTATTGGATGAAATCGACTTTATTCGCTGTAGAACTGAAGATCAAGAAGGCTACTCAACTGTCATCAAAACCTACAGATTTGATGATATGGACAAAGTCCTCTCAAAACTCAAAGCGAGGTGTGCTAAAACAAGCAAAGACATCGAGGAAAAGAAGAAGTCACGTCCTCTTGCAAGTTCAGCAGAAGTCTATGACTGTATAGGTTCGGATATTCTTGAAGACGAAGGTCTGCTTGAATATCTTTCAGAAAGGGTCTCTTTCCTAGATTTGATTATTCAGGGCGTGAGGTTTCATTTCCTTTATGTGGAGGAACTGTGGGATGCAAACGACATACTCCTTGATGTACAGTTGTGTTGTTGATTCCTCGTGGTACAATAGGCTATGACATACATCACAGGAGACACTCACGGAGGACTAAAAGACCTCACTGAAAGACTCAAAGGATTGGAATTCAAAAAGGACGATATTCTCATCGTATGCGGAGACTTCGGCTTCGACTGGAATGAAGACCACATCGAAGAATGGAAGGCCTTCGAACATCCATACACGGTTCTCTTACGGTAACCATGAGAACTTCGACATACTCAATTCATTGCCTACGATGGAGATGTTTGGAGACCAAGTAGGAATCTTTTCAGAAAGAACATACAGGCTCCTTACTGGCCGTATATATGACATTCAAGGAACCAGAACATTCGTGTTCGGTGGAGCTGCTTCGATAGACAAGGACTGGAGAGTGGATCCATGGTATGTGTCGATGTATGGAAAACTTTGGTGGAAGGAAGAAATCCCTTCTCCCGAGACATTCTCCTTAGCTCAGAGAACACTGGAGGAGCACCGTTGGACTTTCGACCTTTTCCTATCCCATACCTGTAGACCAGAACTCAAAATGTGTGTTTTGGAAACCAATAAGGCCGATTTCTTTGATCCCACGGAGGCCATGATAGCGAATCTTGAAGATTTGATAAAAGAAAACGGAGGCTGTTGGAAGGTATCTTGCTTTGGGCATTTCCACACCGATATCGATTATGGAAAACATCACTGTCTATACGAGAGGGTTGTGAAACTAGACGACTTCATATAAATCCAAAACATTGACATTTACTGAATCCAAAGTATAATAATCGTAATTCAGTAATTTTTAAACAATAATGAGGTTGTCAATGTTCATTGGAAGAGAAGAAGAGCTAGAACTGTTTCAAGAGTTGTATTCATCCAACAAATTCGAATTCCTAGTGCTCTATGGAAGAAGAAGAGTTGGAAAGACATCTCTTCTTAGGGAGTTCACAAAAGACAAGAGAGCAATCTATTTTTCCTGCCAAGAGAAGAATGACAGCCTGAATCTTTTAGACTTCTCTTCAGTCGTTCAATCTCATTTTGAAGGATCTTCGTATGGGAATTTCTCAAGCTGGCAGTCTGCATTTGCCTATATAAGCGACAAATCAGCCCAAGAAAGAATTTTTCTTGTAATAGACGAGTTTCCTTATGTCGCGTTGGAAAACCATTCAGTAAAGAGTATTTTACAGCATACAATCGATCTCTCATGGAAAGAGAGAAACATCTTCCTTGTTCTGTGCGGCTCAAGCGTAAGTTTCATGGAAAGCGAAGTCCTTGGTTCCAAGAGCCCTCTGTATGGAAGGGCGACAGCCAGACTTGAACTAAAAGGCTTTGACTACTATCTCAGTTCGAAATTCTTTCCAGACTATTCGAACGAAGAGAAACTACTTGCTTATGGAATACTTGGAGGGATACCAAGTTATCTAGAACAATTCGATAGCTCTAAACCAATAGTCTCAAACATAGCATCTTGCGTACTTAGAACTGGCTCGTTTCTAAAAGACGAGCCACAGACTTTGCTAAAAATGGAAGTTAGAGATCCAGGAGTATACAACAGTATACTTGAAACCATTGCAGAA
>CAVBWZ010000019.1:0-46219 GCA_963599445.1 Bacteroidaceae bacterium
AAGAGCCCTTCATATTACCAATTCCAAGAAACCTGCGGTTTCCATTCACGGTTTTTGAAAGTTTTTTTGAAGAACACGAATAACTCATTGTCACAAAAAGTGATGTTTTCCATAAAAAAGTGACAAAGATGTCACTTTTTGAAGCAAAAAACGGTTTTTGAGGACAATGTTGGGAGCTCCAAAGGTTCCTAAAAAACTTGACCCCTGCAAAGCACGGATGTAGAATCAAGAGGTCAAACACGTTGGATTATCCAAAAGGTGGTAAGAGATGAACTACAAGACATTCGCTTTGGCAGTGTTGGTCGCACTTGCGCTTGTGCTGTGTGCAGTCGCATGCGACAGTGAAGTTCCCACCCCGGAATCGGTCGGGGGGGGGTGATTTCCTGGCTTGGAAACTTTGAGGAATCACCATCGAATCCCAAGAGATACGATGCATACCACAACACCGTTGACGGCTGCTCGTACATATACGACGGCGCCAACTGGACGCTTCTAGCCTCCAAAGGCGACAAGGGCGATGCCGGAACGAACGGTCGCTCTATAGTCTGGAAGGGCAGCTACGCCACCGCACCGCAGAACCCCGAAAGGCTGTGGGCGTACTTCAACACCAAAGACGGCTGTTCATACATCTACGATGGAACCAAATGGACGAACCTCACATCCAAAGGTGGGAAGGGCGAGGATGGAAGGTCGATAGTCTGGAAAGGAAGCCTTTCATCCCATCCACAGAACCCTGAAGTACTTTGGGCCTATTTCAACGAAAGCGATGGATGTTCCTACATCTATGACGGTGAGAAATGGACTCTCCTTTCATCCAAGGGGGACAAGGGCGAAACCGGTAGCTCTGGCGCCGATGGTAGGTCAATAGTCTGGAAAGGCACGTTCTACACCCATCCCGAGAATCCGCAGGAGCTTTGGACATACTACAACGCCACGGACGGCAACGCATACATATACAGCAACGGCTCATGGAGCCTGCTCATGCAGAACCTGGCCGTCAACTACGACACGCCTACGATAATAGGAACGGTTTCATCCAATGGTGACATGTACTCCGTCTCGGACGTTTACATAAAGGTCGTGGACGAGTCTTCGAACAACACCGTCTGGAACAGCCTTCCAGCTGCAGACGGAGACTTTGCGGTGTCTGGCCTCGATGCTTCCAAGACATACACGCTCCACTTCTCCTCCTGGAGGCTGAGCGATGTGAACATAACAAACTCCAAAGCCTTGACAGCGGCGACGGAGGACGTCTCATTTGGCGCAATCAGGACCAATGTGACGCCTCTGAGCGGCAAGGCCCAGAACCTTGGCTCCATAGTCCTTTCCCCGAACGGAACGGTCCATGGCTCGGTCGTCCTTGGTGGTGATACCAATACAAGTGAGGGTGTCGATGTATTCCTCGATGGAACATCATATGCCACAAAGACCGATTCCAATGGAGAATACACGATCAAGGATGTACTTCAAGGTTCATACTCAATCGTTTTCAAGAAGGACGGATACATCACTCAGTCACGGGACATAGTTGTCTTCTCGTCCAATCCTTCGGAGGTTCCATCCTTCGAAGTCCCATCGGTCAATCTTGTCATGGGCTCCTGTACATTGAAGGGTACAGTCGGCTATGAAGACAGAACCGATATGTCGGGGATCAACGTAGTCCTCATTGGTTCAAGCGGAGACATATGCAGGACGTCGATGACGGAGAAGGACGGCTCGTTCTCGTTCGAAGGGATATCCCCCGATACATACACCATAAGGGCCGGTGCCGATGGATACACGACCGTAGACAGGCGCATATCGATTTCAATGGGAGAGTCCTATGTCGTTCCAATGGGAGGTCTCGTCAACCTGTGCGGATCCATAACGGGCACTGTGACCACCAACGACTCAGGCCTGAAGTCAGGCGTAAAGGTGAAGGCTGTATCGTCAAGCGGAGAACGCTCATACGAAACCGTTACGGACGAAACAGGTCTCTACACACTTTCGAATGTGCTTCATGGCGAATATGTACTTACCTTCGACAAGGACGGATACGAGACATATACCACTAACATAACAGTTGAACCAGGAAGGGCCTCGACCGCCGATGCACAGCTGAAGTCAAGGTTCGGCTCCATAAGGGTCATAGTGTCCTTTGTGGACAAGGACGACCCCTCCGGCATAGTCGTGAACGTCTACCACAACGGTACTCTGGTCTTCAGCGCCACCACTACCAGCACTGGCATAATCGTGATAGCCAACCTTCCCATAGGAGACGGCTACAGCGTGATAGCGTCTTCTGACGGCTATGGCTCATCGGGCGAGGACAAGGTGACCGTCTCAAGCGGAATGGTCTCGGAGCTCAACCTCCAGAAGCTCTCGAACAGATACGGCTCAATCAAGGGACGTGTCGTGGATGCGAACGGGGACCCAATCGAGTCTGCGACTGTGAACATCTCATCTGATGATGGAAACTCGTACACACTCACCACATCCAAGGACGGCACGTTCTCCAAGACGGACGTTACCGTTGGAAGGTACACAGTATCCGCAGGCAAGGCGGACTTCCTCACCACGACGCTTCCGCAGACGTACACCGTGGAATCCTCGCTCGTCACCGAAATCAAGGACGACATAGTGCTTACACGCAGATATGCCGACATAACAGGCAGAGTGCAGTATGCGGACAAGGACGATGCATCAAACATATCGGTGACCATCGAGGACGACAAGGGTAGGACTCTTGGGACGGTCGTCACAGGAAGTACAGGTTCATACTCGTTCAAGGTGGAATCCGGGACGTACTACATAAGGGCCAACGCACAGGGGTACTTCGAATCGTCCAAGGTTCTGACTGTCGTCACAGGGCATCTATACACCATCAACCTGGATGGCATGAAGCCTAACCATGGTTCGATAACAGGTAAGGTCGTTGATGCTGATGGAAACGCTGTGTCCGGGGCGGTCGTGAACTTGACCAACATGGATGGAACGGGAGAGTCGGTAACGCTTTCGACCAACGAGAATGGTGGATTCTCGTCATCTACCGTTCCAATCGGAACCTATACTGTCTCCATCACCAAGGGCGGATACATAGACGTCGTATGCAACGATGTTCCAATCGTTGGAGGCAGAACCTATGATGTTGGAACGAAGACTCTTGTCTCCGGAACAGCAGGGATAACGGGTAGGGTCGTGCTCGAAGGTGCCTCCAACTACTCGGGTGTCACTGTAAGCGCGACATCTTTGGCTGATTCAAGCAAACTGTATACAACGACGACAACGGAGGATGGCCTCTACTATTTCGTCTCTCTTGATGTAGGGACGTGGCTTCTCAAGTTCCAGAAGGATGGCTATCTTTCAGTAGGGCCAGAGCAGGTTCCTTTGGTTTCGGATAAGATTGAGGAAGTCAAAGTCGTTACACTCAGGAACGAAAACTCCATTGTAAAGGGAACCGTTTCCCTGAGAGGTTCGTCTTCGTTCCTAGGTGTGGATGTGCTTCTGAAGAACAGTTCGGATGGAACGACATTCTCCACAACGACTGATATCGAAGGAAGATACGTCATTTCGAATGTCAAACCTGGAAGCTATGAACTTGTCCTTTCAAAGGAAGGCTATTCCAGTGCAATGATGAAGGACCTTTATGTAGGCAAAGGTACGACAAAGGTCATTGACGAGGTATCCTTGGACATAGCCGTTACTTCAATCAAAGGTCAGGTCTCCCTTGAATTAAGGATTGACTTCTCCGGTGCATTGGTCACGGCGACAAGCATATCGAATCCAGATGTGATCTATTCTGCGATAACGAACTCACAAGGCACATTCACCTTTGCAAAGATGTACTCTGGGGAGTATCAGATCGTCGTATCATGCAATGGATACTCGTCGATTACACTTCCTACCGTCAAGGTTTTGAATGACAAACCTCTGGACGTAGGCTCCGTCAGTCTCAAGATAGAACGCGGAACGATAGCTGGAATCGCAAGGCTCGAAGGCTATTCGGACTACAGCGGAATAAAGGTCTCCATCCTTGGAACGGACTACGAGACCACGACCGCAGAGGACGGTTCCTATTCCTTTATCGTACCAGCCGGCAACTACCCTGGAGGGCTCAGGTTCGAGTACGGGGACTTCGAGACGACATCGTATGCCTCTACCATACCAGTGCTCACCAACTCAACCTATGCGATACCTGACATCCAGCTCAAGTGCCTGAACGTCCCAAGAGTATATGGAAAGGTTACGATATACGGCCTCACGAGAGCCGAGTACGATGGTATAACCGTGAAGATAGCGGAGCTTCCATCGTTCTCGTACACCACGGACAAGGACGGAAGGTACTCGTTCGAACATGTACCTGTGGGTACATATACTTTGGAGTTCACGAGGGAGAACGCAAGGAAGGTCACGAAGATAGTAGCCATTGAACCTGCACCTTCCATTGCCATAGAGGACATAGAACTCATACCCGATGCTGCAACGCTGTATGGAAACATCTCGATGGAAGGGGTTGCGGACTACAGCGGTGTGACCGTGAGGATAACGACCCCTGGTTCCGTAGAGCTGAAGACCATGACGAACGCCGCAGGATACTGGTACATAGGCAACGTGGTCGCATCAAAGAGCCACACCATAACTTTCGAGAAGGATGGATGGGACTCGCAGTCATACGACATTGCAGCCGACAGATACGAACCGCTTGCACTTGTCGACTACAACAAGGAGCGGCCCGTCTCAATGAAGGATACGACGGCCCCTGTGATAACGAACATATCCGCGAACATAGGCAGAAGCACTGAGAACGGCAGGGAGGTCTATCTCTACCTCTACACCAAAGAGAAGGGCAGTGGAATCAAATGGATACAGGGAACGACTGAGGATACCTTTGACGGAGTAGCTGAACAGGCCTACTACAACCCGTTTACATTGCTTATCCCTGACGAAGTGGGCGAGTACACCCTACATGTAAGGGTCAAGGATGGAGCTGGAAACGTCTCCGATGCGATGAGTACGAACATCGTAGTGAAGAACGACAAGGTCCAGTTGTCCGGAGCCCTTTCAGGCGAGAAGCTGCATCTGACCAAAAACGAGGACGGCAAGCCGTATGTAATTACAGACAACGTCCTCGTTCCAAAGGGGGAGACTTTGGTCATAGATCCAGGCGTCGAGATCCAGGTGCAGGGGGCTTTCTACATACAGGTGGAAGGTTCCATCAAGGCGGTTGGAACGGAAGACGAAAGGATAAAGATATATGGTGTGGACGATGGAGTGGACAACTGGAAGGGTATTAAATTCATTGGAGACGAAGACAGCAGAATCTCCTATGCTGATATTTCAGGTCTTACCAGTGGAATCAGCGGACGTTGCGATATGGACCATGCACTGATAACTGCAAATGGTTGGGCGATTGGAAGTTCTACACGTGTGTATTACGGTGAAGACGATAGCCTTGTTGGAAGTGTTCAGTATTCAGTTGTCAAAGGAAACATGGCAGTCAAAAATGGATTTGTGGTGAGTTGTGAGATATATGGCCCGACAATAATTCTATATTCAACGAATGCAGATGGAAATAGTATTGGAGGAAAGCTTTTCTCTTCTTCTTACTGTTTCGTATACAACAATGATGTATCGACAACGAATGTCGTATCAATACAGGATATTCAGAAAAATGTTACTTATAACGGATGCAACATACAAATGGGGTTTGATACAGATAACTCAAAGACTATACGAGTATCTGCATTGTCTTGGATGCAATTCAATAATTGTACTTTTTCGAAGATTGCCGCCAGAATAAACAATTCAAATTTCATCAATTGTGAATGTGTGACAATAGGCTCTAAAAGGATTGAGAGATCAGAAATTAATATGACTGGCAATTATTGGGGAGATTCCAATACTGTAGAACTGGAAGCCAAAGGTGATAACGTAGGACTCAGTTTCATACATGATTATTATGACGATTTCAATCTTTCAAAGGTTATATACACCGGGTGGAAATCAATCTTAATAACTGGTGCCGGATACCAAGGAAAAGGCTTTGGAAGGGATGAGTTGACGACAACGCTCTATTCCATTGGTGATACAGGTCCTGCTGGAGGATTGGTGTTCTACGACAAGGGTTTCTATTCAGATGGATGGAGGTATCTTGAGACTATGTCTTCGGATATAGGAGAGTTCGTATTTGGATACTATAGACCTGAAGGAACTACTGATAAAATTGTTGGTACTGCATGGGCTGTTGGTTCTGGAAAGTATAACTCTGAAAGATTGGTGGAATACATGGATATTGGAGGCAAAGCTTATGCTAATACTTATTATACGAATAAAAACATAAAAGACTATGCCGCTAAAAAATGTATTGATTTTGAATATGGCGGGAAAGATGACTGGTTCCTTCCAAGCAAGGATGAACTCAACCTTATATTTTTGAACCTTCAAGAAAATAGTCAGGTTTTGTTTAAAAATTGGCCCTACATTTCGAGTTCCGAGCATGGTGATGACCGTGCATGGGGCCAGAGCTTTGGGAAATCTCCGGAGTGGAATACTATGCGCGGAAGCAACGAAAACTGCGTGCGTCCAATCAGGGCTTTCTAAACTATTCAACTATTCAGCAATTCAAAGGGTTTGGGGAATGTGTCTCAAATCCTCTAGGAGGTATAAATGAGCAAATATCATTCAATTACAATCAAAGATGCCATGCATAACATTGCCACAAACAAGTATCTTCTTCCTGCCATACAAAGGAAATACGTGTGGTCCACGTATCAGGTCGAAAGGCTTTTCGACAGCATAATGCGGGACTACCCAATAAACTCCTTCATGCTGTGGAAGATTACGGACGACGGGATAAAGCGTGGCTACAAGTTCTATTCTTTCATAAAGGACTATTGCCAGTATTTCAACGAAACGAATCCTGATGCGACCACAAGGCTAATGAAGAATGATTTCTTCGCCGTCATCGACGGCCAGCAGAGGTTGGCGAGCCTATACATAGGACTTGACGGAACCTACAGATGCAAAAAGCCCAACAAGTGGTGGATAGACTGCGAGGAGAACATGCCAACAAGACGGCTGTATCTTGATTTGTCGAAGGAGATGGAATCTGATACGGACGATGGAATGAAGTACAAGTTTTCCTTCCTCTCCCAAGAAGACTTGGACAGATATGAAGAGAACTCGGATGCCAACTGGTTCCTTGTTGGAAAGGTCTTGGATTTCAACGACTTGACTGACGTAAACAGCTACCTAAACGAACATGGGCTGGCTTTGAATAGGTTCGCCCAAGACACCCTGTGCAAATTGTGGGACAGGATTAATCGTGATGAGGTCATAAACTACCTTGTCATACCGGACCAGGACCAGAACAAGGTCTTGGATGTGTTTGTCAGGACGAATGCTGGAGGAACCAGCCTGACGTTCTCAGACCTTCTCATGTCGATTTCCTCTGCGAACTGGGAGCATCATGATGCCCGCAAGGAGATGGAAGACACCCAGAATGATGTGTTCAGATATGGAAATCCAAACTTTCTGTTCAGCCAGGACAACATACTCAAGACGATCCTTGTTCTGGAATCGGATGACATCCGGTTCAAATTGGACAATTTCAGTAGGGAGAGAGTGAGGAGTTTCGAGGATTCTTGGGACAAGATAAGGGAGTCGATAGTCGCAACATTCAATTTCCTTGACAATCTGGGCTATTCCAATGCGACATTGCCATCGAAGAATGCTGCGATTCCAATAGTCTACTATGTATACAAGAATGACCTTGCTTCAAGCATAGTCAGATCAACTTTCTCGGAAGAAGACAAGAGAAACATTGTGAAATGGCTCAACCTGTCGTTGATAAAGGGGATATTCGGCGGCCAATCGGACAGCGTATTGAAGAGGATCCGAGATGTGATCAAGGAAGAACCAACTCGCAATTTCCCATTTGAGCAAATCGTCAAGGCCTTTGAGACCGATCCAGCCAAGAACTACTCCCTTGACGATGCGTTCATCGATTCCATATTGCTTGAGCAGTATGGGTCTCCCACCGCTACGCTTGTTCTTCAGCTTCTGTATGCGGACAAGGTTCTCAGATATGGAAATTCTGTTGCACAGGACCATATGCATCCTAGAGTCGTATTCGAAGACCCTTCAAGGCTTTCGGATTTGGACTTGACTCCAGAGCAGTTGCAGTTCTTCACAGATCCTCAGAATTACAACAGCGTTTTGAACCTGCAGCTTCTTGAGTCGGTCGAGAACGCTGCGAAGAACGATGCCCCATTGGCGGATTGGGCTCAATCGAGAGGTTTCAAGAACTACGAGTTGCTTGTCGAGCCAAATGTGAGTTTGGACATCAAGGATTTTGAAGCGTTCATTGAATCAAGGAAAAGAGTCCTCAAGGAGAAACTGAAGGGTTTGTTCGAATAGATGGCAAAATGCAATATCGTATCGAACATTTTTGCGGGTATATGCAATTTTGTTCGATAGAATAGGCGGAGTAGGGTTAACCCTCCGCCTATTCTGTGTTCCTAGTAGTTGCTGAACTCTATCGACTTCCTCACCGCTCAGGCTAGCAGTCTTGACTATGTCAGATTGTTACTGCAAACCATGTTTTTATTGCTTGCTGTAACATTTCGGTTCTTCACGGAAAGTTGGGGTACGGCTACAGGAACGAAGAGTACTTCTTCGCCCTCATAAGGTATCTTTCCATCCCCTCCGTAAGAGGTTCATCCCACAGAAAAACGTGAAGAGCCAACATTTCTGTTATAGCATCCATGGTTTTTGGACTTTGCAGTAACATCAAAGTTGTTGTCTGATATGATTTCCTGATGTTTTTAAAGGACTCTGAACAACTCATTGTCACATAAAATAATGTTTTCATAGAAAAAGTGACAGAGATGTCACCTTTTGGGGCAGAAAACGAATCTCAGGACACATCGAACGTTCTATTCAATCATGGACGGGAGGCGTTTCTTCTTTTTTATAAATTGGGGCGTTTGGGAAGAAAATTTTCTTCAGCAGTTCCGTTTTTTCCGTTTACTGAAGAAACCTAGTGGCAAAACTACGTAATTCAGCTCTAGCTCTCAGGGGTGGCTATCTCAAGGACGCCCATGGGGCAGGCCTTGGCGCATTGGCCGCAGGCTATGCACTTCTTGGAGACGTGCATGACGGTGTCCTCCACCATAAGGCCGAACGGGCAGGCCTCACGGCATTTGCCGCAGTCGTTGCACATCTTGAGGTCTACGACGCATACTCCAAACTGGTTGCGGCTTATGGCCTTCTGAGGGCAGGCGTCTGCACAGCGTCCGCATTGTATGCACGTTACAGGCCTTGTTATGAGACCCTGTATGCCGCTTTGGTTTCCAACGCCTTTTTTCTCGCGAACCTGTAGGAATGCAAGCGAGGCCTTCTCCTGCTTGAAGAATATCTTGGAGCAGGTACGCACACACTCAAGGCATCCTATGCAGCGTGCGTTCTTGTTCACGGCAAGGCTCTTGACCTTTCGCTTCACGGCCGAGCCTTCATCCAAGCTGTATGGAGTGTGCTCTATTGGAAGCGAGAAACGCTTTATGCCGTCAAGCCTGTAGTAGGCATCGGCTATGCAAGGGGCCGTTGGAATGGATGTGATCTCTCCCAGCCCTTTGCCTCCGTTTGCTATGTCCAAACCGGGTTTCTCAATGATTACTGGTATTATGTCAGGTACTTCGTCTGCTCTGAAAAGGCCAAGCGAGCCGTACTTTGCAAGTGGCTTGCAGTCCTTGAGCGGGTAGTTCTCCCTAAGGGCGTAGCCGGTACCCATTATGACGCCGCCTTCTATCTGACCTTCAACATTGGTTGGGTTTATGGCCCGTCCCACATCATGGGCGGCTATTATCCTGTCTATCTTGTGGGTCTTTTCGTCGAGCACCGCAACCTGTGTTGCATAGCCGTATGCTACATGGCTCTTTGGATGAGGCTTGTCACTGCCGAACGGGTCTGTCTCAGCTAGGTATTCGGCATAGAATTCACGGCCTTCGAGCGCTTTCAGGGCATCGCTTGGGGAGAGATGTCCAATCGCACCCGTAGTGGATTTGATGGATGTCGAACCATCTGGGACATCGGCCTTGGCAATGCAATCGGTCTTGGATGTGCCGTTGTCAGCTATCTTGTCCAATGCCGCCTTCAGCTGCAGTGCGGCCCGTCGTGCAGCTTCGCCTGTGACCGTGGTGTGCCTTGAGCCGGATGTCGTGCCGCTGTCCGGGGCCTTGAGGGTGTTTGGCTTCTCTTCCACGACGAGTTCTCCGGGAAGGCCCGTGATGTCGCAGATTATCTGTTTTAGAATGGTGCACAGGCCCTGTCCAATGCAGGAGCCTCCGCAGTGGATGACGACGAGGCCGCCACGTACCTCAAGGTCAACGCGGCCAAAGTCCAAGAGGCCTACGCCCACACCTGCGTTCTTCATGGCGCATGCGATGCCGGCGTACCTGTTGGATTCGTATTCGTTTTTGACGGCTTCCAGAGTTTCCACAAGACCCGTTGCGTTGTCGACGATCTGGCCGTTTGGAAGCGACTGGCCGGGCCTTATGGCGTTGCGGTGGCGTATCTCCCAGTGCGAGATTCCAATTTCGTCGGCGATGTGGTTGAGCATGGATTCGATGGCAAAGCAGGTCTGCGTGACGCCGAAGCCTCTGAACGCACCCGCAGGTGGGTTGTTGGTGTAGTAGGCGTACCCGTCTATCTGGAAGTTCTCGTAGTTGTATGGGCCCGATGCATGCGTACACGCCCTTTGCAGGACCGGCAGTCCAAGCGAGGCGTATGCGCCCGTGTCAGCAATCACTGTGGCCTTGAGACCTTGGATTATGCCGTTTTCATCGCATCCAAGTGTGAAGTCCATGTCCATTGGGTGGCGCTTTGGATGCACCAGAATGCTTTCCTGCCTTGTGAGTTTCATCTTGCACGGGCGTTTGGTCAGCATGGCGGCAAGTGCGCTCAGGTGTTGCACCGTCACGTCCTCCTTGCCTCCAAAGCCGCCGCCTACGTAGCAGTTCTCAACAACGACCTTCTCCGCCGGCAGCCCCAGCATTGGAGCCGTTTCGCGCCTTGTGTCGTAGACGCTCTGGTCCGTGGAGTATATCTTCACGCCTGTGACCTTGCCAGTGAACTTGGAATCGTCGTTTGACAGGGTGTCTTCTGCACCGTCCATGATAGGAAACGCCACCGCCGCCTCAGGCTCAAGGAACGCATGCTCCGTCCATGGGGTGGAGTATTTCTCATGCAGTACGTATTTGGACCTTGCCAATGCGGCCTCGACGTCTCCGCGGTCCACATGGGTGTGCCCAAGTAGGTTGCCGCCTTCGCGCTCCTCGTGTACCTTGGGAGCATCGTCCTTCATGGCCTCGTATGGAGAGGCGACGAACGGGAGCACTTCATACTGAACCTTCACTAGGTCCGCAGCCTTGCGGGCATCGTCGTATGTCTCCGCCGCCATGATGCATATCACATCGCCAAGGTATCTCGTTACGCCACCGACCGGAATCATCGCATCCCAGTCCTTGAGGATATGGCCAACCTTTATGTCGCCGGGGATGTCCTGTGCCGTGAAGATTCCAAACACGCCGTTGACATCCATGGC
This sequence comes from Bacteroidaceae bacterium, assembly GCA_963599445.1. Classification (GTDB taxonomy): domain Bacteria; phylum Spirochaetota; class Spirochaetia; order Sphaerochaetales; family Sphaerochaetaceae; genus UBA9732. The sequence goes on from CAVBWZ010000019.1 coordinate 11,582, forward strand.
AAGCGAGGTGTCTATGGAAAGCACCCTTGCGCGCGGGTACTTGGACCTTACAGCCACCACGTGTAGCATGCCGTCCGCATATATGTCGTCAGGATAGACGCCACGGCCTGTGACCTTGTCCACAACATCCACTCGCGGGACGCGCTGGCCTATGCGCCAGTTGCGGTCCTCTTTTATGCCTGCATCCTTGACTTCCAGGCCATCGTTTCCTGCGCCGTTCCCTTCAAGCCCGATATCTTTGTTTCCGCCGTTTTCAGCGTCCTTCCTGAACATCCTTGCCGCAAGCCCAACGGCCTCCACTATCTTGGCATAGCCTGTGCAGCGGCATATGTTGTTCCTAAGGGCGTGCCTTATCTCCTTTTCCGTAGGTGAGGGGTTCTCGTCCAAAAGCGCCTTTGAGCATATCACCATGCCAGGGATGCAGAACCCACATTGAACTGCACCCGCCTCTCCAAAGGCCTGCGTGAAGATGTCCTTCTCCCTCTGCGACAGTCCCTCCACGGTCCTTACCGACCTTCCCTCCATATCAGACACCATGAGGGTGCACGCCTTGACGGCCCTGCCATCCACAAGGATGGTGCAGGTCCCGCACGCACCCTCAGAGCAGCCATCCTTGACCGATGTCAAACGAAGGTCGTCCCTAAGGTATCTTATGAGTTTTTTGTCGCATTCGACGACGACAGGACTATCGTTTACGGAAAAGCGTGTACTCACACCCTCATCTCCCTATTGAAAGACTTTCCAAGCGCCGCAGGACCAAGCTTGTTGGACTCGCGGTTGAACGCCAATACCACTATTACCAGGATATAAGGCAGCATTGTCAAGAACTCGTAGTATTGGAACTGAGGTACGAAGATCTGGATCTGGGTCTGGAACACCTGTGCAAAGGTGAACAGCACAGCCCCAAGGAATATCTTCACCGGATGCCACTTTCCAAAGTATACGAGGGCCACCGCTATGAAGCCACGGCCGTTTATGATGCCTGCGTTGAACATCTTGGCCTGGCACAAGGTGAGGAATGCACCCGCAAAGCCGGCCATGGCACCGCCCACTGCAAGGCTCTGGTAGCGTACAGCGTTTACGTTTATGCCAAGGGAGTCTGCGGCTCTTGGATGCGTTCCAACCGCTCTGACCTTGAGACCCCATGGGGTCTTGTATATCACGTACCATGCAAGTGGAACCATGAGGTATGCAAAGTAGACGACAGGGTTGTGGGTGAAGAATATCTCGCCAATGACTGGAATCCTGGAAAGCCCCGGTATGGCCGTAGCTGTTATACCTGTTATGGACTGCGTGCCGCCAATGTAGGAGCGGAAGAACGTGCCTGCAAGGCCCACACCGAACATCTGCATCCCAATTCCTGCGATTCCCTGCGGCGCCCTGAACGTTATGACGATTATTCCAAAGAGCAGCCCGAGAAGGGCTCCACATGCCGTTGCGGCCACAAGGCCGAGTATGTTCACGTACCAAGGCACTGCGGAGGCTCCTCCAATGGAGAAGGGGATGAGCATTCCCAGAAACGCCCCCATGCTCATTATGCCCTCGCATCCAAGGTTGAAGATGCCAGCCTTCTGGTTGAACATCTCACCCATGGAGGCCATGAGAAGGGCTGCCGAGAACCTTACCGTAAGTGTAAGCGTGTTTACTATGAAATCCATGTGCAGCCTCCCTTATGCTTCCCTTATGTCCCTTATCGTACCTTTGAAGAAGCGCTTTCTGAAGCGTTCCTGCGAGTAGGGGTTGTTTATGACCATCTGTACCGCGACTATTATGAGGATTATGAGCCCCTGAAGCGTGGAGACCAGGTTTGGCGGAACTGCCGTGAGGATCTGGAGGTTCACCTGACTGTAGAGAAGGATTCCAAAGAAGAACGCCGCCGGGATTATTCCAATGGGGTGCAGCGCTCCAAAGAGCGCCACGACGATTCCTGAGAATCCATAGCCGGACGTGATGCCTTCCATTGCGCGTCCCTGGACTCCCATGAGCTCCACAGCGCCTGCCATGCCCGCACATGCACCTGATATCATCATGGAGATGATAAGGTACTTTGGAACGTTTATGCCACCATATCTTGCAGCCCTCTCTGATGCTCCTGCTGCTCTCATCTTGTAGCCCCATGTGGTTTTGAAGAGCAGTATGTACACCACAACCACGAGGATTGCCGCAAGTATTATGCCTTGGTGCAGGGATGCTCCCTTGATGAACTTTGTAAGCGTTGCGTTGGAAGAAATCCTTGCCGTCATTGGAGTTCCCGTCTTCTCGTTGGGGTCAAGCATTGGTACGCGGATGCAGAAGAGGTAGAACTGCGCCGCAGCGTAGTTGAGCATGACCGTGGAAAGAAGCTCGCTCACCTCAAGCTTGGCCTTGAGGAACCCTGGGATGAAGCCATAGGCCGCACCAGCAAGGGCTCCGAAGAGGATGCAAAGCGGGATGGCTATTATGCGCGGAATCCCATCGCAGTGGAGCGCTATTGCACACGATGCAATGACACCCATGTACATCTGGCCCTCCGCTCCAATGTTGTTTATTCCGCTTCTTGAAGACACGCTTATGCCCAGAGCTATTATCATGAGCGGAACCATCCTTGTAAGGACCTCGCAGAACGAACGCATGTTCTTGAACGGCATGGATACGATTATCCAATAGGTTTCGAATACGTTCCCGCCTACGGCTAGGATTATCAGCGCCCCCACGACAAGTGCAATGAGAATGGCCGCCGTTATGACGGAGACCTTGTACCAAAGTTTGTAGTTATTCATCTTCCTTGACCCCCGCCATGAGAATTCCAAGTCTGCTGCTGTTCGCTTCGTCCCTCATGAGGACCTTCTGGGTCCTGCCTTTGAATATTACCGCTATCCTGTCGCTCAGGTTCATGATCTCCTCAAGCTCCTCGCTTATGAGAAGGATTCCAACGCCTTTCTTCCTTAGGTCCAGAAGCTGCCTGTGTATGAACTCCGCAGCACCCATGTCCAAGCCCCTTATGGGATAGACGCACACAAGGAACTTTGGATTGCGCGAAATCTCCCTTGCAAGGATGACCTTCTGTATGTTGCCCCCTGACAGCGACCCTGCAGCTATGTTTATGTGCGGCGACCTTATGTCGAAGTCCTCCCTCATCCTCTGTGCGTAGTCCTCTATCTCCTTCTCCTTGAGGATGTGCGCCTTTGAGAACCTGGACGTCTCGCTGTCCTTGAGGATGAGGTTCTCCTTTATGGACATGGACGGGACTATCCCCTCAGTGTTTCGTTCTTCAGGGATATACCCCATACCTAGTCCGATTACCTCGTGCGGAGTCATATTGGATATCTCTTTCCCAAAGAAAGAGATGCTTCCGCCTTCTACCTTTCTTAGACCGTTTATGGCCTCCGCCAGCTCCCTTTGCCCATTGCCGGAGACACCTGCAAGACCTACGATTTCGCCCTGCCTAACTTCTAGGTCGAAGTGGTCCAGAGCCAGGAAGTCCCTGTCGCTTCTAACGCAAAGGTCCTTTATGGAAAGAGCAGGGGCGCCTTCGCAGGGTGCCTCCGTGTTCTCCGTAGTCTCCACTTCGTGTCCTGTCATGAGGGCGGCTATTTCCTTTGGAGAGTAATCCTTTGTACTTCCCTCGAACACGACTCTGCCATGCCTTAGGATGCTCACCTTGTGCGACAGGGCCTTAACTTCGTTGAGCTTGTGGCTTATGAATATGATGGAAAGCTCTCGGCTCATGTTGTCCAGAAGCCTTATGAACTCGTCCGTCTCCTGCGGGGTGAGGGCGCTTGTGGGTTCGTCGAGGATTAGGAACTTGGCACCAAGGCACAGCGTCTTCACAAGCTCGACCCTCTGCTGCTCCCCAACGGAAAGCTGCCACACAAAGGCATCGGGGTCTACGTGCAGGCTGTACTTGTTGGATATCTCTTCGATTCTTGCCCTGACCATGGCCGTGTCGATTTTCGTCCTCTTCCAGCTTTCCTTCATGCCAAGGGTGATGTTTTCAAGCACCGTCATGTTGGGCACGAGCATGTACTGCTGGTGGACCATCCCAATGCCGTATGCGAATGCATCGTTGGGGGATTTGAAGTTGACTTCCTTTCCGTTTATGTAGATATGGCCCTCGTCCGGTTGGTAGAGGCCCATTATTATGTTCATGAGTGTGGTCTTTCCGGCTCCGTTCTCGCCAACGAGGGCCAGGATTTCGTGCTCGCCTACGGTGAGGCTTATGTCGTCCGATGCCAGAACCCCCGGGAACCGTTTGGTTATGTGTTCTACTCTAAGTTCTCTTATTCTTTCGTCGTTCATCTGCTGTTTGTGTATCTGTGGATAAAAAGAGTGCCGGCCGCAATGGACCGGCACATGTAAACGTGCTTATCAGAGTTTGCTGTAGTCTACTTTGTAGTAGTCTTCAAGAAGGTTCGCCTGAGCTTTGAACTCAGCCATCTTGTCTTCGACTGCCTTCTTGATCTCCGGAGTGATCTTGTCTGCACACTTTGCAGTGTTCCAACCCCATACGAAGCCGCCGTTGCTGAAGTTCATTGGGATGAGCTCTCCGCCAAGCTTGCCTTCGTCGAACTTCTCGACAAGTCCAATGAGGACGGCCTTGTAGTTGTAGGACGAAGCCGCAATGCACTTGTAGCCTTCGTCGAGGTCTATCTGTGCAAGGTCCTGACCTACCCACCAGATGTCCTTGTCAGGATAGTCTGCGACCGCTCTGAGGGCACCGAGTGCCTGCTGGGAGGAGCCTGTAAGGACGTCTGCACCGCCTTGGATGAATGTCTGCGCCGCTTCGCCGGACTTGACCGTGTCGTTGAAGTTTCCAATGTGCGTGACCTGGATCTTGCACTCTGGATTGACCGACTGCACTCCAAGCACGAAGCCTCTGTTGTATCTTGCAGCATCACCGCCGTCGATAGGTCCTACGAGGGCCACCTTGTTGACCTTGGTCGTCATGCCTGCGACTATGCCTGAGAGGAAACCTGTCTCCTCTGACTGTGGCATGTAGCTGAATACGTTTGGAGCAATGATGTCCGTTGTGGTTCCAAATGCGAACATGACCTCCGGGAACTCCTCTGCAGCTTCCTCGACCTGTGCTCTGAACTGGGAGCCGTGCACGATGATGATGTTGTAGCCAAGGTTCACATACGTCCTTATTGCCGTCATCGTATCAGCCGGCTGTGTGTTCTCGACTGCCTTGTAGTCTGCGATCTTGCCTGCGGGAAGCTCGCTTATGGCCTGCTGGATTCCGTCGTGCATTGCCTGACACCAGCCTTTGTCGTCGATTGTCGATGAAACGATGAGCGCTACCTTGATCTCCTTCTTAGCCTCTGTCGTCTCTCCGGCGCCACCAGCGAACAGCATGGATGCTGTAAGCAGCACCAAAATGGATACCAGTAAAGTCTTTTTCATGGTCTTCTCCTTTTGTTTCTTCTCGAAGCCTACGCTTCAATCGAAATTGTAGGGTACGGAAAAACGCCTGTCAAAGAAAAAATGAAAAATTGTTGCGGTTTGTTGCTTTTTTGAAGCTTGTCCATCTTTGTGCCTCACTATACCCATTACACCAACTACACCTACTACGCTTACTACTCCCACTAATGCGCTTTAATCCTCCGTTGAAATTGTGAGTCGTTTGTAGCAATGGTGAGCATGGTGGAATACTACACTACGTGATTTCTTTCTGCGTCTTTTCCATAATGAGCCTATTGTTCCTGAAGTCTAGAATGGAACGTTGTGGTGACAGGATTTGATAGCCTATCACACCCTCGACAGGCACTACTTTCTTGATTGCGCTTATATCGGAAATCGTAGCTTTGATGTCTTCGTATCTGTTTTCACCAACACGGACAACGGGGATGGTGACAAAACTTGGTGTTTTGGGACTATGTATGAGTTGTGGGTCGTCCTGAAAGCCTTGTCCCAACAGACAAATGCTTGCACCCGTGTCCAAGACGAAGTTGCACGTCCTATCCGCCACTTTAACCTCGACGATGGAAAGTTTTTCACACGGCATGGGAATCTCCACCTGGTTTTCAAAACTGCATCTCTCTGGGTCAAGGATGATTTCATCGGATTTGTAGTCAAGCAGAACGGTGTAGTTTCTGATTACATCGATTCCAAGTGTTCCAAGTAGCTTCAGTTCTGGCAAAGCGGCTTTCAATGCGTTCTCGACATACATCAAATCCATAATCAGGACGGGCATGTCCTTCCGCTCGATATCTGAAAAGCGAAGGGTCTCCAAAACCCCTTCGGTTGCAACGCTTTTCTTCATTCCTTCCGAGAACTTCGCAATGTCGACATCCACTCCCTGCATTTTCGGAAAATATGCCATGTTCACAGCCGTCTGCATGGCTCCAGTATCAAAGGCGAAAAAGCCTTCCTTTCCATTGGCTGTTGCGGGAATGAGCATTATCCCGTTCACAAGTCTATATGACACTTGAATCATTCTACGTTTCCTCCAATTCGCATATCGCGAAACACGTCCTAATGTACTCAAAATGCCGATAGAAAGCGAATGATTTAGTCCCAAAGGGGTTTGAGGCTTGCGCATTTGTGCTGGATTTGTGCTAGAATCAAGGCATGTATACACAGGATAGTTTCTTTTGGTACGACCTTGAGACCTTTGGTCTCTCACCCTTCTACGACAGGATAGCGCAGTTCGCCGGGCAGCGGACGGACATGGATCTCAACCCCATAGGGGACCCAGTGATCCTCTATTGCAGATTGGCTGCGGACTACGTTCCGGACCCCCAGGCCTGCCTTGTAACCGGAATCACACCGCAGGAGGTCAAAGCCAAGGGAATCTCTGAAAGCGAGTTCGCCCAAAGGATAAACGAGCTTTTCAGTGTGCCCAATACATGCGTCTGCGGCTTCAACACCCTGAAGTTCGACGATGAGTTCATACGAAACCTCTTCTACCGCAATTTCATAGACCCATACGAAAGGGAGTGGCGCAACGGATGCTCAAGATGGGACATCATAGACCTTGTACGAGCAGCCCATGACCTTAGACCTCAGGGCATACGCTGGCCCAACCCAAAGGCCAACGGAAACCCTGTCTTCAAGCTCACGGAACTCACAGCTGCGAACGAAATAGAGCAGATAGGTGCACACGATGCAATGGTCGACGTCAACGCTACAATTGCCGTTGCAAAGCTCATAAAGGAGAAGCAGCCAAGGTTGTTCAAGCACTATATGAAGCTGAGAAGCAAAGTGGAGGTACGCAACTACCTGAACCCTCAGGAGACACCAAAGCCGGTGCTTCACACCTGTGCGCAGTTCACAAACCCAAAGGGTTGTACGTCACTTATCGTTCCAATCACACCCCATGCAAAAAACGAGAACACCATAGTGTGCTTCGACCTCTCGCAGGATGTTACGCCCCTTCTGTGCGCAAAGAGCGAGGACATCTACAGAACCCCTGGAATAATGAAGGTTGCGGTCAACAAGGTTCCGTTCCTGTCTGGAATGAACGCATTGGACGAGGAGGGGTACAACAGGCTGGGAATCGATTTCCAGGAGTGTATGGAGCGATACAACACCATACTGTTCAACCGCCCTCTTCTCATTGAGAAGATACGCTCAAACGACTCTGATGCCTACGAGACGGCTGACGACCCTGACTATGCAATATACTCAAAGTTCTTCACGGACCACGACAAAAGGCTGTTCGCCGTCATCCGCAGCACGCCTCCGGAGCAGAGGCTTTCTCTCAATTTGGACTTCGAGGACCCACGTTGCCCTCAAATGTTGTGGCGCCATGTATGCCGCAGTTATCCAACGCTTTTGGATGCGGAGAATCTGAGGAAATGGAAGTCCTTCGCTTCCACAAGGTTGCTTTGTCCTCCTGGCAACGAGATAAACGATGTGAACTTCGTGGAGCGCAAGCTCGACGAGAAGCTTGCGGACAACACCCTTGAACCTAGGGACAAGCAGGTGTTGGCGAAGCTCAAGGAGTACATCGTCTCCCTCAAGCGCTATCTTGGCATGAAATGACATGACCTTGAAGCGAGTGCGCACTAACCTTGTGAACAACCTAGTGAATCTCGTACGAAAAAACTTGAAAACAGTGTGAAATGGGGCTTATAGTTTATTGAGAATGGTAAGACGCTGTTTTGTATTCGTTCTAATAGCTTCGTTCGCCTTTACGGGTCTCTATGCCGCAGAACCAGAGCTGCCACCTACGACTGAGGAGGTGGGTGATGCACTGACCGTCATAATGGACTGCCTCTCTGCGTCCATAGTCACATCGTGCACCGGTTCCCGCATAACGCTACCAAACTGCACTGTGTCCGTTGGGCAGGCATCCAAGCTTCCTCTTAGGGTCGCATACTTCCTTGCAGACCCTTCCGAATACGTGGAGGCTTTGGCTCCCTCTGCAGAGGGTGGAAACTTCCTTTCATCGTTCCTGTCCTTCCTCAACAATGCAATGGAGGACCCCTTGGTGTCTGCCGTGTATGTGGCCATGGCATCTAGGGGCTACGGAAACGGGGACTACCTCTTGTCTGGATCCATCACGTTCAGCTATCCCGACGGGGTCACATTCGATGACGTCATGGAGGTTTGGACATCCCGGCAGAACACTGGACAGAGCATTGACATGACGGTTGAAATGAGGGTCTACGGCTTTGCAATGGCCCGCCCTCTATTCGTTTCAGGCAGCTTCACAATGGGTGTGGACGATGGAGGAGACATCGTCGTCAGCTCCGTGGGCGAGTACACGATAAACAGCTATACATTCGCAAATGGAGAATTTAGGTTTTAGACCGATGTCCTTGTCCTTCGTCATTGGTGCGTTTTGTTCCAGTATGGCGGCGTTTTGGGACATCGGTTTGTATGGAGGATGATATGAGGGCTCAGGTAGCGGATTTCTTGGACAGACACAGTCTCAACCCAGACGGCATTGGCATGGACGGGCTTTGCGACTATTTCATTCGCGAGATGGAGAAGGGCCTTTCCGGACAGAAGAGCTCCCTTCCAATGATTCCAAGCTACTGTTCTCCAAATGCGCTTCCAAGGGCGGGCGAGACGGTCATTGTAATAGACGCAGGCGGTACCAACCTTAGGACGTGCCTTGTGGAGTTCGACCCGTCGCTCAAGCCAGTGGTGCATGATTTCAAGCGCACACGTATGCCTGGGTTCGACAGGGAGGTGAGCGCCAAGGAGTTCTTCGAGGTGTTTGCCGGTGAGATCGAGCGTCTTGTGGACAAGAGCGACAGGATTGCCTTCTGCTTCTCATACGCTGCGCAGATACTGCCTGACCACGACGGTGTTCCAATTGGATTCAGCAAGGAGATAAAGGCCCCTGAGGTCATTGGAATGAGGTTGGGGGAGAACCTTCTTGCCGAGCTTTCACGTCGTGGTCATGATGTGTCAAAAAAGAAGGTGATAATCCTCAACGACACCGTCACGACACTTCTTGCCGCACAGTCCCACAACACGGACGGCAAATATGACGGCTGCATAGGCTTCATCCTTGGAACCGGTACGAACACTGCATACATAGAGCAGAACTGCAGAATACAGAAGCTCCCGGAAGGACACTCTCTGCAAGGCAGCCAGATAATCAACGTGGAGTCCGGTTGCTTGGATATTTGCCTTGGGGACATCGACCGTGAGTTTCTGGACGGTACCGTGGATCCCAAGTCATACAACTTCGAGAAGATGATAAGCGGTGCGTACCTTGGGCCTCTTGGACGTCATGTCATAGCCACCGCTGTGAAGGAGGGGCTTTTCAGCGATGGCTTCTGTGAAAGGTTCAACGAGATGTGCTCCTGCACCGGCTCCCTTGAGACAAAGGATCTGAGCTGTTTCCTTGAGCACGAGGATTCGCCTTCCGACTACCCGTGCGACGATGGTGCGCAGTGCTACGACTGCGGCTCCATGGACGACAACGTCCTTGTAAAGTGCGTTGCAGGAAACGAAGAGGATTCGGACACCCTGTGCGAGCTCCTCACAGCTTTCATATCGCGCGCCGCAAAGCTCACCGCCGTGAACCTGGCGTCTGCGGTGCTCATGACGAACTTTGGAAAGGATCCTGACCATCCAGTACTCATAAACGCAGACGGCACCACCTTCTACAAGACGGCGTACCTCAGAAGCTTCACCCAGGAGTACCTGGATGCGTTCCTCGCACAGAAAGGACGTCATGCAGCGTTCACTCGAATAGAGGACTCGCCAATTATTGGCTGTGCAATCGGCGGCCTGACCCTCTAGGATTTTGCAGTCATTGACTGCGTCAGGGCGAACGGTGCCGTACAACTAGTACTGTCACCGTTCTTCTTCCTTGTTCTGACTGCAAACTCCGTCGAGGGATATCTAGGTCTTTAAGCGCATTACAGCGTTGGTGCGAGCATGGCTCAATAGGCTTCGCCTAGGGAGAAGTCTCCCACTATCTTCATGAGGTTGCCGTCCTTGACGATGGAGAGGTCTCTGTCAGGGAACACCTCCTTGAGGTTGCTTTGGATGTACGAGAACGCCGCATCGTTTATCTCCTGTCTCTCTTCCGGAGAGACTCTGTCCAGCGTTCTTATGTCCACTTCTACAACATAGCCTCGACCTGCTTTGGAACCGTAGCCCAGAGTGAAGGCCATGGCCGTGGAGAACAGTCCGTCGAAGCGAGGGTTCGAGCCCAAGCCCCTCTTGAGTCTGTTTGGATGTATTCTGTATCTTGAGCCATATTCGTCTTCAAGGTAGTTGTCCAGGTTCTGGCTAAGCAGCGATAGATTGTTTTCAAGTTCTTCCTGTTTCGGATGCATTGTTGTATTCCTTCTTCATCGTTGGTTCTTGTTGTTCAGCAGCATGGAGGCTATGCCAAGGATCTCATCCGCATGCTTGTCAGCAACAGTTCCTGCGAACTCCACCATTGCCTTCATTGAGTCAGGATTGGTGTCGTCCATCTTTATTCCAAGCTCCAACGGGTCGTCTATGCGTATGTAATCCACATCTTTCATGTTCTCAAGAATGTAGTCCGCTGTCCTTTTCTGGGCTGTAGAGAACATAGGGTTCACCTGATCCACCCAGCTGAGTAGGCCGTATGTATCCTCCAGTGACATTGTGTGGATCTTCCCTGCTGTGCTGAGCGATACTACATGGAACTTGCTGCAGTTTGGATAGAGTTTCTTGGCTTCTATGTATGCATAGATGGAAGGATTGTTTGCAACAACGCCTCCGTCTACAAGGATTTCTCCGTTTCGTATCAGAGGAGGGAAGTACGTAGGTGCAGCGCTTGTGGCTCTTCCTGCATCCTTTACCAGAAAAGACCTGTCCTCGTAGCTTTTGAGCATCACTGGCGTTCCAGAGAACAGGTCGTAGCTCATAACCAATGTCGGCACTGTGGCTTCCCCAAGCCTTGAGTCCTCGAACCACTCGTCCAACATGGCCTCGATGCCTGACTCCGGGTACTTTGTGGATGCTATCTTCCTCAGCCCTGTGAACGTGGATGTTGGAAAGATTGTCTTTCCCATGGACATATATTGCTCAAGGATGTCTTCCAAGAGCACCTGTGGTGCGTTTTTGCATACTTTATAGCCGAATGCGGTAGGACAGGTAAGTGCTAGCGATATGAGTCCTCCCGTTGAGGTCCCCGCAATGTAGTCGAAGTACGAATCAATGCTGTCCTCGCCGCCGCAGCGTCTTATTTCATCTTCAAGCCTTTGGAGCAGCACCATTGGAATGACACCTCTCATTCCTCCGCCGTCAATGCACAGGATGAAACGCTCCTCTGGCTTCTGTTGTTTTGGAGATTCCTGCGGTGCGTAGGGTTCAGGGGCATCGGTCTTGGAGTCCTGTGCCGTCGTGTCCGTTGGAATGCTATGTCTTCTTAAGTGCAGCTTTGTGTGTATTGTATTGAACAAATCCCGTATGCTCATGCGACTAAACATGATATATTTGGCGACGAGGGTCAAGGTGTGTATGAAAATGGAGCTTTGTAGTCGGTATTCGAATTGTAGGTTGTGTCCAAACGAGTGCGGGGTGGACCGTGCTGCGGGTGAAGTTGGGCGTTGTGGGCAGACAAATACGATGCGCATTGCATGGGTGGGCCTTCACAGGGGAGAGGAGCCTCCAATCACAGGTGAACACGGCTCAGGCATGGTGTTCTTCTGCGGTTGCCCGCTTCATTGCCAATACTGTCAGAACTACCAGATAAGCGGCGCGCTGGATGGCCAGGAAGGCGTCCGTTGCCGTTCATACGAAGGCGTTGCCGTCTCAGAGAAGCAGCTTGCGGATCTGATGCTTGACCTCCAGGCCTTTGGCGCTGCGTCCATAAACCTCGTCACTGGAACGCATTACATCCCATCCATTGTGGTTGCATTGAAGGATGCCAAGAGCAGGGGGCTTTCCCTTCCTGTCGTGTGGAACTCATCGGGCTACGAAAGCGTTGAGGCCATGCGTCTGATAGACGACCTCATTGACCTGTATCTCCTTGACGTAAAGACACTTGACAAGGACGTTGCATCCCGTTTCTGCGGCCTGCCGCGCTACTGCGATGCCGTCATCCCTTTGGTGCGCTTCTTGAAAAGGCGCCACCCATGCACGGATATGGAAAGCGGCCTTGAGGGCGTTCTTGTAAGGCACCTCGTCTTTCCAGGAACTCTCTATGCCACAATGCAATTCCTTTCCTGGTATGCCGATAACCTTAAGGACAACTTTCTCTTGTCGCTCATGGTCCAGTTCGTGCCACCCCTCGACGACCCTGGATTTCCAAAGATGTCAAAAAGCGAATACGCCTCTTTGCTGGATGCTTTGGATTTGTATGATATAGACGGTTTCATACAGGAGCAGTCGGACAACGAGATACTGTGGATTCCCGATTTCACCAGAGACCAGCCCTTCCCGGACAGCTTCGCGGACCCTTTGCCCTCGTTTCTGGAGCTGAAGAGGAAGGCTTCTTTGGAGTAGTGGCTTGGCTAAAAGTTACGGCTTGTCTGTTGCCTATGCTGCGGTGATTAGCCTATCGTTGTGCCTTCGAACGGTTTTCCGTTGAGGATTGCAATCGTGTTCTCTATGTTGCGGCCGTCTGCACAAACGACCTTTATCTCGGCTTCCTGTGCCAACTTGGATGCAATTGGGTCGAACGGGACATTCTTGCCTGGAACCCATTGGTCTCCCACCATCTCCCTGAAATGCTCCCATGAGAGGCTGTCGATTGGCGTTGCATCTGGATTCTTCCTTGGGTCGTCCGTGTAGACCTTTGCAATGTTGGAGAGGTTTATCACCGTCTTGGCTCCAAAACGGCGTGCAAGGTAGACTGCATCGGTGTCAGTAGAGAACCCTGGCTTCCATCCTCCTGCCACAAGAACCCTTCCTTCGAACTTTATGCTGCTTGACGTTGGGTCTATTACAAGTGCGTCCTTGCAAAGGTCCCCAAAGATGGATTTCACAAGCTCTCCATTGAGGTGCGTGGCCCTTATTCCAATCCAATCCTGTACGTCTGCATCCTTTGCTTCGTCTCCCATGACATCCCTGTATGCCTCTTGATATACACGTGCAGGTGCTCCTCCTCCGCAGACGAATATGAGCTTGCTCTGTGGATTCTCTTCAAGGTATTCCTTCATCCCTTCAAGGAACTGTGCCAGAAACGTGCTGTTGACCTTGTCAGGTGCAATTATGGAACCACCAACCGAAAGAACGAAAATACCCATTGGAAACCTCTCTTCTGTGCTTGTTTTGCTGGTTTGATGATACATTCTAGTCTATCGTCTATGCAACCCTTCTTGGGCTTTGAATGAATAGCCTACGTTATTTGAAGTTCGCTTCGATGATCTGGTCCACGAGTCTTGTGCTCAGCGGATACTTGGAGCTTTCATGAGTGATGATCATGTTCACTCCCTGGATGAAGCCTGCATTGGCGTACTGCTCGAGCTTCCATAGGTTGTCGGCTCGGTAGTCTTGGTCGTCCATGCGGCCTAAGTGCTCCCATACGTAGTTCTTCCTTGTCTTTACATTAAGAATGAGAAAGTCTGGACTTAGCTGTGCATGTTCCTCTGTTGGGTCGAAGACGGGCTCGTAGTGGTATGGAACGCCTTTTGCATACAGTCTGTCTGCTATGAGGATTTCGCTTTTGGACCTTACATGTTCTCCCTTTTGGGTGTAGTTTCCTGTGTTGTTCTTGATCGTGTTGTGTCCAACGTTCTTTGCCATCCAATGCTTTATGAACGCTTCATCATCGTCAAGGTGTGGCTTCACCAATGTCTTCAGCTCCGTTGGCAGGTCCTTGTAGATATGGGATAGGTCATCCAAGTCCTTGAGTTTTTCAAGTTCCTCGATGAAGCCATCGATGAGCTTTTTCCTTTCTGTTGCTGTTTTGACCACCTGCTTGTCGTAGCGTTTCTGTGCAAGTGGAGCAAGCACTGCTATATTGGAAAGGCTTATGTACTGCAGAGGTGAATCCTTGCCGGTGTAGCTGTAATATGCAGTTTTCCCTCTTGCCCTTTTCTCTATGAGTGTTCCATCTATGTATGACTTTGAGGTTTGCCTTGTGTCGTCCTTTACATACCAGATGAGCCTGTCGAGCTGTCTTGATAGAGCTTTTAGTTCTTTGAGCAGTCGTTCCATGTTCTAAGTTTCAACCAAAATGGTCGAAAAAGCAAGAATGGTTGTAAGTTTTCAACCATTGGTGCGAAAAACGGTAAAATGGTTGAAACGACATGTAAAAGCCAACCTCAAGGACATCGGTCTGAAGAATGAGGGAGAACATGAAAAAAGCCCCTGGCGTGGTGACCTAGGGGCTTGCGTGTGAAAGGGGGCGTCAATCCATGTAGAGGATGGCCTTGGCTTGTTCCTGCGTGAGGTCGTAGTGGTAGAAGAGCGAGTAGAACTCGATGGTCTTGGCTACGATGTCGACGCCGCGCTCTGGATAGAGGACGCTTGTGAGCCAGAAGAGGCCAACGATGCGGTTTGTGCATGGTGGGCCTGTGACGAAGCCGTGCGGGATGTTTGGAACCTTGTAGACGTTGCCGTTCTTCACTGCATCTATGGACTGCCACTCCGCGGAGTTCATGATGGTGTCGTAGGCGCTTGTGTCTACGCAGAGGATGTACTCTGGATTGATGGTGTAGAGTGTCTCAAGGGAGACGGTGCCGTTGCTCTGCGTGAGGCTGGATGTTATGACGTTCTTGCCGCCGGCCTTTTCGACCGCCTGGCTGTGGCTTGAACCTGCCGTGTAGGTGCTCAGTCCGTCAGTGGATGCTGCAAGGTAGACGGTCTTGCCTTCGACTGGGTTGGTCGTTGCGTACTGGAGGGCTTCCTCTGCGTACTTGCCAAGCTGCTCGCCGCGCTCTGCATAGCCAAGGAGCGCTCCAAGCTTGGTGAACACTTCGTGGTAGTTGTCAAGGTTGGCTTCGAAGAAGATGACTGGGATTCCAATCTCTTCCTGGACTTTGTCAAGGTCGGTTGCCATTGCTTCTGCAGAGCCTTTCTTGATGTCGCCTACGTCAATGAATACGTCTGGTGCTGCCATGATGACGGTTTCCTTGTTGAGATTGGCCTTCTTGCCGTAGAGCGTTCCAAATACGGGAAGGTCAGCCATGGAGTCTAGGTAGATCTCCTTTGACATTCCAGAGAGGCTGGATGCAAGTCCGCAGAGCTTTTCAGGGGCTATCTGGTAGACGATCACCTGTGCCATCGAGCCCGATGGTGCGACTTTCTGTATGTCTACAGGAAGTTCGACTTCTCTTCCAAGGGAGTCTACGAATACCTGTGTCGTTGGCGCTGCACTTTCCTGTGAAGTTCCCTGTGAGGTTTCCTGGACAGGCTGTGCCATGACTGAGAATGCAACGAGAAGAATCGCTGCAACTGTCAGTAGTTTCTTCATTTTATTCCTCCTCAAAATTCGGTATAGAATTTCAAATCAATTTCAGCTTATTTCGAATCAATCTCGAATTGATTTCGAATTTCGATGTCGAACAAGGACATCCTCTTTTCGTTCTCGAACAAGTACGGATACTGGTCTTTGTATGGGCCTTCGTTCCTTTTAACTGGGAGCTTTGCATTGCCATGTTGGAGTTCTAGAAAATGCGATGCCTCCTCCAGAGATTCGAACGGTTGGTCGAAGTGTATCGTAAGTTCCTTGAATGTGAAACGATAGTCGTTTTCCTTAAGGTATGCGCATATTCCAGCGGTTCTGTCATGTCGTAGGTTATTGGATCTGTGCTGTGAGACTATGTATACGATCTTTTCGTCTGCGAGTTTCTCGAACGCTCCAAGGCCTTCTTCGTCTATGCGGCCGCAGAACACTGCAAGCACTACGTTGGCCTTGCGGTGGCTTGTCCTGTAGTCTTCTAGTGCAAAAAGCTCTTTTGAATCTGGGCGTCTTGGAAGTCCCTCATGGAGCTTCTGCGCTCTCTTTATGGCCTCCTCGTCGTTGTCTATTCCAAACACGTCGTAGCCTTTTCTGTTCAATGCCTCAGTAATGTATCCAAGTCCGCAGCCTACTTCCAGAATGGATTTGTCCTTTGGTATAAGATTGGCAATCTCGCAGGCAAGCCTTTCATGGAAGTCACTGCATTGGGAGGCCCTGACGTACCAGTCGATCTTCTGCTTTGTCCACCAGGGGTTCGCTTGGCAGACAGGCGTCACTGGGCTTACTGGACCCATTTGGCGCACTGGGCTTACTGGGCGCACTGGACAGACGGATGTCACTTGGCGTTCTGTGCTCACTGTGGCACACATATGAGCCTCCCTGCCTGCGTCCTCTCGACCATAAGCGGTCTTTTGTAGATTGATGACAATGCATCGCTGCCTTCAAGTTCTTCAGGCTTCACTGAGAACGCAATTCGTCCCTTGTCCATGGCAAGGACCCTTGTGGAATATGCAAGCGCAAGGTCTGGGTTGTGTGTGGAGTACAGGCATGCATAACCCTTCCTTGTCAGTTCCATGGCCTTTTCAAGTACGAGCAGTTGGTTGGAATAGTCCAAAAACGATGTGGGCTCGTCCAGTATAAGTAGCTTTGCATCCTGCATTAGGGCACGGGCTATGAGTACTAGCTGACGTTCTCCGCCTGAAATCTCGTTTGTGGGCCTGTCTGCCAGGCCAAGTATCCCAAGTTCGTCCAATACCTCCAATGCATGTTTTTCGTCGTCCGACGACGGCTTGCTGAAAAGCGATATGTGAGGGGATCGTCCCATGAGAACGGATTCCTTCACAGTGTATGCGAACGCCGTTTGGGAGAACTGCGGTATGTACGCTATGGCTTTTGCCTTGTCCTGAAGCGACATGCTGCGAACGGATACTCCATCTATGAGTACGTCACCGCTAAGCGGTGTAAGGAACGATGGTATGATTCTTAGCAATGTCGTCTTTCCTGCTCCGTTCTTTCCAAGGAAGGCTATCATTTCGCCTGATGAGATGGAGAACGACACATCGTCGAGCACAAGGGCATCGGCCTTGATATTGGTCCTGATATCGGCTTTGGCATCGGCCTTTGCGCTAGGCTTGCTACCGTGCGCGTGTGCATGTGCATATGTGTATGAGACGTTGCGGACTTCAAGCTTCATGGCGGTTCTCCTTGAGAATGAGGTATAGGAAGAACGGTGCGCCTATGAAGGCCGTGAGGATTCCAATTGGGATCTCGGCTGTCGTGGCGGTGCGCGAGACGTTGTCCACGATGATGAGGAACGTGGCGCCAAAGAGCATGGAGGCGGGTAGGGAGTAGGTGGCGTTGCTGCCTGTGATCTTGCGTGCCATGTGCGGGACTATGAGGCCCACCCAGCCTATCTGTCCCGATACCGCGACCGCACTTGCCGTCATGAGAGTGCTCGCCCCTATGGCCACGGACCTTAGAAGTCGCGTATTCACTCCTAGGCTCTTTGCCTCGTCCTCTGAGAGGGACAGGATGTTCAGTTTCCAGGATACCAATAGCAATGTTGCAAAGGAGATGACCATTGGTACTGCGATTATCTGCAGGTCCTGGAAGCTGCATCCGGCCAAAGAACCCATGAGAAAATAGGTTATAGCGGGGAGTATGTTGTTTGGATCGGCTATGAGCTTTATGAAGCTCGTGCCTGCGGAGAAGAGCGACGACACGACCATTCCAATGAGGATGAGCCCCATCGTCTGCTCTCCTTTGACGCGCGAGCCAATGGCCCATACAAGGACCACGGAGGCAACACCAAAGACGAAGGCGTTCACTGTGACGGCCAACGTGGAAAGTCCTAGCAGCAGGGAGATGGAAGCTCCAAAGCCCGCTGCTGTGCTCGTCCCAAGTACGTCCGGCGATACGAGCGGGTTACGGAATATCATTTGCATGGTCTGCCCCGCAAGGGCAAGTCCGGCTCCTATGAGCGTGGCGGCTATTATCCTTGGCAGCCTTATCTTGAGCACGACGGCCTTCTCCTGTGCGTTTCCGCCCCCAAAGAGGGTCTGCACGACTCTGACAGGAGAAATGGGGTAGCGTCCAATGCCAAGGGACACAATCGCCACCACCACGAAGACAACGGCCAGAACTAGGATTCGCACCTGTCTATTCATGGTCTTGCCCTTTGTTGCGTTCTTCATCATGCACGGCGAAATGTTTCTCGAATATGGCCTTCGCTTGGGTTGTGGCCTCTTCCGTGAACGCCGCATAGGTCTCGCACAGCCATTTCCCAGTTGGCGTCAGCATGGCCTGCCCACCGCCTTTCCCACCTTGGACTCGCACCACGACCTCGCACCCAAGGGCCTCCTGAGCCTCACGTATCTTCTTCCACGCCTTGGAATAGCTCATGCCCATCTCTTCACAGGCCGATTTCACTGAGCCTGTCTTTTCAATGAGCTCGAACAGAGCCTTTGAACCAGGTCCAAATAGGAACTGTCCGTTGTCCATGAGACTGAACTTGCATTCAACGCCAAAACCATTTGTATTTGGTGTTTCATGGTTCTTCGTGTCTTCCATTCGTTTCATGCTCTGGGGACGCTCCTTGGGTGGCCTGTTCTTCGTGTTTTTCGAATTGTTTTCAAGTACAACTCGGTTTCCATTCTACTTTTATTTGAATAAAGGGGCAAGCAGTATGTTTCTTTTGTCGGTTTTGAAGTATTCTTTACATTATGGCGTGCTTTCAGGATATGTCGTGTCGTACGAATCCAAATCTCTACGATGTACTCTACTATGGTCATGGTGATTCCAAGGATGATACAAAGCCGTTCGTTTCCATAACAGGCGGCGGCGGGAAGACCACCCTTATGATAGAATCAGCGCGGTACTTCAAGGAAAAAGGGCTTTCCGTGCTTGTGACGACTACAACCAAGGTCATATCGCCGTATCTTTTGGACTATGGGCAGGATAGGATCTTCAACGATGAAAGCGTACTTTCGTATGCCCCTGAAAAAGGCGAGGTCGTGTTCTATGCCCATGTGTCGCAGGACGGCAACAAGTGGTGTTCACCTGGATTCGACAACCTTTCACGCTTGTACGATGTCTACGATGTAGTGCTCTGCGAGGCCGATGGTTCCAAGCGTCTTCCTGTTAAGGTTCATACCGCACGGGATCCCCAGATGCATCCGCTTACGAATGTGTCCATAGGTGTCTTTGGAATGTGGGCGCTTGGGTGTAGGGTGAAGGATGCCGTGTTTGGACCATGTCCTGAAGAGTTCGTGGACGGCGTGGTGGATATTGCATTCTTGGATTGGTACTTCTCAAATCCGGAAGGGGTTCTGAAAGGCTTGGCCCCAAACCGCTTTGGACGCAGGGTCGTCGTCTTCAACGGCGGGGACATGGGGTTTGACGAAGGATTGGGTGCCGTTCTTGCCGGTGTTTCAAAACCAGACGACGTGGATATATACGTTGCTTCTGCACGGGAGGGGGTTCTCTATGGAAGGTTCTAGCTTTTTCAGTGGTTCTAGCATTGGATTGTTCGAAGCTGCGTCTGCTGCGGAGTATAGGAACCAGCCTTTTGCTGTCATCACACTTATTGGCACCCAAGGAACCGTGCCAAGGAAGGATGGTAGGATGGTAGTCCTTAGGAACGGCTCTTCCTATGGAACCATTGGCGGAGGTGATGCAGAAAGGCAGGCCGTTTCAAAGGCTTTGCAGTGCATTGCAAAAGGAAAGGGAGGCAAGGAGATGATAAAGGTGAAGGAGTCCGGTATGGCTGAGGTTTTCATAGATGTTCCAATTGCAAGACGCAGGGTCGTTGTTTTTGGAATAGGTCATGTTGCAATGGCCTTCGCTCAGGTGTTCCACAACCTTTCCTTTGAAGTCGTCTTCGTTGATAGGTCTAAAGACGATTTGGCAAACGATATCCCAAAATGGGCTTCATTTGTGGAAAAAGAAGCTTTTATCGAGGCAGAGGGACATGAAATCCCTTCCAATGGAGATACCGTTATAGATGACAGAACCGCCGTTCTGTTCTCAAATCCTGACGAAGTGGACTTCTTTTTGGATGCGGTCCTCAAGACAAACTCACCGTACATAGGGGTGCTGGCTTCGCGGAAGAGAAAGGTGCAGGGACGTTATGGAGACAGGCGCGTACACATGCCAATGGGCCTTGATGTTGGAGCCCAGACTCCAGACGAAATAGCCGTTGCAGTCGCAGCCGAGGTCATGGCCATCTTCAACGAGAGAAGCGCCCAGCCATCCTCTTTGTGGAGAAATCGCCTTGTCATAGTGCGTGGAGCGGGGGATTTGGCCACCGCAGTTGGTATAAGGCTTCACAATGCAGGGTTCGATGTCATCCATCTTGAAGTTGAGAAGCCAACTGTCATAAGACGGACCGTTTCGTTTGCAAGTGCTTTGTTCGAGGGCTCCGTTGAGGTTGAGGGTGTCGTTGCAAGGAAGTGCAGCGCCAAGGATGCCCTTCATGTATTGGACGATGGGGAGGTGCCTGTAGTCGTGGACCCCTCATGTTCCATTTTGGATACTCTCTCACCTGTCGCCCTTGTGGATGCCATAATAGCGAAGAAGAACCTAGGCACCAATCGCAGCATGGCTCCATTCACGGTTGCATTGGGTCCTGGTTTTGAAGCTGGAAAGGATGTGGATGCCGTAATAGAGACCCAAAGAGGACATAGGCTTGGCGTCATAATCAAGCATGGTTGCGCCGCTGCGAATACAGGAGTACCTGGTATAATAGGTGGTTTTGGCAAGGAGCGTGTCATGCACTCGCCGGCGGCCGGGGTGTTCAGGCCCGTCTCATCCATTGGAGATATCGTAGAAGCCGGACAGACCATTGCGTTTGTGGAAAGCTTTGCGGAAAATGCGGATGGAAACGCTGTTTTGGAAAAGGTCCCTGTCGTCACTTCAATACCTGGAAAGGTCAGGGGAATGCTCCATGACGGCCTTGAGGTTCCTGTAGGGTTCAAGGTTGCAGACGTAGACCCCCGCGGAGAATCCACAGACCACCTCACATGCTCGGACAAGGCCCGCGCCATATCAGGCTCCGTGCTTGAGGCCATAATGGGGTACTTGGCGAACAGATTCTAGGTTTCTTCCACTGGTTGGTTTCTCCCACTAGGTTTCAAATCAATTGCAGATTCGCAGATCAATCAAACACCTTGCACAGTTTGCCAACGATTTCGTCAAGTTTGCCCAAATCAAGCGTGGCATAGTTCATTACAAACGTGTTTGCATCCTTTGATTGACCTTTGCCACTGTTATGGCAGTTGTGGTAGAAGCTCGAAAGAGAGCAAAGGCCAATGTCTTCATGTTCGGCGGCTCTCAGGGCTTCCTCCTTCCTTTTCACGGTATCTACTTTCATTAGAAAATGCAGCCCCGCCTTTTCACCGGAGATTTCGACATGAGGGCCAAGTGGACTTTTTCTCAACGCTTCGATGAACGCATCGCGCTTTCTTCTGTAGTATGTCCTAAGCCTGTTGATGTGCGTCCCCATCCTGCCGCTTTCCATGAACTCCAACAGGGTGTACTGTTCAAAGGTGGAGACAGTGCAGGAATAGAATGAGAGCCTTTCGTTGAAAAGCCTCATAAGCCTTGGTGGCAGCACCATGTAGCTTATTCGCACAGTCGAGCACAACGTCTTTGAGAACGTGTTCAGGTATATTACGCAGCCTTCGCGGTCTATGGATTTGAAAGAAGGGATAGGCTTGCCGTCAAGACGCAGTTCGCTGTCGTAGTCGTCCTCCACTATGTACCTGCCACGCTTCTCAGCCGCCCACGCAAGCAGCTCGTACCTCCTTGAGATTGGCATAACTATACCTGTGGGGTATTGGTGCGACGGTGTAGTATGTACAACCCCGATATCCTTGCCTTCAAGTTCCTTTGCACTTACTCCATTGTCATCTATATCCAAATGTGCAATGCGTATTCCTTGGGCTTTGTATGTAAGTTCCTGCTTGCGGTAGCCTGGATTTTCTATGCCGTAGACGACATCCCTTCCAATGAGCTGTACGATAAGACCATACAGGAATTCGCTTCCAGCTCCTATGACTATGGTGTTTTCGTCTACGTCAAGGCCCCTGTATTCCTTGAGGTATTCGGCAATGCTACGCCTCAGTTGCAGAATGCCGCAGGATGGGGAGTTTTCAAGAAGCTCTTCGTGTCTTCTTGCCAGAACGCTTCTTGTGGCTTTTGACCAATCGTCGAAGGGAAAGAGGTCTGTTGGTGTCTGATTGTTTGAAAAATCGGCTATATAATGGCATTGTAGGTCATCGTTTTGGGAGGTTTCAAAGACATCGGTCTTTGGAATGCTGTGTTCAAGGCCTTTGATGTCGCACACGAAGAAGCCGCTTTTGGGTTTGGATTGGATGTAGCCTTCGGATAGGAGTCGGCCGTATGCGCTTTCCACGGTTATGACGCTTATTCCGTTGTTGGATGCCATGCATCGTTTGGATGGCAGCTTTTCGTTTGGTGCTAGAACTCCCGTGATTATGTCAGTCTTGATGGCATTGTAGAGGGCTTCGTATAAAGGCCTTTCCATATTCTGTAGGTCGTATGTAAGCACGGGACGACCTCCTTTTGTCTTCTTTGTCTCTGACCTTTTTCCTAGCGATCGAGTAGGTGTCTGGTATTGAAACTGACCTTATTATAAAAGTAGGTTTTGATTATTTCAACAAGGTCAATTGAAGACTATCCTATACCTGTGCCTTGGAGGCTTGCAAACGGCTTCAAAGGACATCAGGAGGAAACGATGACAAGAGAATCTGAAAGATACGAACTCAACAAAAACCTTGCCCAAATGCTCAAGGGCGGTGTCATAATGGATGTAACGACCCCAGAACAGGCTGTCATTGCACAGGAAGCTGGCGCATGTGCCGTCATGGCTTTGGAGCGCATCCCTGCCGATATAAGGGCTGCAGGCGGTGTGTCCAGGATGAGCGACCCTAAGATGATAAAGGGCATTCAGGAGGCTGTGACCATACCCGTCATGGCAAAGTGCAGGATAGGCCACTTCGTCGAGGCCCAGATACTCGAAGCCATAGAGATAGACTATATAGACGAAAGCGAAGTCCTTTCTCCTGCAGACGATGTCTACCATATCAACAAGTGGGACTTCAAAGTCCCGTTCGTCTGCGGCGCAAGAGACCTTGGCGAGGCACTTAGAAGAATCAACGAAGGCGCTTCCATGATAAGGACCAAGGGCGAGCCTGGAACAGGCGATGTCGTCCAGGCCGTGCGTCACATGAGGATGATGAACGCAGAGATAAGACGGCTCGTCTCCATGCGTGAGGATGAACTCTTCGAGGCTGCAAAGGTCCTTCAGGTACCGTTCGAGCTCGTGAAGTACGTCCATGAAAACGGAAAGCTTCCAGTGGTCAACTTTGCAGCAGGCGGCGTGGCAACCCCAGCCGATGCAGCGCTCATGATGCAGCTTGGAGCAGAGGGCGTCTTCGTGGGCTCCGGCATCTTCAAGTCCGGCAATCCCCAGAAACGCGCCAACGCAATCGTCAAGGCCGTCACCAACTACAAGGACGCTTCATTGATCGCCCAGCTGTCCGAGGACCTTGGAGAGGCCATGGTTGGCATCAACGAAGACGAGATAAACCTTCTCATGGCAGAGAGGGGCAAATG
The DNA here is from genome assembly GCA_963599445.1 of Bacteroidaceae bacterium. Classification (GTDB taxonomy): domain Bacteria; phylum Spirochaetota; class Spirochaetia; order Sphaerochaetales; family Sphaerochaetaceae; genus UBA9732. The sequence continues at coordinate 35,490 of CAVBWZ010000019.1, forward strand.
ACGAACCCCTCGAAACGCCCAATGCGCATTGGCGTCCTCGCTCTACAGGGCGCCTTCATAGAGCACGTGGATAGGCTGCATTCATTGAAGGCCGATGCCGTTGAGCTCCGCTGCTCCGCTGACCTCAACACTCCTATTGATGGACTTGTCCTTCCCGGCGGAGAGAGCACTGTCCAAATGAAGCTCCTGCGTGAACTTGGCATGTACGATGACCTGAAAGCCCTCATTGATTCAGGAAAGCCAGTGCTTGGGACCTGCGCAGGCCTCATTCTGCTGGCTTCCTCTGTGGAGGGACAGTCTGCAGTTGGCTTTGGAACCATGCCTGTCACCGTTAGGCGCAACGCCTACGGCAGGCAGCTTGGCAGCTTTCATACCATTGCCCCTTTCTCTGGTGTTGGAGACGTTCCAATGGCTTTCATAAGGGCTCCATACGTCACTGAGGTTGGACCTGGTGTGGAAGTACTCTCCAAAGTGGATGGCAACATAGTGGCCGTGAAGTACGGCAACCAGTATGGATTGTCTTTCCATCCGGAGCTGGACAATGGGGACTGGATCTACCACCTTGTCTTCAACCTTTAGCCTTGGTCTTTGAGTCGTCTTCATCGTCACTTCGCTCAGGCTGTACAAAAAGTACTATCCTTCGCTTGTATCCTTGAATACGGCTCAAATCCCGGCGGCTAGACTGTATAATAAAGTTTGGGATTTCAACAAAAAGTCTTGAAAACGAAGGTTTTGTTGAAAATTTGCAACAAAGATGCGGAAAAAAGAAGTTTTTGTTGCAATCAAGGCTACGTCGCTTGAACTGTGAACGAGTAATCGTTTCTTCGTTTACGAAAATTTTACATAAAAAACTTACGAAAACGAAAAAGTTTTTGTTGCGTTTTGCAAAAAGTGCCCCTATAATGTTCAAAGGTTAGCAAACAATGGCCTGTCTGTGCGTCCTAGAGTTCCCCTTTTGATGCCGGCAGGTCGGTGGTTTCAATGTCGCATTAGGAGGTTTACAGTGAAACGCGCTTTGATCATCATGTTGGTGGCACTCGTAGCCATGACAACTGTTTTCGCACAGGGTCTCGAAGAGACTTCTGCATCGTTCCCAGATCCAGAAAGAACAATAACAATCATAGTCCCACAGGGCGCTGGTGGTGGAACGGATACATTCGCAAGGTCACTTGCTGCAAAGATGACGGAGATTTCCGGCCAGAACTTCATCGTTGAGAACATCACAGGAAACTCAACTGGAACAGGTACGAACGAAGTCATCAATTCTGAAGCAGATGGCTACAAGATGCTCATGTACGGAACATACACGATTGTTGGAACATCCGTTGGAGCAACAGACGGTGCTGCCGGACTCGACTTCATCGCAGGCCTCACCCTCGAGCCATTCGTCATTGGCGTCAAGGCAGACTCACAGTGGAACACACTTCAGGACCTCATCGACTATGCTAAGGCAAACCCTGGTCAGGTAACGATTGGTAACGCTGGTGCAACAGGAACGACAGCCGTTGTGGCTTGCGGTCTCAACGTCGCATGCGGCAACTGCTTCAACGTCATCCCTGCAAACGGTGGTGCTGAGCTTCAGACATGGGTCATGGGCGGACACTGCCAGGTTGGTATCTTCTCCCAGACTGAGATCGTCGATGGAATCAAACCTCTCGCATTCCTTGGTGAATCAAGATCCCTCAACAAGAACCTTGTCGACGTTCCTACAATCGTAGAAGCCGGCTATGGCGACCTCACAATCCCTTATGGTTGTTTCCGCGGTCTTGCAGTTCCAAAGGGAACTCCAGATGAGGCAAAGAACTGGCTCGCAGACATCGTAGAGAAGGCATTCTACTCCGATGAGTTCCAGGCTTTCATGGCTGACAAGGGATACCTTCAGACATTCTCAACCCTCGCTGAGACGGATGCATACAATGCACAGCTCATGCAGGATCTCCAGCCAGCTCTCGAAGCAGCAGGTCTCGTAAAGAAATGAGTATATGACATCACTGGCCCAAAAGGCCGGTGATGTTTTTTTACAGGCATAGGGGAGTGGTCGTTCGACCGGTGCAAGAACCGGTCGAATACTGCACAGAGGATTCGTTTCCAAACGAGTACTCTGTGGGGTAATCAATTCTTACAGGTCAGGAGTCAGGAGCTATGAAGAAAATCAAATTGTTTCCTCTTGTCATGACGGTTCTGTCTGCGCTCTATACGATAAGCACTGCGCTTTCAGAAGATTTCAAATATCAGGTTGATACCGTTGGAGGAGACCCGGGTGGAAAGCTTCTTCCCCTCATAATGGGTGTGTTCCTTTTTCTTGGGTTCCTGTTCATAACCATAAAGGAACGTCCGGATGGCAAGAAGATGGACAAAGAGACTTTGGTCCTCTTCCTTGTGACCCTTGTTCTTTCAATCGCCTATGTGGCACTTCTCAAGCCAATTGGATTCATCCTTGTGACTACCATCCTTCTCTACACCTTGCTGTATCTCTATACCACGATAGGTGAGAAGAGAAGTATAGCCCAGGCTTCCATAGGCGGTGTATCCACACTTGCATTGACGATTGGCTTCTACACACTCATGAGGCTTATCTCCAAGTCCATCATAAGGATGGGAAGGTCAGGCGCACTTCCTGCATTCTTTGGGAAGTCGGCTGGAAGTGCATGCATTGCATTGCTCTTCGTCGTAGTCGTCACGGTCGTGCTTGCACTTACGCTTGTGAAGCTTCTCAACAAGAAGGGGTTCAACCGTCCAGCGGTTGCAGGAATCATCACCTTTGCAACGGTGCTTTTCCTGTATGTCGTGTTCAAGCAGTTCTTCCAGGTCAATCTTGCTCCTGGTCTCATCAAATACTGATAGGAGGTTGATCCATGGGTGATTTTGCACAGGGCTTCCAGATGGTGGCCAACATTTCTACGATACTCTGGTGTGCATTCGGTTCCGTACTTGGAATCATTCTTGGCGCACTTCCAGGTCTTACGGCGACAATGGGAATTGCACTTGTAATTCCTATTTCATACAGCATTTCCAATACGGCTACAGGAATAGGGCTTCTCCTTTCCGTATACTGCGGTGCAGTCTGCGGAGCCTCCATTCCTGCAATCCTGTTGGGAATCCCGGGAAACCCAAACGCCATTGCAACCGTCACTGACGGTCAGCTCATGACCAAGAAGGGTCTTGCCGGCCAGGCTCTTGGCGGAGCCGTAATAGCCTCCATGATAGGTGGCATAGGCTCTGAGATACTTCTTGTGTTCTTCAGTCCACTGATTGCAAAGGCTACGCTTGCCTTTGGTCCTGCAGAGAAGACGACGTTGGCTCTTGTTGGGCTTGTCATAATAGCATCGGTCTCGGGGAAGGACATTCTGAAAGGCCTTCTCATGGGTGCGCTGGGCTTCGTGTTCGCATTCCTTGGTACCGACCCAATCTCCGGTGCATGCAGGATGCCGTTTGCCGATGCTCTCAAGAAGACAGTCCTTGCCGGTGGCTTCGACATGACGTCAACCCTCATTGGCCTCTACGGTGTAAGCCAGGTGTTCGCTGAGCTTGCAAACCTGTCAAAGCCGCAGAACACAGACGTGGCTACCAACATTGGAAAGGTGTTCCCTCCGTTCAAGAAGGTTCTTTCCATGTGGCAGATAATACTCTCATCCTTGGGTATTGGTACGATTATTGGTGCAATTCCTGGAACTGGGGCATCGATTGCGGTCTTCATGGCGCATGACTCGGCCACCAAGATATGCGATGCATCCAACGGCAAGCTTGACAAGCCGGGTACGGGATGCCTTGAAGGTGTCTTCGCTCCTGAGGTTGCGAACAACGCGGTCACTGGCGGTGCACTCATCCCTGCACTTTCACTTGGAATCCCTGGCGACAGTGCAACCGCCGTCCTCATTGGAGCCCTCATGATAAACGGTGTAACACCTGGCTTCCAGCTGTTCAGCACGAACATGCCTCTTGTGTACTCCATCTTCATCACGCTGTTCATTGCAAACGTGTTCATGGGTGTCTTCCAGCTTGCAGGGATCCGTCTTTATCCAAAGGTTCTTCTCATAAGCCAGCGCATACTCATGCCAATCGTGCTTATCCTTTCTTTCATTGGTTCCTACGCACTTGCCGGTGCTTCAATACCAAAGGGTGTGTTCAATGTCGGCACGGCTCTCTTCATGGGTCTTGTTGGATATGCAATGAAGAAGAACGGCTATCCTTTGGCACCTGTCGTACTTGGTTTCATCCTTGGTGGAATGTTCGAGGAGAACTTCAGAAAGGCGGTCAAGCTTGGTGCCGGAACAATGGAAAGGTTCGTGTCATCCCCAATCTGCTGGGTCTTCACGCTCCTTGCAGTTGTCATAGTCGTTTCGTCCGTGCTCAAGAACAGAAAAGAGGCAAAGGCAAAGAATGCTTAAGTACGTTTTCCTTGGTGCGAACGGATCCATGCAGGAAGGGGGGAGTGGAAACACCTCCCTCCTGTTTTCTGATGGCGTTTCATCGTTCCTCGTGGATGCATCCGTGAACATCCATGCTGCAGTGGAAGCCAACATAGATGTTGTTGTCATAACGCACGAGCATATAGACCACATGTACGCACTTCCAAGCCTTCTGCATCAACTGTGGCTTTCAAAGCGTACCAAGCCTCTTGTGATAATTTGTCCAGATGGTGTGAGAAACATGGTGAACGGACTCATAGACAACTTTGCAATTCGTTCCAAGAAAGGCATCTTTGACATAGCGTTCGAAACTGCCGGTCGCAACAGAGTTGGAGACATGGACATTGAGTTCTTCAAGACAGTCCATACTCCAAACTCGGTTGGCATGGTGGTAAGCGAAAGGGCTGACGGAAGTCAGAAGAACCCAAAGAAGATCGTATATACCTGCGACACCGCACCTGTGGAGAACCCTAAGGATTCGCTTCCAGCGTGTGCCTTTGGCCCTGATGTACTCATCCATGAGACGAATTCCGTCAGCAATGTCCGCAAGCCTGATCATAGCAGCGGCCTTGATGCCGCAAGGCTTGCGCTTGAACTTGGCGCAAAGCGTCTTGTGCTATGCCACCTTCCAAAGGGTGATGCCGCAAAACAGGCGATATTGGAGGAAGCCCGCAGCCTGTATCCAAATGCAGAGCTTCCAATAGTAATGAAAGAGGAGACTGTTTGAAATGGATGACCTTCTACTTGGAATGTTCAAACTCTACGATATAAGAACGAAGGAGCACAACCTGACACCGGAGCTCAAGGACAGGCTGTACAACGCATTGGCCGTATACTATAGGGACAGCGTCAAGGCTAGCTCGATTGTGATATGCCGTGATGCACGCCTGTACGTTCCGGAACTTGTGGAAGGTCTTGTCCAGGCATTCTGCCTTGCAGGGATCGATGTCCTTGTGAATCCTCTTCCAATATCCACATGTCAGTTCTACTACACCTGCATGAAACACAGGGACAGCGCCGGCATAATGGTCACGGCTTCCCACAATCCTGGCGAATATGTGGGCATGAAGCTCATGGCTCCTCAGCTGCTTCCCATTGCATATGGCAACGGACCGGACGGTGGAGTGGAGAAAATCAAGCAGTTGTATATAGACAATGTGCATATTCAGCCAAGTTCGGAATCAAATTCAGGCAAGGCCAACGTGTCCCATGGAAAGGGCACTGTAACCGTCATAAACGAACTTGAAGGCTACATTGACTATTCCATGAAGCTTGCAGGCGTTGACGAAGGTTCCCTGAAGGGATTGAATGTCCTCTTTGAGTTCCTCAACGGTTCTGCTGGAACGGAGGAGGCCCTTGCATTCCAGAAGGCGGGTGCAAACGTCACATACAGGCACCTTCTTCCAAATGGGTTCTTCCCGGCAGGCGATCCAAACCCAATCATTGAATCGTCCATAGCTCCTGCAAGGGCCGCCATGAAGGAAGGCTCCTATGACATAGGGTTCTGCTTCGACGGCGACGGCGATAGGCTTGACCTTATGGACAGCAACGGAGAGCAGATAGTACCAGGGCTCAACATGGCAATCATCATACCTGAGATAATGAAGGTCTATGGTGGGACGAAGAAGCATTTCTATGCCGATGTCAAAGCCCTCCCGATCTCTCTATGCGAGATTGCAAAGTCCGGTGCGGACGTCCACATAATCCGCAACGGGCATTCGTTCATAAAGGCAAAGCTCAGAGACAACTGCAACGATGGCTACTTTGCATCAGAGGAGGAGTCCGCCCACTACTACATGAACTTCCCGTACGATGTGGAAGACCCGTCAAAGGGCTATGCGGCGGTGGAGTCCACCATGTTCTTCGCCCTTCTAACTGCAAGATGCTATCTTGAGAACCCACAGGCTTACAAGAGGGCGACTGAGCTTCAGAAATCGGTCTATAGGGAGAGGGAATGGCCTTTGTACTGCGAGGCCGCCCCGGAGAAGATGCCGCAGATTCTTGACGACGTGGAGAAGAGGATGAAGGATATGGGGGCTGTCGTGATAGACCGTATGGACGATGGCAGCGACCTTGATGCAACCCTCATGCGCTTCAACCTTCCAGAGAGGATCGACGGTGGTACGGACCTTTCCAAGGCCAAATGGGCTCAGGTTGCACAGCGTATCTCTCGAAGCGAGGACGCAATGGTGCGTTGGGAAGTCGTCTCCAACGACAAGGCTGAGTGCGAAAGGCTCAATTCCATCATTAGGGAGATTGCTGACGGATACGTGGAGAAGGGCTTTGCCAGATACTGATAGCGAGGGTATAATCGACAGGGTTGGAGGGGTTTATGTCCATGAACGAAAGGCAGAACGAAATCATCAGACTTCTATCAGGCTCTGACTATGTCACAGTTGAAGAGTTTTCAAGAAGCCTAGGGGTTTCCAAGGTCACGATAAGATCGGACTTGAACATCCTTGAGCAGAAAGGCCTTCTCATGCGCACTCACGGCGGAGCCATGATTCCGGACCGGCAGAACCCTTCACGAAGTATCTCCAAGACCATAAGCGAGTATGACGACGAGAAGGACCGCATTGCCAAGGCGGCGGCCCTCCTTGTACCGGATGGTGGCACAATCCTTGTAGACAGCGGTTCCACGAGCCTTCATTTGTCAAAATACCTCCACGGCAGGAAGCTCACACTCGTGACGAATTCGCTTCTTCTCATCGATTCGTTCAGAAACGACGATTCCATGGACGTCGTGGCCTTGGGCGGAACCCTCAAGCGCAACGTCATGGGCATGGTTGGACCAATGGCCATATCCGATGTCGCACGGGTCTACGCAGACATTCTCTTCCTTGGCTGCACTGGCTACACCAACGCCGGCGTGTTCTCGTCCAACCTCCTCGAAGCCGAGCTCAAGCAGGCCATGACCAAGTCATCCGACAAGGTCTGCCTCATTGCGGACTCCAGCAAATACGGCACCAAAGCCATGGCCTTCATCTCATCCTGGGACGACATAGATGTCTTCATAACCGATTCCATTGAGCCCTCCCTGCGCGAAAAGCTCGAAAGCCGAGGCGTAGAGGTCATAATAGCATAAGCTATTTCGTCATAGTTTGGTTTCCTACCTGTTCCTCGAAGATGAAAGGTGCCAGATAGAACGGGAAGAGATTTAGCTGTTGCTCCTTTCCAACGTCCTTTTGGCTTATCAGACAGGGCGTTGCGACGATGCTGGAATATTTCTTCGTGAAAGCATCGATTGATTCGTGTTTTCCCAATCCCGAGCTCTTTACTTCGACTGGTACTGTCTTTGCTCCTTTGGAAAAGATGAAATCCACTTCGTAGGCATGGGTGCTGTTGGGCTTTGGCCATGTCATATAGTAGAGTTCCAATCCACAGGATGTCATGATCTGTGCAACGGAGTTTTCATATAGATATCCCAAATTGGCAGGAAGCTTGTCTGACAGCATTTTTGAGTAAAGAGACGATGCAGTTTCCTTCCCTGTTTTGAGCAGAAGTGTAACGAACAATCCGGTATCGGCAAGATACAGCTTGAATTTCTCCAAATCCTTTCCTTGTGAAATGGCAATCGTTGGATCCGTGCAGTTGAAGCACGGCAAAACAGTTCTTGAGTTTATCAGTTCAGAAAGGGATTCGTAGTGCCAGTTTCTTGCCTTCTTGTTCAAAGCAAGACTCATCGAGAACTGCTTTGAGCTATTTGCAAGTTGGGATGGAATTGATTCGAAAAGCATTGAAACCTTTCCTGATGGGTCTATCTTGAAGAAATCCTCTTCGTAGAGGTCTATTATCCTTCGTTTTACGAAATCCACATCGTTGAAGTTCTTCTCCTCTATATAGGCTTCCACCGACTGAGGCATTCCCCCAACCGCCATATAGATCCTGAAATCCCTCATCAAGGCTCGATTCGTCTGCTGGCCTACAGGTTTTCCGCTTTTGAATATCTCCCTAAGTATAGGGTATGTATCCTTTCCTGTCGCCCATAGGAATTCCTCATAGTCCATAGGATATACCGGAATCTTGTATTCCTCGGAAGGAATCACTATGCCTTTCGTGTTCTTCTTTATTGAAAGGAGGGAACCTGTCTCTATGTAGTCGTATCTACCATCCTTTACAAGATATTTTATCGCCTGTCTTACCTTTGGCTGCAACTGTATTTCATCGAATATTACAACGGACTCCCTTTCATGCAGACGGACTCCAGTATAGGCTTGCAACCTAAGGAAGAACATCTCAATGTTTGATATATCCGCTATCATTGAAAGGACTTCATCTGTTGTATCTGCAAAGTCTATCTTTATGTAGCTCTTGTATTCGTTCTTTGCAAATTCCTCGGCTATCGTGGTTTTTCCAACTCTTCTTGGACCTTCCAACAATGCAGCGTATGAGCCTGAAAACCGCTGTTTCCATTCCTTCAATTGAAGTGTCGCCTTTCTTTTGAAAATCATACATGTCCATCCTTCAATATAATTTTATCGAAAAAGTGTCCATCCTTCAATGAAATTTTGTCGAAAAACGGCCCATCCTTCAATGTTTTGCATGTGGAAAAAGGAAGTGGAATAGGGCATACTATAGTGTATGTCTGCGGTAGTGGCTGTTTTTTGTTGCAAAGTTGCAACTGCAACGCCAGTAGGAGGGATTGATGAACAATACAGTTAAGAAGACCTTGCGCTATGCTCTTTTGGCTCTGCTTTTGATAATAATCGTGGCTGTTGTCACGTTCCTTTGCGTATACAGGACAAGGTTCAAGACCATGTCCACGATAGAGAAGCTGTCGAACTACGACGACTACAATCTCTATCACATGGACGTGAAGTATGACTACAGTCTTCAGAAGATACTGGACAACGGAATCGTTGACAACCAAAGCTTCACGAATTCGATACTCAAGGAAGTCCTGCCTCTTCTGCCAATACACATGGAAGCCAAAAGCTTTGGTTGCACAGCCTTCACAATGAAGACTACAAACGGCAAGACTCTCATGGGGCGCAACTACGACTTCAAGTTGGATACGTCTTCAATCCTCGTGTGCTGCGAACCAAAGGACGGCTACAAGTCAATGGCCTTCGCCGCCTTGGACAACCTTGGAATAAAGGATGCAACAAAGAGCCTTTCCACCAAGATGGTGTGTCTTGCAGCTCCGTTTGCTTGTCTTGATGGAATAAACGAGAAGGGCGTCTCAATTGCAATCCTAACGCTTGACAGCGAGCCTACCAACCAAGTGGGCATGGACGATGCAAAGCAGACGATTGGGACGTCCCTTGTCGTAAGGCTCGTGCTTGACTACGCTGCAACGACGCAGGAGGCTGTGGACCTCATAGCAAAGTACAACATGTTCGCAACCGCCGGTCGCGACTACCATTTCTATATAACCGATGCCTCTGGCGATGGCAGAGTGGTGGAGTTCGACTGCGACAGTCCAACAAGGCAGATGACCGTGACACCAACCCCAGCCGTTACCAACTTCTTCATCATGTACGGCGACAAGGTCCTTCCAAACCAGAAGAACGAGCAGTACGGCCACGGCAAAGAGCGCTACGACAGCGTCATTGAAATCATGGCCAAGAACAAAGGCCACGAGACGACTGACACCGCATGGGAGGCGCTCATGGCCGCATCCCAGGAACCGAACCCTGAGGATGTCACAAGCAACACCCAGTGGTCCATCGTCTACAACAACACTGACCTCACCGTTACGATAAGCCTTCGCAGGAAGTGGGACGACAAGTTCCTTGTGATGTTCTAGGGCATTGCAAAGAACCTAAACAAGATAGAGGCTGTGGGTCATGTACCTCAGCCTCTACTGTTATATGCATATCCAAAATGACATGAAAACCGCAGAAAACTACTTTTCTAGGCAAAGATATGCCCACAAATAGGAAAAATAAGGCTTCTTATGTCATCATAAGCGACCTTGTGGAGCAGAATCTGTATACAATTCGTGCGTCCTGAGTGAATAACTCTGTATAATGTGTCCATGATGCTTGGGAAACGGTTCCATGAACCTCTAACATGTCCATGGTTTTACCAAAAGTGTTCTATGGACAAAACTGGATAATGCTTGTCTTTGAAAAAAAGTGCTTGAACCAAGTTTGTTACTGTACCAAGTGGTGTAATTCAAAAGTGTGAGGTTCTGATGTTTTAACTTTTTACAAAAGTTGCATTTCTTTAAATTTCAACTTCATTGTGAAACATCTTACATGAAGAATAAAACAAATAATTGATAATTTTTCAAATATGGATGTTTTAATTACATTTTTTATTGACTGTAAATTCAATTAATTCTATTGTTTGCTTGTTGGGAGGTCTGATATGGAC
>CAVBWZ010000020.1:0-35960 GCA_963599445.1 Bacteroidaceae bacterium
CCAATTCATGACTTCATTTGAGGATTGCCACCAACACTGTGCAGAAGTGGGGTTTTTGGGAAAAAAGTGACAGCAATGTCACTTTTTGGAGCCAAAATGAACTTTGGGATGCATCCATGAGGTGCGAAAAACGACTTCATGGAAGAGAAAACCTTTCGCATGCCTTTCGCACAGGTTGTCCGTGGAAACGAAAGGTTGAGCTTGAAAGCAAAGAGTGGTAGAATCAAAGACATCAAACCAATTTGGATTCGAGGGGATATGGAAAGGGTGTCCTTCAGTTGTTCAAAATCGTCTCTTTTGCTCTGCGATACGCTCAAAACGGCCGCAGAAGACGATGATTTTGCAATCTCCTTGAAATCCTCCCCCCCCCCCCCGAAGTCGGGCATGCGCTTGTCGCTTAACTATCCTAACTGGATTACACGCAAATAAATACAAACACATCCATATAGCCTCAATGTTCACACCAAAGGAGGTGTCGTTATGACCAAAGGAAGAGCCTTCGTCATTTCAATCGTTCTCTTTGCGGTCCTCGCGTTGTTCGCATCGTGCAACCAAGACGTCAAGGAGCCGGAAAAGACCAAGGGACATGGAACCCTGCAGGTATCCGTAGAGAAAGTGCCTGACGTTGCGGACTACAAGGTATACATAAAGTCCTCGACCACATCCTATTCCAATGCGTTCCAAGCACCGGAAGGGCTCTGCAAGATCGATGCTCTTGAGGAGGGCTCTTATACCGTGTATGCCTTGGGCCTTGATGCGGACGGCAATGCAATCCTAAGGTCTGAAGAAGGGACGGTTTCCATAAAGGACAAGCAGACCTCATCCTTGGCCCTAGGCCTTGATTTGTACGTAGAAGGTACTGGAACGCTTGATTTGAACGTAGAGATCGCCAACATCCCTAACTTGGACGAAGTGGTCCTCAGCCTGTTCGATTCCAAGGACGAGACCCTTACGTATCCAGTCGAACATGTCCTGGAGAATCCTGTCCTTTCCACCGATGGGCGTTATCTTAACTACTCCATAGAGCTCCAATTGGATGCCGGGCGCTACTTCTTCACCATTGGTACATTCCATTTGGACGGCAACGGAGACAGAGAACAGATAGGTTCCTATAAGGTGGGGACCTTCGACATCTTCAAGGATACGACAAGACAGGTCTCTGTTTCGTCAGACGGCGACCTGCCTCAGATAATCCCAGCTCCAAGCCTCTATCCTGAAGGAGGTCTCTGCAAGGAAGGTACTCTCGTCAGTATGGAGACGTCCTATCCGACGGCGACGATATACTACACGACTGATGGAACCGAACCGACCACAGGTTCCATTTTGTACATAAAGCCAATTGCCATAGACAAGTGCATGACAATCAAGGCCATTGCCGTAGTCGAAGGGTTTGGCTCTTCCATTACCGCAGAGGGGATCTATAGGGTCAAGGTTGAGGATCCTGTATTCAGCATAAAGGACAAATCCCTGGTCTCGTTCGACAGGTTGGAGCTCTCCACCAGCACGAAGGATGCAACCATATGGTATACGATGGATGGAATGGAGCCTTCCTCTGAAAACGGAACCAAGTACACAGGCCCCATAACGCTGCGTAGGACCGTCAACGTCAAGGCAGTCGCCTTAAAGGAAGGGCTTGAACCATCCAATGTGGTGTCCGCACAGTACTATGACAGGAATTCGTCATCTCCCGAAAGATTCTTCGTCACGACGGACAAAGGTGCAATCTCCATAAACGATGGGATTCCTGAATCGGAGATTCCTGAAGTCCTCATAATCCCATCAACATGGAAGGGGATAGACGTAGTCGAGATAGCCGCTGGAGGCTTTGCAGGGCTGACAGGAGTCCAGAACATACTCCTGCCAGATTCGATCAGAAAGATAGGTGCTAACGCCTTCACAGGGTGCATCGAGATTGAGAGCATAGACATTGGCAAGTATGTGGAGGATATAGCAGGCTCCGCATTCGTTGGTTGGAACGAGAATCAGAGAATAAACGACTACTCGGGTCAGATACGGGCCAACACACTCAACGATTGCAACGCAAGGATCTACGCAACGGTAAAGACTGAGACTCAGATCGTCTCTGGCTACACTGGAATGAAGAACCTCTACGGAATAACGCTCAACGACAACATAACCACAATAGCGGCGAATGCGTTCTCAGGCTGCGTGAACCTTGAGGAATTCGTTCTTCCGTCATATGTCACAACCATAGGATCCCTTGCATTCAACGACTGTACAAGGATACAGTCCATAACCCTTCCAAAGACGCTTTCGTCGTTGGCCATCGATGCCTTCACAGGTTGGACCAACGAACAGAGGATAGTTGACGAAAGCGGACTGACATTGAATATGCGCTTTTTCAAATCCAAGGCAAGGATATACGCAAAGATGCCCCTTGAGGTCGATGGCGTTGCATTTACAAAGATCCAGGAAAAGGCGTTGTCCGGTAGGGACGACATCTATGGACTTGAGATATCTGACATAGTGGATTCGATAGGGGACTATGCATTCGAGGATACGAGCATAGAATGCCTGGTGATTCCTGCAACAGTCAAAACCCTTGGTATTGAACTGTTCAAGGGCTGGGACAGTTCACAGAAGGTCGTTGTCAACTATAACAATTACGAATCAAAGGTCTCTGAAGGAGACTATACGACTCCGTTCACAGACACAGACGCCGCATTCGAGGTTTCAATCTGCAATGGAGTCATGGAGATAGGTGAGAACGCATTCAACGGAATGGCAAGCCTTAGGGAGATTGCAATACCTGAATCCGTCTACACGATAAAGGCTAATGCATTCAAAGGAACGGCACTGAAGACCCTTTCCATGGGGGAAAATGTTGTCTCAATTGGAGACGGAAGTTTCATGGACTGTACAAGCCTTGAAAGCGTTGTCTTCGATTCCAACTTGGAGCGCATAGGAGACAAAGCCTTCGCAAACTGTGGTTCAATAAAAGGAATCAAGCTTCCGGATTCAGTGAAGACGATAGGAAATGAATCGTTTGCCAATTGTGGGCAACTTGTGACGGTTGACCTTGGCTTGGGTGTGACATACATACCTTCGATGACCTTCTTTGGAAGCGACAACATTAGGACCATAACTGCACCAAACTGCATGGGAAGTATGGTAGTGACGGTGAAGGTTCCTTTGAACCAGCTGATAGTCCATGACGTTGACATCTCCGTCACCCCCACCTATGCAAGCATAGAAGGCTTCTCTACAAGCATTCCAAGGGACGAACAGACCATAGATGGGAACTACAGGGTGTTCACCTATGAGATTCCAAGTATGTTGGGTCTGGACTATACGGTCTGCGCTGAACTGGAGGACTACCAAAGCAAAAAAGTTGGTTCAGGTTCGACTTCTGGACGGGCCTATAGTGGAGGTCAAAGTTCTGCAAGGATAGATTTCTACATGAATGACTTGGAGAGCCGTACATTCTCGGATACTGTGATAACCCCATCCACCGGTATAATCCTAGATGGTGCAGAGATAACGATGGAGAATGTGGATGCCGATGCAATCTACTACACATTGGATGGAAGCGACCCGTCTCCAGAGAAGGGGATTGGAGAACTCTACACAGAACCGATAGTTCTTCATTCCTATAAAACCGTGAAGGCAATAGCTATAAAGGAAGGCTATGCTCATTCATCCGTCGCAAAGACAGACTTCGATGGAATAAAGGCGCTTCCTCCTGAATTCCAACTGGATTCTTCGGTTACATATCCATCTACGCAGTATGTCGAAATCGAATCACCTACGGAAGATGCCACAATCCTTTATACGACCAATGGAGGCGATCCCTCCAAGGTAGGCAAAAAGTATGATGGGCTAATCGAGGTAGGAAAGTCCATGACGATAAGGGCTGTTTCCAGCAAGGATGGTTTCGTCGTTTCAGATGAGACAAGTGAAACATACGAAATCGTTGTTCCCAGCCACGAAGTGGAAACTCCTGTCGTCCGTTCGATGAACATAGAAAAGAGCATTGTCGATGGGGCCGTTGTATTCAAAGCTGTTCTGAATCCTTCTTCTAAGACAGATGAAGTTTCCTACGAATGGTATCTTGATGGGGATTTCGTAAGTACTGATTCCTCATACAAACCAGCATCTTCGATTTCGAGTGGTTCCCATATAGTCGAAGCCATGGTTTGTGTGGATGGTATATCCTATTCAGACTACGCTGTCTTCAATTGTAGCTTTGGCTATCGTGTCGATCTGAACAGTGAATGGGTGAAGGATACAACATACCACAATCCAGATTCCTCGCTGTTTGATGGAGTATACAAATCGAGATCGGAATACGGCAAAAACACCATGAAGGTCAACGTGTCATGTCCTGGTGTTTTCTCAATCTATGTCAGAAGCAATGCATATGATACGAGTTACGTCAAGGTTTATGAATTGGATTCTACTTCGAGCATCAAGTATTCGACTTCAGGGAACCAGAACTCTTCAAAGGAGTTGGACGGATACACTCTTGTTTCCTTCGATGTACCTGATGACGGTGAAGAACATTTCATCACGATAACGTATTTGAAGAGTAGTGGTTATGTTTGGGGAGAAGATTGTGGTTTCGTGTTGATTCCAAAGATCCAGTGACAGGAGGTTGTAGTATGAAAAATAGAATAGTTGTAGTTTTGATATGTTTTGTTTTGATGTTCTCTGTGGTCTCCTGTGACGACCAGGAAAAGAGCGTTGGATATGGTTCCCTTTCGGTTGAAATTGCCAATAACGACAATTCCAAGACCATACAGCCAACGGATGAAAGCCTTGGTTTTACATCATATGTGATTAAAGGTAGACATGGGACGAATGAAGACTGGATTGTAAACGAGTCGTTTTCGTCAAAAAGCACAAAGATCGACCATTTGGAGGTTGGAAGCTGGGAATTCGTAGTGGAAGGTCTCAACAAGGATGGTGTGGTTCTTGCCAAGTCAGAACCTCACAGCGTTGTCATTGAGACCAATGGCGTGGCAAAGGAGACATATAAGCTTGATTGGATCGATGGTTTTGGAAGTCTAAAGCTTTCCGTCAAGGTTCAGTCATCACGTGTATCATCAATAGAATGCCAGTTGTATGATGAGAGCGTCAATGAAGTAGGGGCTCCTTATACGATTGGAAAAGAAAGCTCTGTTCTTGGAGATGACAATTTTTATCTTTTCGAAAAGGTTTTTGGAGAAGTACCTACCGGTTTCTACAATGCAAAGATTATCATGAAGAACAATGATGGCGAACCAATTGGAAAGACTCTCCATCAGTCGGTTCATGTTCATGACGGTCTTGAATCATCATTTGGTTTTACATGGAAGGGTTTTCCAAATCTCTTGCCTCAAGTGGATGTTCCAAAACCGAACTTTGATGAAACGAGCATTCCATGCGACTCAAAGATTCTGTTGGACACTGAAGAAGAGGATACAAGCATATTCTACTCGTTTGATGGCAAGTCTTATTCAAGTTATACGGAGAATGGAATAGATTTGTTACAAATGCAAGACCTTTCCAATTCCATCAAGATTTGGGTCTATGCCGAAAAGTCAAATCTGAACAAATCGGATGTTGTGACATACACCTTCAATGTTGAACATAATTCTGATAGAGCCAATGCAGTATACACATGGAATAAGATAGAAGGTGGATACGAGTGCATCGCAACCTCCAAGTGTCTGTACCACAAGAGCATTGAATGCGAAACGGAGAAGGTGGTTGCTAGCTATCAAGTCATAACGGATTCCACATGTTCCAAGGAAGGTGTCGGTCGCTATACTGCTGAGTTTGCAAAGGACGGGTACAAAGACAAAGTTCAGACGATGGACGAAGCCATTGCTAGAAGACATATCTATGATAGGGAGGTTGTAGAAGACAAGTACTTTAAGTCAGCCTCTACATGTCTTGAATCCGCTGTCTACTACAAGAGCTGTGAATGTGGGCGGCCTTCAAGTGAAGAGTATTTCTCTTTTGGAAATCCTCTCGGACATGATTTGATGCATCATGAAGCAAAAGCTGTCACATGTACTGGAATCGGTTGGAATGAATACGATACTTGTTCAAGATGTAGTTACACTACTTATGAGGAGGCACCAGCGCTTGGACACGAGCTGAAACACCATGAAAAGAAGGAACCGACCTGTACAGAGATAGGCAGGGATGCGTACGACACATGCGCAAGATGTTACTACTCAACATACAAAGAGAAAAAAGCACTTGGACACTATATTAAGCACCATGAAGCAAAGGAGCCAAGTTGTACGGTTGGTTGGGATGCCTACGATGAATGCGTTAGAGGAGACTACTCTACGTACAAGGAGAAACCAGCGCTTGGACATAAATTCGTTGATTTTGTATGTATAGTGTGCAACTCAAGACAAAAGGGCCCTGCTGGTGGCTATGTATTCTATGACTGTGATGCCGACAACGATTCCAGTGTAAATGACGGACGTGGAGAAGACAATCTCATGTCGTCCGAATGTGGATGGAGATACCTTGAAGCTGCACCTGCTGACCTGCGTTTGGTCAATGGAGTTCCTACGGTAGATTCGACTGAGGATGGATATACAGATGGAACAGAGTATTTCATTTTCGGTTATTACCGTACTACAAGTGGTAGAGGTTGTCTGTATGTAAACGGAAAGGACACAAAGGACGATGATTGTACCAGAACAGGGATAGGGGAAGGTTTGCGCAACACTGGGCTTCTCGTTGATGCAATGGGAGAAAGTGCCTTCAATAATTTTGGTTCTAGTACCGCGGAATATGCCGCAAGGCTCTGTGACGTACTCGAGTATGAAGTTAATGGAGAGGTGTTTGATGATTGGTTCCTCCCAAGTAAAGACGAATTGGATCTAATGTACAAGAATCTTCAAGTGAAAGGAGTTGGTTCGTTCTACAATCACTATATGATGGAATATGGTAGCTACTGTTCAAGTTCCGAGGACGATGAATATGTCTTCTTGGCAAGATATCAGCACTTCGACGGTGGCAATCAGTTCTTCCATGATCGCGATTTCAGAAGCCATGTGCGTCCAATTAGGGCTTTCAACCCTATTTAACTATTCAGCAATTCAAAGGGTTGGGGGAATGTGTCCCCAAACTCACAAGGAGGCTTTTATGTGTTTTAGAGAAAACTGACGATTTGAATAGGTATTGAATTAGGCGCATTGAGGGCGTAATGGCAAGGCATTTGATTGAAAATGGAAGTGCCTATTTGGATTTGGAATAGCTCGTTTTTTCGGTCTCATGATTGAAAAAGCGAAATTTAGATAGAGATAAGGAGAAAGAAGAATGTCAGAGACTTTACATGACAGATTGTTTGAGGACTTGGTCTTTTTGTATTCCAAGGAATGTAGGTTCAGCGATGAAATGAAAGAGCAGATAAAGAAAGACATGGCTTGGATGTGGACGGATCATGCGAACTTTCAAGAAAAGAGAAAAGCCAAGTATCTAGGATGTGGCTTCTGGTCCAAGGAAGCTTTGGATGTATTGTATGAAATGGACTGGAAAACACTTAAACCTAATAGAAGGAAAACAAGAGTCAACTATCAAAGTCTTCTTCGCCATGACCATGTTTATCCAAGAAAAGACTTCTGGGAATCCTGTGATGCGCTTTTCAAACATGCCCATTCAGAGAATGATTTGCACGAATTCAAGAAAAAGCTTGAAGAGTTCTTCTGTGGATGTGTCATCACGAAGGAAGAAGATTCCCGTTTGCCACGAGGTGCTGATGCACACGTAGATGTTCGTTCGCTTACATCAAAGGAGTGTTGGTCAAGATACAGAGACTATAACGAAGCTCATAAGGACAAACCAATCGAAGTCTATAAATGCGAATGGGAGCTCAACGGCAGGAGTTGGAATCTTGTTTGCGTAAGCAAGGTGGAGATGTAATATTTCTCTATTGAACGTTTTTGCGGATATACGCAATTTTGTTCGATAGAAAGGGCGGAGTAGGGCAGTCTCTCCGCCCGCTCCATCTTCCTTTTGATTACTTGATGTTGTTGACTTCCTCAACGCTCAGGCTTGCAGCCTTGGCTATGACTTCGACAGGAACACCTTGTTCCTTGAAGCTCTTGACCATGCGGTTCACCGCATTTGCTTCGCCCTTGGCCTCTCCCTCGTCGTATTTGTCCTTGAGAAGGAACTCCAGCTTCATGTACTCTTTCCTCCAGTCGTCGTTTCTGTTGTACCTCTGCACGTACTTGTCCAGAACCGTCACAAGCTCGCTCCTGGTCTCCATCCCTATGGCTCCGACACCGCCGTTCAGGTATCTGAAAAGCTCGTCCATGTCAAGGTTGGATTCCCCTTTGGAACCCTTGCTGTTCAGGAACATGATATACCTGCGGTCTCCAAGTGGCAAGCCTTGGACGTTCTCGCACATGGTGGCGAACCTGTAGACCTTCTCGTCCCTCTCGAACGGGTCGAACGTGCACAGAAATATCACGTAGCTCGTCCTTATGTCTCCAAAGCCTTCTCCCTTGTCCAGCATGCCTACATCCATGGATGACGAATACAGCCTGGCCCTCTCCGCAAGGTCCGTGATTGATGTCCTCTGCAGCTCTATGTCGTAGACCGTCCTTCCATCGTCGAAGTATACATCGAGTCTCACGCCCCTTCTCATGGGGTCTGACAGTATGCTCTTCTCGGACTCCGGATGCCTTGCGTACCTTATGTCCGCTATGCGGTGCTCCTCTCCGAAAATGGCCTCCAGCAGCTTGATGCAGGCCTTCTTGTTCTTCATGACGGTGGTGAACATGAAGTTGTTCTCCAGAGCCACGTCGTTCCTGTTCCTTACAACTGCGTTTTCCTTCATATCGTACCTCTCTTGATTTGGATTGAAGGGTCTTGGAAGCCCTTCATAATACCAAATACGAGAAACCTGCAATTTCCATTCACGGTTTTCGAAGGTTTTTTGGAATTTTTTTTGATGTGTCCAATATAATTCCAAACAACGAAATCAATTATGCAAAGCAAGACGAAACCGTTTGTTTGTTATGAAACCCACATCAAAAAACATTTCGAAAGTATGTTGACTTTTTGGGTGAAATAATCTACATTTTGCAAGTCATGGAGAGGTTCCCGAGCGGTCAAAGGGGGCAGACTGTAAATCTGTTGGCTCAGCCTTCGAAGGTCCGAATCCTTCTCTCTCCAACTTCAAGGTCTTCTTCGAAAGAGGAAGACCTTGATTGTCTATAGACGTTTTTTCAAGGAAACTAAGGTTTCCTACAGGGACTGCCATGAGTAGCTGTTTCTACGAAAAAGGACTCCGTTTCGAATGCCAATGCTGCAACTACTGCTGCAGCACAGAGCCGGGCTATGTCCTTTTGGGCGAGGACGATGTCTCTAGAATGGCATCGTGCCTTGGTGTTGACAGAAAGAAATTCATAGATACCTACTGCCGCTATGTGGATATGGGCGCATTCAAGATGCTAAGCCTGAAGGAGAAGGGCAACTACGACTGCATATTCCTCTGCGAAAAAGGATGCACAGTGTACAAGGCCCGTCCAAGGCAGTGCATGACATATCCGTTCTGGGCGCATGTGCTTGAAAGCGAAGAGACGTGGAACGAAGAGGCCAAGGCCTGTCCAGGGATAGGCAAGGGAAGGCTCTATACCAAGAAGGAGATTGAAGAGAAGCTTCAATTCCGTATGGACAACAAGCCAATCATGGTGCTTTAGATGGCAAAGTATTCTGAAGCGGTCATAGAGGACATAAAGAACAGACTTCCTGTAAGCGAGGTCGTATCCCAGTATGTGAAGCTCACAAGAAAGGGCGACAGGCACTGGGGCTTGTGTCCGTTCCATCATGAGAAGACCCCTTCGTTCACGGTCCTTGACAGCGGTGGGTTCTACAAGTGCTTTGGCTGTGGGAAAGGCGGCTCCATATTCGACTTCGTCATGGAGATGGAGCATGTGAGCTTTCCAGAGGCGGTCGAGATCCTTGCAAAGAAGGCCGGCATTGAGCTCAAGGAGGAGTCTGAGGGCGAAAAGCGTCAGTACAGCAAGCAAAAAGCCATTGGCGAACTGTACGACAGGCTGTACAAGACATACCACACGATACTTCTGACCCATCCACAGGCGCAGGCTGCGCGCGACTACCTTGCAAAGAGGAAGGTGTCTGCCGACACCATAGAGAAGTTCCAGCTTGGCTATGCCCCAGACGACCCAAAGTGGCTGTACGGATTTCTAAGGAAGAACAACTATTCGGACGAGGTGCTCAAGGAAAGCGGACTTTTCAGCCGCAACTACGAGACTCTGCCTCTTTTCAGAAACAGGATAATGTTCCCCATAAGGACATGGCAGGGAAACTGCGTGGCCTTTGGCGGAAGAGACCTTTCAGGCGAGAGCAGGGCAAAGTACATAAATACGCCTGATACTGCGATATACAGCAAGAGGAACGTCCTATTTGGTTTCTACGAAAGCCTTTCCACAATAAAGGAGAAGAAGGAGATCACGCTCTGCGAAGGCAATTTCGATGTCATCTCTCTTCATCAGTCTGGCCTTACATATGCTGCAGCCCCACTTGGGACGGCGTTCACTGAGGAGCAGGCAAAGCTCATAAAGAGATACTGCGACAGGGTGAACCTTTTGTTCGATTCCGACTCCGCAGGCCAGAACGCCACGGCCAAAGCCCTGCTCATATGCCAGAGGCTTGACCTCACGAACTTTGTGGTGAAACTGGAGGGTGCAAAGGATGCCTCCCAGATGCTTGAGGAGCAAGGGGAGCAAATGCTTGCAAAAAGCGCTGTAAATGCTGTTGCAGGCTTTTCTTATCTTGTATCATCGGCCTTAAAAATGTATGATATACGGCAGCCTAAAGGCAAATCATCTGTTTTCAAGGAGGTTAGGCCTTACCTTGACGCGACGAGCTCAGACATCGAGCGTCAGGGATATATAAAATATCTTTCAGACGTCCTTCGCATCCCGGAGGAGAAGATATTGAGCGACTACATGAAGCAGCGGGGCACAGAGCCTGAACCCAAAGAGGAAGAGAAGGCAACGATAGGTATTGCGTACAATCCGCTCAAGGCTTCCACGGAACTCAATGCAATGCTCATTCTAATGAAGAACAGGGATCTTTTCGAACGCTTCAGAACGAAGGTTAAGGTATCGGACATGGTCGATCCTTTGGCTAGGAAGCTCTATACCGTTCTTGAAGATGCTTCGCGTCAGGATGTACGGACCCCTGAAATGCTTCTTCAGATGATCGAGCAGCAGGAACTGAAGGATCTTACAGTTACCGCATTCGCCAGTCCAATGTACGACAGGTCCAATGCAGAGAAGGTCTTGGAGGACGCAGTGCTCCAGATAAGGCTTCGTCGCCTTGAGGAGAAGCGAAACAGAGTGCTCAGACTTCTAAGCAGCGGAGAGATGGAGAATATGGACGCAAGTGAGGTTGGGCAGTATCTTTCAATGAAGGCTTCGTTGGACAAGGACATCGAAGAACTCAAGGAAGAGATGGAACACAGGGAATAGAGATGACAGAGGAAAACAAACAGGAAATACTGCAGAAGCTGATCTACTCGGCTCAGAACGAAAACAAATTCACTGTATCGGACTTGAAGGAGTACCTTTTGTCCGAGCATGTCGATGCCGATGAGGACATCGAATACTTCAGGAACCAACTCGAGAAGAAGAATCTGATAATCTCTGAAAGCGATGCAGAAACTCCGGATTTCATAGAGGAGCCTCCAACTGACGAAATGGAGGAGATCGAGGACGAAGAGGATGACGATGCCCTTCTGGGTGGAGACGAAGACGACGATATCCTCGCTGACGACATAGATGCACTGGACGTCCAGGAACCGGCTGAGCCAGAGGATGAGGCCGATGACGAAGATGACGACGATCTGGACGAAGAGGATGACAGAATAGACGAGAAGGACTCGTACACCAAAAGCTTCATCCTTGAGAACTTCAACGACGGTTCGGGCCCAATGGACACCATGGCCAACATAGACGAGGACGTGGAGCATGCCGTCCATAGACCATCGGTCCTTGGTACGGACAAGGGCGAAACAAGCTCAGACGACCCAATTAGGCTCTATCTCCGCGAGATTGGAAAGGAAACGCTCCTTACCGCAGAGGAGGAGGTCGAGCTTTCCAAACAGATGGAGGAGGGTGCTCTCATAATAAAGGGTGTCATCCACAAGTCCGGCATAATGATCACATGCT
Organism: Bacteroidaceae bacterium; assembly: GCA_963599445.1. GTDB lineage: Bacteria > Spirochaetota > Spirochaetia > Sphaerochaetales > Sphaerochaetaceae > UBA9732. The sequence goes on from CAVBWZ010000020.1 coordinate 12,174, forward strand.
TTGCGAACATCCTTGAAAAGCTCAACACCCGCTACGAGGATGCCGAGGACTATAGCGCAAAGGACCAGAAGGAGCTCATAACGGAGCAGAAAAGATACTCCACCTTCTACAAGGAGTCCCTCAAGGAGTTCCAGAGCGCACTTCGCAACTACGTGGAGCTCAAGCAGAACAAGCTTGCATCCGGCGAAGAGGTCCTCAAGAACGACGAACTTGTAAAGAAGAAGAACCAGCTTCTCAAGAAGCTCTCGCAGATAGAGCTTCAGCCTGAAGAGATAAACATGTTCACAGACAAGTTCATCAATGCTGAGCATGACATAAACGAACTCAAGAACAACAGGACGATCCTTGAAGATAAGCTCCATGTCTCCAACGACAAGGAGGTCAGGCAGCTATCGAGGGACCTTGTCACCACAAGCAAGCGCGACGCTGTCGAGCAGCGCCTTCAGATGCAGCTTGAAGACATAAAGGAGCTCATCACACAGTACCAGACCACTGTGAGGAGCCTTAGGAAGATCGAGTTCGAGTTCGAGGACAGCTGCGATGTCATCCTGGCCCAGGCCCAGGAGATAAAGCGCGGAATGAAGATGCTCAAGACAGCCAAGGACAGGCTCATTCAGGCAAACCTTAGGCTTGTCGTCTCCATTGCCAAGAAATACACAAACAGAGGCCTTCATTTCTTCGATCTCATCCAGGAAGGGAACATTGGCCTCATAAAGGCGGTTGAGAAGTTCGAGTACCGCAAGGGCTACAAGTTCTCAACATACGCCACCTGGTGGATAAGACAGGCCATTACAAGAAGCATAAGCGACCAGGCAAGGACGATCAGGGTTCCAGTCCACATGATAGAGCAGATAAACAAGGTCGTCCGTGAGTCCAGAATGCTCATGCAGACGCTTGGAAGGGAGCCGACCGATGAGGAGATCGCCCAGAAGCTCGGTTGGCCAGAGAGCAAGGTCAAGACCGTCAAGAACGTTGCAAGGGAGCCTATAAGCCTTGAGACCCCTGTTGGAGAGGAGGAGGATTCCCTTCTTTCGGACTTCATAGAGGACAAGGAAGTCGAGAACCCCGCGACGCAGACATCGTTCGCACTGCTTCAGGAGCAGCTTCAGGAAGTACTTTCCACACTTCCACCAAGAGAGCAGGAGGTTCTCAAGATGCGTTTTGGCCTTGAGGACGGATACTCATTGACACTGGAAGAAGTTGGGTTGTATTTTGAAGTGACAAGAGAAAGGATCAGACAGATCGAAGCCAAGGCACTCAGAAGGCTCAGACATCCAAAGCGTGCCAAGAAACTCAAGGATTACGTTTGATTTTATATATAGATAGGTAGGAGTAAGGTAAATGAAGGAAATCTACAACACACTCAGCCAGCTTCAGGACGTTTTGGCTAGGATGTTTGAAATCGAAGACAAGATCAAGGAAATTCCAAAGGCTTTGGCCGACAAGGAAGCCGTGCTGCAAAAGACAAAGATTACTTACCTTGAACTTCATGACAAGAGCGAGAAAGTGAAGGAAGAGCTCAAGAACCTCCGCATCAGGCTTGATGAGGCCGGAGTGAAGAGGGAGACCAGCGAGAAGATGATGGAGACCATCACCCAGGCTAGGGAGTTCGAGACCCTTCAGAAAGAGATAGAGGATGCAAAGAACGCTGAGCAGACGCTCAGAAAGAGCCTCATTGCCAAAGAGAAGTTCTATGACGAGCTCAACATGAAGCTCTCCGTACAGGAGGAGATCATGGCTCAGCAGACCCAGGAGGTCGAAGAGGAGACCGCCGTCAAGGATGCTCTCATTGCAGAGAACCAGGCCATCCTCGATGAAATCGTCGCAAAGAAGAACGAGCTTGCCAAGGACCTTGATCCAAACCTCGTGTTCAAGTTCGAGAGGATCATCAGAAACAAGGGCGGTGTTGGAATCGTTCCAGTGCATTCCATCGTCTGCGAAGGCTGCCACATGACGCTTCCTGCCCAGTTCGTCAACGATGTAAGGCGTGAAGACGAGATAAAGTTCTGCCCGTACTGCAGCAGAGTCCTCTACTACGAAGAGAGCGAGGACAGCGAGCATCTTGACGCTCTGTTCGATGCTTCCGAGGATGTGGAAGACGGCGACGAAGATGGTGGCGACGACAACGATGGAGGTTTCATCTCCGACGACGAGTTCAGCAACCTCGACACTCTTTGATTTCGCTTTTCGATATTTGAATCGTAAGGTTCTTCAAGCAATCGCTTTGGCGCTGGTCTTCCAGCGCCCGAGAGGAAAGTCCGAGCTCCATAGGACATGACGCCGGGTAACGCCCGGGAGCCGTAAGGCTACAGACAGTGCAACAGAAAGCAAACCGCCTGCTTTGCAGGTAAGGGTGAAATGGTGGGGTAAGAGCCCACCGGGAGTGCAGCAATGCACTTCGCATGGTAAACCTCGTCAGGAGCAAGGCCAAGAAGCGTGTGGGTTGTCCGCCCGATACACGCGGGTAGGCTGCTAGATGCTGCCGGCAACGACAGTGCCAGATAGATGATTGCATAAACAGAACTCGGCTTATGAAGGGCCTTTTTACTTTTTTTAAAGGGGGATTGTATGAAAAGACATTCTTTTTTTGCAGTCTCCCTTTTTCTTCTGCTTTCATCATTGCTCCTTGTCTCCTGCATGGATGCAGACAAAAGCTATAGGGAAGGGGACTACGAAGGGGCTGTTAAGGCCCTTGAATGGAAGAAGGTTCTGTCCAACGACGACTACATCATAAAGGCCGACAGTCTTTTCGCATTGGGTCGCTACGATGAGGCCCTGAAGAACTACATGCTTTTCCTCCTTCTTTCCGATTCCTCCGCCCCGCAACGCCAACATGCAGTCAGCCGTTTCGTCCAACTGAACGGCTACGATTCGCTTACGGTCCTCATAGTCGATAAGTCCGATGGCTTTGAAGCCAGAAAAGCGCTGTATAAGGCATACGTTGGACTTGGCGATACAGAGCGTGCCGTCGATATCATCGGTCTGTTGTCCAATGAGATGACCCATGCCCAGCTTGTTTCGTTCGTGTTGGAGCGTCCCGTAGGCGGCGATGCCATAGCCAAGCTCTTTTCTTCGTGGCAGAAGGAGTTGCAGGATTCGGACAAAGAGATTTTTCTGGATTTGCTGTGCAGCTATTCGGAGATGGATGGACTTGATGAGCAGTCCACGAGGATATGCCTTGAGACCACGGATGCCATGATTGGAGATTCGTACTACACTCAGGACGATGTATTGCTTTCCAAGTTGCTGAAGACCAAGGGTAACATCCTTGAAAAGCTGTATGATAGGATAAATGCAAGGATGTATTGGAATCAGGCATACAGACTCAACCCAAACGATGAGTCACTTGTGGAAAAGCTTGGTAGATAACTGGTTTGTAATTAAGGAATTGTGAAATGATTGAAAAAGATGGACTTGGAAGGATCGTTGACCTTGAAGGAAAGCTTGGGCCGGGTTTTCTGGAAATCGAGAACCCATCAAGATATATTGGAAGTGAGTACGTATATGGAAGAAAAAGCCTCAAGGAAGACGATTTGAAGTGTGCCATGTGCTTTCCGGATCTCTATGAGATTGGGATGTCCAACAATGCAATCAGAATCATATATGACCTCATGAATAGGTTCGATGGCGTCTTCTGTGACAGAGTGTTTGCCGTGGCTCCGGATTTCGAATCCATGCTCAAAGAGAAGGATGTTCCTCTGTTCACTTTGCAGGAACATCTTCCTTTGTCGTCTTTGGACTTCCTTGGGGTTTCGATAGGCTATGAACTGTGCGCCACAAACATACTGCAGGTGCTGGACCTAGGAGGAATCGCAATTGATGCAGCTGACAGAAAGGAGTCGGATCCAATCGTCATAGCAGGCGGTCCTGCATCTACTAATCCGCTTCCTTTCGCCCGTTTCTTCGATTTCGTCTATATTGGAGAGGCTGAGGCTTACTTCCAGGAACTCACGGACATACTCAAGAAATACAGGAAAAGAAGCGAAAGGATTGAGGCTTTGAAATCCATCCCTTGTCTGTGGTATCCAGGTGCAAAGAGAACGAAGCGTGCCGTGGACCTCACGTTTGGAACACCTGAAGAGCATCCGGTCCTTGAACATTTCGTGGTCCCTTCGTTTCAGGTGGCGCAGGACCATGGTACGGCGGAGATAATGAGAGGTTGCCCAAACGGATGCAGGTTCTGCCATGCAGGCCAATACTACAAACCGTTCAGGCAAAGGAACCTCAAGACCATATGCGACCTCGTCTCCCAAAGCGTCAACCAAATGGGCTATAGGGAAGTGACCCTTTCGTCTTTGTCTTCAGGAGACTATCCAAATCTGGATAAGCTCATAAACGCCCTCAATGCGCAATACAAAGGTCGAAACGTCTCGTTCTCGCTTCCATCCCTCAAGGTGAACACCTTTTCCCTTGGTATATTGGAACAGCTTTCAGAGGTCAGAAAGAGCAGTCTTACGTTTGCAATAGAGACTCCAATGCTTGAAGACCAGCATTCAATGAACAAAGAGGTCCCCGTTGAGCAGATCATAGACATAATCCAAGAGGCGAAGACACGTGGCTGGAAGCTTGCCAAGTTCTACTTCATGGTAGGTCTTCCGTTCGTCGACAGGGAGAGCGAGAAGGAAAACATTGTGCGGTTCTTGTCAACGATAAGGGCTGCTACGAAGATAAACATGAATATCAACATTGGAACGTTCATTCCAAAGGCGCATACACCGTTCCAATGGGTTCAGCAGATGTCCATGGAGGAATCAGGAGAGCATCTTAAAGGCATAAAGAAGGCCTTGATGCAGGCCATTCCTGGAATCAAGGTCTCGTACCATGAGCCATCCATATCCTTCCTTGAAGGTATCCTCTCACGTGGAGGCTATGAGTGCGGCGATCTTATCAAGAAAGCCTATGAACTTGGCTGTAGGATGGATGCCTGGGATGAATACATCAAGTGGGATATGTGGATGAAGGCAATCGATGACCTCCATTATGATACCACACCCAAGCATTGGGATTTGGAAGATGAACTCCCATGGGATTCCGTTTCAATGAACGTCTCAAAGAAGTACCTCAAGGACGAATATATCAATGCAAAGGAAAGAAAGCTTACTTCCGTGTGTTCCGATTCCTGCAGCCACAACTGCGGAGTATGTGGTTCCAAGGCGGCCCGCGTCATCAGAACCCAGAACGAAGAGGCTTTAGATGGTTTTTCTGATGCAACTTGCTTTGAAGAAACGAAATACGATGTTGTGTATTCTCCTGGCGACTACGTGCAGGCCATAATAACGTATGAAAAGAAGGATAGGGCGGTCTATAGCTCGCATATATCCGTCATGAGGCAGTTCGAGATGGCTTTCCAGCGTGGTGGCATCAAGGTCCAGTTCACGCAAGGCTTCAACCCAAAGCCCAAGATGGAGTTCCTCAATCCTATCTCCATGGGTGTCACAGGTCTCAACGAACTTCTTCTCTGCGAGCTTCCACGGCAACAGGTCAACGACGACTTGGTTGGAATCATCAACGATTCCATAGCCGATGGCTTTGTGGCAAAGTCAGTGAGAACGATTGAACCTGATCCTACGGGAAGGAAGATTTCGCTTTCAAGCAAGATGAAAGGATCTATGTATGAAATAGATGCATCTGGCGATGACGAGATACACAGTATCTTGGAAGTGAAATGCAACGAAGACAGCAACGACTACAAGGTACGTTGTCTAGGCGCAGGAGTCTTTGAAGTCCATATCAATGGGGACAAGAACCTGTTCAAGCTGCTGTTCCCATTGGAGATGAGCAAGTTCCGCATCGCCGGTTCCTGCCGTATAACGCGTAAGTATATAGAGATGGAGGAGATATGATAGACTACACATTGGAAAAGTCTGACGATGAAAGGAAATGCATGTCGAATCTATACGACATAGTGTCATACCTCAGAGATCCAGTGGACGGATGCCCATGGGACAAGGAACAGATGCCAAGCGATATAATCCGCAGCATGCAAGGTGAAATCTATGAATACATAGATGCCTTGAACGAAAAGGACAAGCCTCATCAAAGCGAAGAACTTGGCGATGTCTTTCTGAATCTTTTCCTCCTTGCCAAGATTCATGATCAGAATGGTGACTTCAAGCTGAGCGATTGCCTTAACGATGCGTGCGAAAAGTACATTAGGCGTCATCCTCATGTGTTTTCCAACGTTGAGGTTTCGAATGCCTCTGAAGTGCTTGTGAACTGGGCGAATATAAAGAAGAACGTAGAAGGTCGTACTCAGACAGGTTTCTTCGATGGTGTACCAAAGGATGCTCCAGAGCTTGAAAGATGCTATTCGATTTCGAAGAAAGCCGCCAAGGTTGGTTTTGACTGGAACACAATCGATGGAACGTACGACAAGGTCAAGGAAGAACTGTCTGAGGTCCAGGAAGCTGCAACACAGGATGAAAAGCTTGATGAAATCGGCGATCTTCTTTTTTCGGTCGTCCAGGTTGCACGAAAGAACCATATCAAACCTCAGGATGCATTGGCTCATGCCAACCTGAAGTTCAAAAAACGTTTCGAGTATGTCATAGAAACCGCCAAAGCCCGTGGTTTGGACTATGAACATCTTACGGATTCCCAGATAGACGAATTTTGGAATGAGGCAAAGCATTCTTGATGATTTTGTTTTGGAGGAACTTTCAAAACTCCTTCATGCGTCCTGGCCATGCCCTGCACGGCTGGAACCACGCCTTCAGCAACTTCATAATACACAAAGTATTATCTCAGTCGCTTCAGACGGCTTCCATCTCGGCAATCCATGGCCAATCCACACAAAGCATAGTTTTGAAAGTTCCTCTTTGAATTGTTTTTCCACTCCTCCAGTTTAACAGAATATATGTTATATACAAAAAATTTGAAAATACACCATGGCCATTATTGAGTACCCAAACTACAAAGAAAGTCTCGTTTCGCTTGCCTCCTCCATACTTGCCTATTATGGAATTGAGAATCCTGGACATGCTTCGCTTCCTCGAATCGATTCCTTGCTGTCGCAGAAGAGACCTCGTAACATAGTCCTCATGCTGTTCGATGGGTTTGGATACAACATTATGAAGAGGAACCTTCCAGAGGACAGCTTTCTTAGAAGGCACATCGTTGGAAGTATTTCATCTACGTTCCCGCCAACAACCGTTGCGGCTACGACTGCAATGCGCTCAGGAAAGACTCCTATAGAAACTGGATGGCTTGGCTGGTTTTCCTACTACAAAGAAGTTGATGAGGTTGTGACCACTTTCACAAGTCACAGGTTCGATGACGACAGCTATGTTGGGCAGGATTTGGCGGCGAAGTATATCCCATACACTCCAATAGGTGTAAGGATAAACACTGCCAATCCAGATGTCGTATATAGCGAGCTTGCACCTTTCTCAAAGTTCAAGATCGATTCCCTTTCCAAGATGGAAAGCTCCCTCACTACCCTACTCTCCAATGGAAAACGCAACTACGTCTATTGCTACTGGCCCGACCCTGACAGGACGATGCATGACTACGGAGTCAACCATCCAAAATCCATGGAGGTTGAAAGGTATATCGACTTCTTCGTTGAATCCCTTACTGGAAAGTTCTCCGATACAATCTTCCTTATAGTCGCCGACCATGGTCTCATAGATGCAAAGTATGTGTATCTAAGCGACTATCCAAGACTTCTCTCAATGCTTAAGCGTCCGTTCTCGATTGAACCTCGTGCAGCGACCTTGTTCATAAAGGACGGCATGGCTGAATCCTTCAAAAATGAATTCAAAGAATCACTTGGAGAGCATTTCATTCTAATGGATAGAAATGAACTGTTCAAAAACGGCCTGCTAGGATATGGCACACCACATCCAATGGTCGATGAATTCGTTGGAGATTTCATTGCAATAGCAAAGGACGATTATTGCCTTTCCATGGAAAGACATGACAAAGAACTCATTGGCATCCATGCAGGTCTCACGCAAGATGAAATGCTTGTGCCCTTGATTGTGGTGGATAGGACTTAGTTGCTTGAAGTCTCCGTAGTGACTGCCTGTGACTCTGGTGTAATATCCAGTTCAAACGAACCTACATACTCTAGATGTGACCAATAGAGGTTGCTGTAGCCGTTTCCCTGTGCACTTATTGCAGCATAGACATGGATGTACTTTGAATCCTTTAGCTCTGACATATGCGATGTCTCAAGCCCAAAGCCGTAGCTTGCGGTCTTTGAAGCCGAATCATCTTCATAGAGCTCAATCCCCTCTTCAACGTTTCCTGCAAGTTTCAAGGAGAACTTGGTATTGAAGCTCGATGCTGATGTTATGTCCAGGTTGTACTTGTATGCAGAGACGGAGTTTCCGTTGGAATCGTTAAAGGTATAGACTCCATAGTCCGTTTCATCTACAGTGAATTCCCATACCGGTGTGTCGTAGTTTGCATCAAGCGTTGAAACTCCATTTGGAATCGAACCTCTGTAGTCGGAGTTGAACTTCTTTACAAGTTCATTGCTAAGTGAACTGTTCGTTGAATCGGAATACACATACAGCAGCAACAATCCCATGTTCGGGGCGTTCTCTCCGCCATCACCATCATAGTAATCCACTCGTACATTGAAGTTCAGAATCCTGTTTCCTTCGTCGTCCTCTCCTTCCTGGAGTTTGCGGACAACCGTGGAATCTGTATTTGACGGCGACCAGTATGTTGGTATACCGCAGGAGCATAAAAAAACAGACACCGCAACAATCATGAGAACCATCATTGAACGGTGTCTGTATGACATATTCATGCCATTGTATTCCTTAGAGTGTGTTCGCTATGTTCTTAGCGAGCTTGCCATACTCGGAATTTGGATAGTCTGTGGCGACCTGCTCGAATACTGTACCAGCAAGCTGTGTGTTGCCCTGCTGTAGATAGATTCTTGCAACGTTGAACAACGCCTTAGCTGCAACGCCACTCTCCTTGTAGTCATCGAATACCTGGTTGTAGAGGTCCAGAGCACCAGTGGTGTCTCCCATAGCCTCTGTGCTGGCTGCTTCGTTGACAAGAGCGACTGGAGCGAGATAGATCTTCGTATTGAGCTCATATGCCTTGTGGAATGCTTCCTTTGCAGAAGCGTAGTCCTCTTGGTCGTAATGAGCCAAGCCAAGGAGATATGACGCCTTGACGGAAGTGTAAGAAGAACCCTTGACCATTGTAGCCAGCTCCGCTTCGTATGAATCCCAGTCTGGATCCTCCGCAGCTGTAAGCTCAGAGTACTTCTCCTCCATCTCAGCGATCTTTATCTGCGCTGAATCGCTAGACTTTGAAGAAGAACCAGCGATGACGACTATCGCCACTACAACCACAGCAATGGCTGCGAGTGCGATAAGGATCGTCTTCAGGTTCTTTTCAAAGAACGCAGAGATACCATTTATGAGCTTCTGCTCAGTGGTATTCTCTACTTCCTTTTTCAACTTCTTCTTCGCCATTGCTTATTTCTCCTCACGTGAAGAAATCAAGTCTGCAAAGGTGACTGTGTCGTCGTCATCAGAGTTTGACATGTACTTAGCCACTTCAGACTGCTGGTCGCGCTTCTTCATCTCCTTGATGGAGAGTGAAAGCTTCTGATTCTTTGGATCGACGTCCATGACCATAGCGGTCACTGTATCGCCTACATTGAATCTCTTGAGGACTTCGTCTGTGTACTCCTCATCTGGACCAACAAGTGCAAACTTTGGAATTAGTCCCTCAATGTCGCCCAGGACCTTCACAAACACACCAAAGTCAGCTACGTTCGAAACTGTACCTGTGATTGTGGAGAACTTTGGATACTGGTGCTTGAGAGTCTGCCAAGGGTTGCTTTCAAGCTGCTTGACACCAAGTCTGATTCTGCGGTTTTCCGGCTCAACCTTTGTGATTGTGACATCAATGACATCACCTTCCTTGCAGAACGAAGACATGTTCTTGACTTTCTTTGTCCATGAAACATCATCGACATGGAGGAATCCATCGATTCCCTCTTCGAGGTTCACGAATGCTCCGCTGTTCGTGATCTTCACGACTGGTCTGGAAAGGACGGTTCCAACTGGATATCTCTCGGCTATCGTATCCCAAGGATTGTCGTAGAGCTGTTTGATACCAAGCGAGACACGCTTCTTTTCAAGGTCATAGCCAAGAATCTTGCACTGTACGACATCACCAATGTTGAGGACTTCCTTTGGATTGTTGACACGCTTCGTCCAGCTGAGCTCTGAAATGTGGGCAAGGCCTTCGATTCCAGGAGCTATCTCGATGAACACGCCAAACGTCGTCATCTTGGTCACTGGAGCCGTCACGACATCGCCAACCTTGAAGTTGTCTTCGAATGTCGTCCATGGATCCTGCTGCATGTGCTTGAGGGAGAGGTTGATCTTCTTCGTTTCAGGATCGATGTTGATGAGTCTGAGCTGAATCTTCTCACCCTTCTTGACGTAGTCGCGTGGGCGGTTCACGTGTCCCCATGACATGTCGTTGAGGTGAAGCAGTCCGTCGAAGCCACCAAGGTCGATGAAGGCACCAAAGCTTGTGAATGACTTTGCAACACCTTCGACGACATCGCCGATCTTGACTGTGGAGAAGAACTTCTCCTTGTTTTCCTTTATCTTCCTTTCCAGGTAGTCACGTCTGGAAACGACGCTCTTGAGCTTGCTTCCACCGTGGAACTTTTCAATGATGAAGTAATCGGAGACTCCAATGAGAGACTCTGGGTTCTCAGTCCTTGTGATGTCAGCCTTCGAGAGGGGGCAGAAACCATAGTAGTCGGCACCAAGGTCTACCTCGAAGCCACCATTGATGACCTTGACGAACTTGCCTTCCACAGGCGTCTTGTCTTCAGCTGCCTGCCTGAGCTCTTCGCCCTTGGCTTTGACATCGGCCTTCTTCTTGGAAATGATGACCTGACCACCCTTTCCTTCCTTGTTGACGATGAGAACCGTCACAGGATCGCCAATCGATGGGACTTCATCGAATTCGTCCATTGGGATTCTTCCCTCGGACTTGTAACCGACGTCAACAAACACATACTCGTTATTGACCTGAACCACAGTACCGGTAACGAGCTGACCGTCCTCGATTCCATCAAGAGATTTTAGATATTCCTCCTGCAGTACGCTCTGCATCTCGGTATCTTTGTTTTGCATTTCTCTTTCTTCAGACACTTTTGTTCTCCTGATCCTTATATTTCTACTTTATAGATGTGCCTTTTACGGCTTTTATCACTTTCTCACAAACTTCACTTATGGTCAAGTATGAAGTATCTATATAAACGGCATCTGGTGCAATTTTTAGTCCGCCAACGGGCTTGTTCCTGTCTATTGCATCCCTCTCGTTTATCTCCTTGAGTATGGTGTCGTAGTCCATGACCCCAGGATTCTGGTCGTAGCGCCTTTTCGCCCTTATCTGTGGAAGTGCATCGAAGAAGAACTTGTGCTCCGCATCCGGGAACACGACCGTCGTCATGTCCCTCCCCTCTGCAACCACGTCCATCCTCTTTGTCAGGTCATGGATCCTTTCGTTGACTATGCTTCTCACCTGAGGGTTGACGGACACCTTGGATGTCCATATGTCAATGGATGGGTGGTGGAGCTTGTCCTCCACATCCTCCCCATCAAGGTAGAAGCGTCCATCCTTGACATCGAACTGTGCATCCATGGCGGCCTTCACGCAGTCATGTGGCTTTGATGGATCCAATCCATGGTTGAGTATCCTGTACGTTATTCCCCGGTAGAAGTTCCCTGAATTGAGGTAGTACATTCCAAGTTCTTCCGACACCATCTTGGCTATGGAGCTCTTCCCCACTCCCGCCGGTCCGTCTATGGCGACTATCATCTTGCCTTTCTCCCCCTTGCGTCTTCTATGAGGGAGTTCACCTCGCTTTTCGTCAGTTTCCTGTACTTTCCAAGTCCAAGTTCTCCAAGCTCTATGTGTCCGATCCTCACCCTTGTGAGCCTTTTTACTTCGTATCCCATGGCTTCGAACATGTTCCTTATCTCCCTGTTCTTGCCTTCCGTGAGGACAACGCTTGCATCGCGCTTTCCAAGGATTCTGTAAGACTTTATCCTGTAAGGCCTTATCAGACCCCTGTACGCATCATCCATGTCCTTTTTGAGAATCTCCAGGTCGGTTCTGACGATATACTCCTTCTCGGTTTCGGACGACGGATGCATTATGAGGTTCGCAAAGTCACCATCGTTGGTGAACAGGATGAGCCCCTGGGAGTCCTTGTCCAGCCTTCCAACGTTGAAGAGAAGACCCTTTTCAGGAACGTCTATGAGGTCCCTTGCGTATGCCGTCTCGTTTGGATCGTAGTTCGTGCACACATATCCCTTTGGTTTGTTGAGGGCATAGTAGTAGTTCCTCTCCTCGGGTTCCGCAAGCATGTCGTCAACGTAGACTATGTCGTCTTCGTTGACCTTCGTCCCAAGCTCCGTGACTTTTTTGTTGTTGACCATCACGCGGCCTTGTGCTATGAGCTCTTCGCAGCCTCTTCTCGAGCCGACTCCGCATTTTGCGAGGTAGCTCTGCAATCGTATTGGATACTCAATCTTCATCTTCTTTCTCGAACCTCTGTCTGTCTATTTCCGAAAGCCTTGGCAGTGCACTTATGGTCTCAAGCTTGAATGTGTACAGGAACTTCCTCGTTGTCCCATAGAGGCATGGATGCCCTTGTACGTCCTTCCTTCCAACGACCTTGATGTAGTCCCTTTCCCTTAGAATCCTTATGATGGAGTCTGAGACAACGCCTCTTATCTTCGTTATCTCTCCCCTTGTGATCGGCTGCGAATACGCCACGATTGCCAACGTCTCCATTGCGGCCTTCGAAAGGCGTTTGTCTATCTTCTTTCCGTAGCACGCACGTAGCTTGTCATTGAGGTTCGTGCACGGAACGAACGAAAAGGTCTCTGCAGATTCCACCAATGCAAGTCCGTGGTCAGCGGAATAGAATGCCTCGGAGAGCTCTGAAAGGGCTTCCCTTGCCTTGCTTTCCTCCAACCCCGTCATCCTGCATATCCTTTCTACGGACAGGGGTTCGTTTTCCAAAAAGAGAACAGCTTCGATCAATCTGGCGTTTTCACTTAAAGTCATCCTGTAGATTATAGCCTAAATCAAACGTCCAAGTCATCATCAAACTTGTCGTTTGAGTCGTCCTCTACGTCTTCTTCGCCTTCCTCTCCGTTTTCGTCTTCCACTATTGAGAAGTCATCCTGATCTTCCAGTTGGTTCTCTACAATCTCATCGTATTGGTCGTCGTAGTCGTCGGCAAGGTTTGGGTTCCAGTCCATGGGACGCTTCGTGAGGACCATGTCTCCAAACGGTTCCGGTTGGTCTACAAGGACTATCTTGTCCTTAACCGCTTCAAGGACCGCAAGGAACGAGCATATTACATGTTCTGGAGTCTTCTTTACGAAAAGGTCGGAGAACATTATCGTGTCGCGGGTTTCGAACAGTTCGTTCATAAGGGCGACCTTCTCCTTCTCCGATACATCCTCGTATATGTTGAAGACCTTCTCTTCAATGAAGTTGTAGTCCTTCATCATCCTTGCGAACGTCTCAAGAAGGTCCTGGACCGTCACGTCCTCCCAAAGCTCTTCGTCTGAGAACGGAACCATGAACTCGGACTGCTTCCTTGCAACAACGAAGTCGTCTGACTTGTCAGTACCCATGAGGAGCTCGGAATACTTCTTGAACTTTGAGTATTCCAGAAGCCTTTCTACAAGCTCCTCCCTTGGGTCTACGTATTCTTCGTCGAATTCGACTTCTATTGGAAGCATCATCTGGCTCTTTATCCAAATGAGCTCGGCAGCCATCTTGTAGAACTCCGACAAGTCCTGAAGCCCAATCTGCTCCGCATTGTGGATGTATTCGAGGAACTGATCAGTAATCTGAGCTATTGGAATGTCATAGATGTTTATCTCTGCCTTCTGTATGTACGACAGAAGGACATCGAGGGGTCCATCGTATGCGGAGGTGTGGAATTCTACCATTCAGCGAGCCTTCCTTGAAATCTCATCGACTACTCTTCTGATGCTGGCTGGGCTGCCGTGTCGGATGAGCCGAACATTGCAACCCTCAGCCTTCCATCAAGTTCCGACATGACATCAGGGTTCTGCTTGAGGAACGTTATTGCATTGTCCCTTCCCTGGCCTATCTTCTCTCCGTTGTAGGAATACCAGGATCCCGTCTTCTCAAGGAATCCGTACTTCAACGCTCCATCCAAAAGCCCTCCTGCATAGGAGATGCCTTCGTTGAAGTAGAGGTCCAGCTCCACCTTCCTGAACGGAGGTGCAACCTTGTTCTTTACGATCTTGACCCTGACCCTGTTTCCAATGAACTCGTCAGCTCCCTTTGAAATGGTCTCTATCTTACGAACATCCATTCTGACCGAGCTGTAGAACTTGAGGGCGTTTCCACCGGTGGTCGTCTCAGGGTTTCCAAACATGACGCCAATCTTCATTCGTATCTGGTTGATGAAGATGATGGTCGTCTTGCTTTTTGCAAGTATTCCTGTGAGCTTCCTCAATGCCTGGCTCATAAGACGTGCCTGAAGACCCATGTGGGAATCCCCCATGTCTCCTTCCAGCTCAGCCTGAGGAGTGAGGGCTGCAACGGAGTCGACGACTATTATGTCAACGGCACCGCTTCTTACCAACGACTCTGCGACTTCCAGTGCCTGTTCTCCACTGTCTGGCTGGGATATCCAAAGCTCGTCTGTGTTGACTCCCAGCTTTTTTGCATAGGCGGGGTCAAGTGCATGCTCTGCATCTATGAAGGCTGCGATCCCTCCAGCCTTCTGGGCCTCGGCTATTGCATGAAGCGCCAACGTGGTCTTTCCAGACGACTCCGGTCCGTATATCTCTATTACCCTACCCCTTGGGTATCCTCCAACACCTAGCGCTTCGTCCAGCAGAATGGAACCTGAAGGAATGACCTCTACGTTCTTGGATACGGAGCTGTCTCCAAGCCTCATGAGAGAGCCCTTTCCAAACTCCTTGTCTATCTGCTGCCTTGCAGCTTCAAGGGCCTCCATCTTGTGCTTGAGCATATCGTTCTCTTTGTTTTCAACAATCTTCTCTTTAGCCATAGCAAAACTCCTAATGTCTATCTAATCAACCATCCAAGATTCCAAGGTTCACTTCCCAGTGAACAGGTCGTCCGAATCCACGAGGATCGTCACAGGTCCGTCGTTTTCGTAGCACACATGCATGTGCGCCCCAAACAGGCCATGCTCTACGCAAAAGCCTTTGTCCCTAAGCACCTTCATGAAGTGCTCGTAGAGCCTGTTCGCATGCTCAGGCTTCCCTGCTTCGTCATATGAAGGCCTATTGCCCTTGCGGATGTTAGCATACAGCGTGAACTGGCTCACTACAAGGAAGGATCCGTTGATATCCCCAACGCTTAGGTTCATCTTGTCGTTTTCGTCCCTGAAAATCCTCAGCTTGGATATCTTCTCCGCCATCTTCGTGCAAACGCTTTCGTCGTCGCTGTCCGCAACGCCAAGATAGACCAAAAGCCCTTCCTCTATGGCTCCTACCTGAACTCCGTCCACCGTGACGCTTGCATCCTTCACCCTCTGAACAACCGCCCTCATGCCAAAATCACCTCATGCCTATGGACATCCTGTCCACGAAGAGCTTCTTGTCCGACGCCTTGAAGAAGGCGGACCCTGTGACGGCTGCATCAACACCCGCTTCATATACGTCAGGCATGGTCCTTTCGTTTATGCCTCCGTCGATCGACACGAGATATCTTCTCTCCCCTCTTTCACTGACAAGCCACTTCACCTTGTCTAGGCTGGAAGGAATGAAGCTCTGTCCTCCAAAACCTGGATTGACGCTCATCACAAGGACAATGTCAACTTCGTCCAGAATTGGTCCAAGCACACCTACGTCCGTGGCGGGTCTTATGGAGATACCTGCAAGGCAGCCAAGCTTCCTTATCCTTCTAAGGACTGAAACCACATCCTTGCATGCCTCGTAGTGGACCGTTACGGCCTGCGACCCAGCCGATACGAACTGCTCTACATACCTTATTGGGTCATCTATCATGAGATGGGTATCGAAGAAAAGCTTGGAATGGGGTCTTGCGTCCTGGATGAACTTTGGACCAAACGTTATGTTTGGAACGAACGATCCGTCCATGACGTCAAGGTGCACCCATGGCGCCGCACTTTCATCGATCTGCTTCAAAGCCTCCCTCATGTCCGAAAAGTCCGCAGACAGGACTGACGGGGCTATCTTCACTCTTCTTTCCATACACATACATTAGCATCAATCATAGTTTTTTTGAATACCGGACAAGCTGTTTTTGGAAAAAATCCTTAACATTTCAATAGTATTTCACCACAAATTTTGTACATAATAAGCAAAATTTCTAAAACCATCCAACAATTGCCTCATAAACCCCTATAAGCTCCAGCAAACGCCAACGATGCCAGGCCCTAGTGCCGGGCCGGAGCCTCGCAGAAAGCTCTGCAGAAAGCCCAGAAGGAGTACAGCAGAAGCATAATTTTGTTGCCCAAAAGATTTTTTTGTGTTACTTTATGAACGTAGATAAAGACAAAGAACAAAAGCACATACCTGAGCAGGCGAATGTCTGCCCTTTTTTATTTACCTTTCACCTACGATGAAAGCAGGAAGCAGAACAAGGAGCAAAAAATGACTGCAACTGAAGTTAGAGACTTGATTAGCAATGATTTATGGCAGAACACCAATATAGCCTCTGTGGGTGTGGACGATTTCAAGAAGCTTGACGAAGCCGCTGCAAAGCTTACGGAGGCTGAGGACAGGCAGGAGTTCAAAAGCGCTTGCGAAGCCCTTTTGGAGGAGAACCATAGCAATTCAATAGCCATAAGGTATCTGGCGACCATAACAGGCCGTCATCCTATGGACGACAGATACATCTTCACTGTGCTTGAGCAGTACTACGAAGCCTCCAGATGGGATGAGGTGATCTATCTCGGCAACAAGATACTCACGTTCAACGAGAGTTCGTATGCACTCAAGGTCCTTGCCGACTGCTACGAAACGCTCAAGAACGAAGAGAAGAAGATAGAGACATGGGAAAGGCTCGTGAAGGTCGACTTCGAAGAGACCGAGGTCCTCTACAAGCTGGCTTCATACTTCGAGGCCAAGGGCGAGACTCAGACTGCGCTCAACTACTACCGCAGCATCATCCGCAGGCACATAAAGGCCCAGGACCTCACCGCCCTCAAGAACGTGTGGGCCAAGATCGTCTCCCTCAAGGGAGAGAGCCCTGAATACCTCATTGGCCTTGCATCCAAGATCGCGGACTCAATGGGCAGCGAGAAAGGTGTGTACTTCCTCAACTACATATACGAGAAAGGAAATTTCGACAACAACACCAACATCGACATACTAAAGGCCATAATCAAGTACGCACCGCACGACCTTGCGTCCAGAGACAGACTCATCGAGCTGTGGAAGGAGAAGTACAAGGACAATCCAAGGCTTGAGTACTGCCTTAGCAATACTGGAATCCTCAACGACTACCTCAACATCAACGTTGCCATAGAGAAGTTCGAAAAGGAGATCGAGTTCGTGGAAGGAGCCTTCGTGTACCACGAGACCTGGAAGCTTGGTAGGATAATGAAGATCCTCAAAGACGAGATGCAGATAATGTTTGCAGGCAAAGGAACCCATACGATGAGCTGTTCAATGGCGTTCAAGAGCCTGAGGGTTCTGCCAAAGAGTCATATCTGGGTCCTCAAGGCCGCCGTTCCAAAGGAAAGGCTCGCTGCAAAGTTCAAGCAGGACATCCAGTGGGGTCTCAAGGTACTCCTCTCCTCATTTGGCGATCAGGCATCGTTCAAGCAGATGAAGGCTGAGATATGCCCGTCCATCCTCACTGAAAAGGAATACTCGGCATGGGCCGCAGCGGCGAAGAAGGAACTTACGACGAACCCCTACTTTGGCATAAGCGAGAGCTCAAACGACATCTACGTCCTCAGGACAAGTCCAATCACATATGAAGAGAAGACTCTGAGCCTCTTCAAGAACGCAAAGGACATCTACGAGAAGATAAAGATAATGAAGGACTTCATCGCCCACAAAGGCCAGACGGACAGCGACGAGTTTGCAAACATAGTCGCGTTCTTCGAGGGCAAGGCCCAAACCTCAGGCAACGAAGGCATCATAGCATATCTGGTCCTCAACGAGCTCAAGGGCCGCAACGGCATGAGCTTCGTGAACGTCAACGGCACGTTCGCCGACTACTATGCACGCATCTCCAACGTGGGGCAGTTCTTCACATCCATCCAGGATGCGGAGCTCAAGAGGGCCTTCATAGACGGCATCATGGACAGCGAAGAGAACTGGCAGGACATCCTCATCTCCCTTTATCCTCTATACATGACGACCTACATGGCCGACTGCATCCGCAAAGGCCCACGCAAGAACGCACTGACCAAGGTCCTTGCACAGGCCGCCCTCAACTACAAGGAGGACCCCGACTTCTTCCTCTACTTGGACAAGACGTTCTCAGACAAGGACTGGGCCAAGGCCAAATGCTCCTCCGAGTCCCTTCTTCTCACCAAGCTCTCCCTCCTTGCCGTCGTCAACAGGAAGATAGACAATCAGACCGATGTCTCTGAGAACAAGAAACGCCAGAAGCTCCTTGACGCCAACCTCTTTACAGAGGATAGGCTCGTCTACCGCTATCTCGACCAAGCCGATGCCTATCAGGCCCAGAAGCTCTACTCAATGCTGAAGGGCATCCCTGATATAGAGACCAGCAAGCTCTCCGTGAAGCACTACATCTCAACGAAGTTCCCAGAGGATTGGGAGGCCATAACTGGCGACAACCCAAACAAGGCCATAGACAAGAAGAAGATAATTCCAAAGGGTCTTCTCTGCACTCAGGCTTTGCTTGATGCAAAGACAGCCGAGCTCGACCACATCATGAACGTCGAGATTCCAGAGAACTCCAAGGAGATTGGAACCGCAAGGGAGCTTGGAGACCTTCGTGAGAACGCCGAGTACCAGTACGGCAAGGACAAGCAGAAGAATCTGAACTTCCTCATGAACAAACTCACCGATGAAATCTCCGTAGCCCAGGTCGTCAAGCCTGAGGACGTTGACCTCCAGTATGTAAGCTTTGGAACCAAGGCCACGTTCCATGACAACGCCACCGGCGAGGAAGTCACCTACACCATCATGGGACCATGGGAGTCCGACCCAACCAAGAACATCCTCAACTTCAAGGCCCCTCTTGGCCAGAAGCTCTACAACCTTGAAAAGGGTGAGGAGACCAAGTTCTCCATCAACGGCGTTGACTACGACTACACCGTCAAGGACATCCAGCTGGCTGACTTCTAATCCCCTTCCCTGTTTCAAACGACAAATGGCTGCGCCACAAGGTCTTATCGACCATGGCTGCAGCCCTTTTGTTGTATTGTTTAAATAGCTCTTAACTGAATCAATAGTATTTGACGATTAAGTAATCTGCGATTGGAGAACTGCCTTCCCCTATGCTATTTTTCTGGAAGTCATAAGTTGATGCTTTACGCCATTTGTTTATTGTTGATGAGTAATAAACTTTGGATTCAAAGCTCCCTTTCCCCAAGGAGAAAAATGTATCATGGATTTGGCTGAGTTCTTTGATTGAAGCAATACGCCATCCTCCCACTTTTTTGCCTCCAATATTGAACTGTAGTTTGCTAACAATTTCGTCAAAGTAAAGATTGGGGTTTTCGGTTGCTTCTTTGATTTTCAAGGCATTGAATAAGCTGGAGCCAATTTTTTCTGAGGTTGTAAAATCATATGGAACATCATAAGGCACGATTTCATTTCCTTCAAAGGAGCCGTTATACACTTCTGCAAAACGCCAGCCACAAATAGACGATTCAAGCCCATCTGCATTCCCAAACTCATTGTCATAATCACAGTCATAGAAGATGTATCCACCATAAAGTCCTTCTTCTCCTTCTCTCAAATGTGAATATGAGACATCGCAAGTAGAACATTGACCGTTTACAAAAACATGTTCTGTCATTTCTTTATCAATGCTATATGAATACCCACATACAGAACAATTGTAATCAACTCTTCCTACTGAATTACATGTTGGCAAAACTTCATTAACAACAAAGTGATGGCCATTTGGCTCTTTTTCGCTGAAGGCTCTAATTGCTCGAACCCTTAGATAGGAAGACATGCCCATTCCCCAGTCAGCTTCTCCATCGAAAAAATCCACATACCACGAAGCGTTTCCGTGAGTTAAGCCTTCAGGATATTCAGATGAACTCCAGTAATATGGTTTATTGTCTTCATCGGTCTGAAATTCTGCAATATTGCCAGAAGAAAAACATTTATACATTTCTAAGAGTTCATCTTTTGATGGAAGGAACCAATCATTAAACACGATTCCATTTTTTTCGAGTGAATAATCTCTACAAAGTTTTGCTGCATATGTACCAATTTCATAACATTTTTTGATGTTTGAAGTTGTATATGTGAAGTCTCCTCTAGTTGAAACAAGAAGATTTGTATTTATTCTACCATAACCTATTTCAGTACGAGTACAATCCTCAACGGAATATGTAGTTGTTTTGTTTACGAATCTATTTGATTCGTAAGGGTTTAACCTGTATAAACCAAATGAGAACCTATCAATCCCCATACCTGAAGTTTGATCAGAAGTAGAAGTTATGGAAATATCTGAAGGGGCTACTTCCAAATACCTCCATCCACATTCAGTGGATACCAAACCATCTGGTCCTGCTTCAGTTCCATTCGTATTATTATCTGCATCACAGTCATAGAATACATATCCTCCAGCAGGTCCTATAAACCAAGTTCCGCAATTTGAGCATTTGAAATTTTGGTAATCATGGCCGGTTGCATCAAGTTTTTTGTATGTTGTGTAGTCACATCTTGAGCATGTTTCATATGCAGAATGCCCAGGTTCAGTGCAAGTCGGTTTTTTGCTTTCGAAAAAAGTTAAATTGTGGTCTAATGCAGGGACAATGGTTGATGCAATTTCAGTGTTGCCTTCTTGATTTTCAAAGTCCTTGTTGCAAGTGTTGCAATGCCAATACTCAACGTTTCCTTCCTTAGTACAAGTTGGATCAACTCCAGCAAAGTGACTGAGAGAATGACCCGTCGCTTTAGCAGAAGTGACATCATACGAATATCCGCAATTATTACATGTAAATCGAGTTATTTCATCTTGAGTGCATTCCAAATTCTGGAATACTCTGCTTGTGTAATCATGGCCATATGGCTCATTTTCTAGGAAATAACGTACACCGTATACAGTTTTATATGTCGTTAATCTTTCATCTGTTTTCCCTGGAGAATAGTAATAAGCTTTCGTTGAACTGTATTCCGTACTACTCCAGCAATTGTATTTGTTGATAAGTTTCAATTCTTCATATGATGGCAGATACCAATCAGAGAAGGTGTGTCCATTGTTTGTTATCGAATAGTCATATGCAAGTTTTGCAGCATAGTTATCTGTATAATCAGCACCGCCTATCCAAGCATTATCACCCATTGATTCTACAAGCTTTTCAGTATTACTTCTTCCAAAGCCAATTCCAGTTTCTTTTGCTCCAGATGATATCGCAGATCCAGTGACAAACTTACAGCCAAAGACGCAACTTTGCGAAATGGCTTGGCTGGTTTGTTCTATAAACCTCCATCTACAGACTGAAGACATTAAACCATCAGGACCAGCTTCTGTTCCATCTGAACCATTATCTGCGTCACAATCGTATATAATCCGTCCTCCTGATGGACCATAACCCAACACATTGCATCGTGTGCATCTATAGTTTTGGTAATCATGCCCCAAGGATGGTGTGTAAACCGAGCTTGACTCGTTTTCACATTTGCTGTCTATGAAGTTCTTTTTACATGTACTGCAATTCCAGTATTCGATATTGCCTTTTGTTGTACATGTTGCAACAACCACATCATGATGCACTGGAGAATGTCCCTTGGCTGGTATGTCAGTGCGCGTAGTATAATTGCATCTCGAGCATGTTTCATAACTGGAATATCCAATTTCAGTACAAGTAGGATCTTTTGCATCGTGGTACTCCAAGGAATGCCCTAGGGCCTTTACCTCTTCGTAGGTGCTGTATTCGCATCTGGAGCATGTAACGTATGCATTCCAACCAATTTCCTCACAGGTGGCGGGCTTTGCTTCATGCTTGACTTCTGCATGACCTAAAGCTGGTTTCTCCTTGTATGTTGTGTAATCGCACTTTGAACATGCTTCATATGCTAGGTACCCTGCTTCGGTGCAAGTTGGTTCTTTTTCTTTAATTTTGTCCAGATTATGGCCCAAAGCAGGGACAATGATTGATTCAAGTTCTGTGTCGCATTCCTTGTTGCCAAAATCTTTATTGCACGTTTTGCAATGCCAGTATTCAACGTTTCCGTTCTTCGTACATGTTGGCTCAATTCTGTTTAGGTGTTCAGAAGAATGTCCCTTTGCTGGTATTTCATTGTATGTCGTATAGTCGCATCTTTTGCATGTAATGTAGGCATCCCAGCCTTTTTCTGTACAAGTTGCCTCTTGCGAATCATGTCTAATTTCGTCATGACCTAATGCTTCTATTTTCTCATATGTAGTATAGCTACATCTTGAACAGGTGACATACTCTCTGCATCCATCGTTGACACATGTTGGTCCTATTGCATCGTGGTTTATGAAATCATGGCCAAGCTTTGGCTTTTCAGCATATGTGGTGTATGTGCATCGTAAGCATGTTTCATATGCATCGTATCCAACTTCAGTGCAGGTCGGTTCTTTTGCATCGTGGTGCTCCAAGGAATGCCCTAGGGCCTTTACCTCTTCGTAGGTGCTGTATTCGCATCTGGAGCATGTAACGTATGCATTCCAACCAATTTCCTCACAGGTGGCGGGCTTTGCTTCATGCTTGACTTCTTTGTGCCCAAGTGCAGGGATTTCCACACTGTTGAGAACAGTTTCGCATGTCTCTTCTTTGAATTTCTTTTTGCAATAATCACATTCCCAGTATTCTATATTTCCAGATTCGAGGCAAGTAGCGTCATTTTTTGCTTTGT
This sequence comes from Bacteroidaceae bacterium, assembly GCA_963599445.1. Taxonomy (GTDB): domain Bacteria; phylum Spirochaetota; class Spirochaetia; order Sphaerochaetales; family Sphaerochaetaceae; genus UBA9732. Next base: position 35,219 of record CAVBWZ010000020.1, read on the forward strand.
ATGTTGCCTTGTGTTTAATTTGATATGTAAACGATTTTACTTCTGATGCTGTCAGATTGTTCTTTTCTGCTCGGACATTGAGTGTGATTGCCCTCACATAATAATTGGGAATACTTATTCCTTCTTTGGGATACTCTGTGTAGTTGCCACTGTTATTAAAGGAATAGAATATCCGTGTATTGTCCTCTTCGGTTTTAAGATGAATTGTCGAATCACAATATAGATGATCATTCTCGTCGATGTCTGGAGTTGGAGTGTCAACAATAGGTAGTAGGCTTTGAAGTTTCTCCCAAGAAAAGTCGTAATAAGACTCGAATTCGTTATATATATGTACTGATGGATGCAAGGTTGCTCCAATTTGTAAACCATCTGTATTTTTCATTACAATCTCAGAATTATAAAATCCTGAAGGAACATCGAACGATTCTTCAAAACTATATAGCCCACCGTCCGATTCTGATTTCTTTTTATCTACTTTATAAAGAATTGGATTGGTATTATTGTCTTGTCTGTACAATGTGCATTCAATGTAATCTACTTTTGAGGTTTGGACTTTTATCGAAAGCCTTAACTTTCCACCCCCTTTTATCCAATCAAGAACATATCTTGTATTAGAAGTTTTACCTGTCTCTATCAAAACTTCCTTTGGTTCTGATTTGGCCAAGAGTTTTCCATCTTTATTGTAACCTTCAACGTAGAATTTCCATTCTCCAATAGTCAGATAATCGATTTTTACTGATTT
>CAVBWZ010000021.1:0-34588 GCA_963599445.1 Bacteroidaceae bacterium
TCAATGTCAGAATAGCATCGTCTGCCGTAGCTGTGGACATCCTACTTTTTCAATCGTCCACTGAAAGGAAAAACTCCTTTCTCCTATTGACCAACAAAAATTCGGAAGAACCTAGATTGGCACAAAATCCACTGTAATGACGAAATTCTTGGATTTTGTGGAAGATTTTCCACTTCTGGTGCAGAAAATACGTTTTCAGTGGAAGACCCTCATTTTTTTTGTACTCTTTTTGGCGAAAACAGCTGTTTGACTTCCTGGGCGTTTGGTTGTCTGTGTGTTTTGCATAAAAACGGAAAAAACACCTTTTTATGCAATGGAAGTTTAATGATTCAAAGAAAATGCTGTTTTTATTAAATGTTCTGGAGGAACTTTTGCGCAACCAACGTGCGAAAGTGGTTGCGCGGATGCAACGTTCAAGGACATCGGTCTAATCAAGCGAGCGCAGGGCCTTCTTGAATTGGGAGGCGAAGAGGATGGAGCAGAAGGCCACCGAGAGGATGTCGGCGATGGGTTCTGCGAGGAAGACCGCGAGGACTTGGTTGGAGAGCAGGGCGGGCATGATGTAGATGAGGGGGATGAGGAGGATTATCTTTCTCATGCAGGCGACCATGATGGAGGATTTTGCGTAGCCTATGGAGGTGAACGTGGTCTGGCAGGCCATCTGAATGGAGAAAAGGCCTGTGATTGCCATGTAGATTCTTAGCATGGGCGCGGTGTAGGAGACCAAGCCTTCTACGTCTGTGAAGATGCGTGCGAATATCTGTGGGAAGGCCATGACGCAGAGCCAAAGCGTGAATGCGTATATGGCGTTTACCTTGACGAGCAGACCAAAGGCTTTCTTGACGCGGTCCTTGTTGCGGGCTCCAAAGTTGTAGCTGATTATTGGCTGCGTGCCCTGTCCAAGTCCGCTGAGAGGGAGCATTGCGAACTGCATGACGCTTGAGCATATGGTCATGGCTCCAACGGCCAAGTCGCCGCCGTATTTGAGAAGCGAGGAGTTGAAGCATATGGATATGATGCTCTCCGTGCTCTGCATTATGAAGGCGGCAAGGCCAAGGGTGATGACGGGGACGACCACAGATGACTGCAGTCTCAGGTTCTCCTTTCTCATGTGCAGAGTGGTTTTCTTTCCAAACAGGAACGAGACTATCCATGCGGCGGAGAGAGCCTGGGAGATTATGGTTGCAAGGGCCGCTCCTTTGACGCCCATTCCAAAGGTGTAGATGAAGATTGGGTCGAGCACTATGTTGCTGACGGCTCCGACTATGATTGTGACCATGCTTGTGGTTGCAAAGCCTTGGGTAGTTATGAACATGTTCATCCCAAGGGAGAACTGCACGAAGAGGGTTCCCAGTGAGTAGACCTTCATGTAGTCCACTGCGTAGGGAATCGTGTTCTGGGAGGCCCCAAACAGAAGGAGTATTGGCTCGCAGAAGACGTAGATCAACACTGTGAGTACGATGGATATGATGATTTGGAGTGTGAAGCAGTTGCCCATTATGAGCTCGGCCTGCCGGTTGTCTCCGCGGCCCATCGCTATGGAGGCCCTTGGTGCTCCGCCGCTTCCAACCAGCGCGGCGAATGCAGATACTATGAGGATGATTGGAAGGCATACTCCAACGCCGGTGAGGGCCAACGCGCCCGTCTCTGGAATGTGTCCTATGTATATGCGGTCCACGATGTTGTAGAGCATGTTTATGAGTTGCGCCACAACCGTTGGAAGGGCGAGCTTTGCCATTAGCTTTCCTACCGGTTCCTCTGCAAGGAAGCTTCTATCCTGGTTTCCATTTTGATTTGCGTGATTTCCGTGCTGACTCATCTGCATGGTGTAAAACTATCCCAACCGTTCTGAATTGGCAACACCAATCGGTGGCATGAATCTGTGCAGAAAGAGGTTTTTCTGCTAAATTGGAATGTGAGGCTTTTCCACGGTGAGATTGAAACTGGGATTGGACAGGAATGGAACCGGGAGCTTCAAGGAGACCAGATGACGGAATTCGTACACCTCCACAACCATACGGACTATTCTTTGCTTGACGGAGCCGCTTCGTGCTCGAAGTACGTTGCAAAGGCCAAGGAGCTTGGCATGAAGGCCCTTGCCATAACGGACCACGGCAACATGTTTGGCGTCATGGAGTTCTACAAGGCCTGCAACGATGCGGGTATACAGCCCATCCCTGGGTGCGAGTTCTACATCTCTCCAGCCGGCAGGGCCAACAAGGACCCGGGCAACCGCTACTACCATCTCATCCTCCTTGCAATGAACGACAAGGGCTACCACAACCTCATGGAGCTCAACAGCATCTCGTACCTTGAAGGCTTCTACTACAAGCCAAGGATAGACGAGGAGGCCCTCAAGGAGCACAGCGAGGGGCTCATTTGCATGTCGGCCTGCCTTGCGGGGGAGATTCCACAGAAGCTCCTGAACGACTACATGGACGAAGCCTACGAGAAGGCCAAATGGTACAAGGAGCTCTTTGGCGACAGGTACTACATAGAGATACAGAACCACTTCATCCCTGAGGAGACCACGGTCCTTCCAAGGCTTGTGAAACTGGCAAGGGACCTGGACATCCCAATCGTGGCCACCAACGACATACACTACATTGAGAAGTCCGACCACAACGCACACGATATCCTGCTTTGCATAGGAACCGTGAAAAAGAAGTCCGATACAGACAGAATGAGGTTCCAAACCGAGGAATTCTACATGAAGAGCGGAGACGAGATGGCCGACCTCTTCTCCAAATACCCCGATGCCATTGAGAATACGGTCAAGATAGCCGAGCGCTGCAATTTCAAGATAGAATTCCCAGGCCCTCTGCTTCCAAGCGTAGACGTCCCTCCCGAGTACAAGGATACCAAGGAGTATCTGACTGCGCTTTCGTGGCAGGGTCTTGAAAGACGCTACCCCGGATACAAGGACAATCCGGAGCAGCGCAAGGTCCTTGAGGAAAGGCTCAACTACGAGCTGAGCGTCATCCTGAGGATGGGGTTCGACGGCTACTACCTCATAGTGCGCGACTACATCTACTGGGCCAAGACCCACGATGTACCTGTAGGGGCAGGAAGAGGCTCCGGTGCAGGCTCGCTTGTAGCCTACTGCGTGGATATCACGAACGTGGACCCTATAGCCCACGACCTGCTGTTCGAGAGGTTCCTCAACCCTTCAAGAGTCTCTCTTCCTGATTTTGACATAGACTTCTGCTTCGAAGGACGCCAGAGCGTCATAGACTATGTGACTGACCACTACGGGGTGGACCGTGTGGGCCAGATAGCCACGTTTGGAACCCTCAAGGCCAAGGCCGTTGTAAAGGACGTGGCCAGAGTCCTTGACATACCTTTCGATGAGTCCAACCGCATAACCAAGTTCATATTGGACGTTCTTCCAGATGAGGCCAAGGAGGCCCATGTATCGTCGCTTCTGGAGTGGTCGATACGCACTTCCCCTGAACTTCAGGAGGTGAGGGACAGAGGCGGTGTATACGAAGAGCTCTTTGACGTTTCGCTAAGGCTTGAGAACCTTGCCCGCCACGTGTCCACGCACGCCTGCGGCGTTGTCATTGGAAAGACGGCCCTCAAGGACTATGTGCCGCTCTATCGTGATCCAAAGACGGGCGGCATCTCCACTCAGTACACGATGACGTTCCTTGAGCAGTGCGGACTTGTCAAGATGGACTTCTTGGGTCTCAAGACGCTCACTCTCCTTAGGAATACGGTAAGGCTCATACACAAGAAGGATCCATCGTTCGACCTCGAAAAGGTTCCGGACGATGACAAGGAGACCTTCGCCATGCTGTCCAAAGGTGACAGCATGATGGTGTTCCAGCTTGAAAGTCCGGGAATGCAGAAGAACCTGAGATTGCTCGAACCTACGAGGTTCGACGAGCTGGACGCAATGGTATCGCTCTACCGCCCGGGCCCAATGCAGTACATCCCGCAGTACATAGACTCCAAGCAGGGCAGGCACCCCGTCGTGTATCCTGACCCGGACCTGGTGGACCTTCTCAAGCCGACCTATGGCGTCATCGTCTATCAGGAGCAGGTCATGCGTGTAGCCCAGATCATTGCGGGTTTCTCGCTTGCAGAAGCAGACACCCTGCGAAAGATAATGGGAAAGAAGAAGAAGAAGGAGATGCCGGCCCAAAGGGAGAAGTTCATAGCCGGAGCCGTGGCGATGGGCAGGGACGCCCAGCATGCAGCTGACATCTTCACGATGCTCGAGCCTTTCGCAAGCTACGGATTCAACAAGAGCCACAGTGTGTGCTACACGCTTCTCGCATACAGGACGGCATACCTCAAATGCCACTACAAGGCGGAGTTCATGGCCGCCAACCTCACCAACGAGATAGGATCCGGCGACAAGTACAAGGAATACCTTGACTACGTGAAGAGCATTGGCATCAAGATCCTTCCACCAAGCATCAACGACTCCGAGACATACTTCAACGTCGTCAATGGAGAGCTCATATACGGGCTTGCAGGCATAAAGGGCGTTGGTGCCACGACCGTGCAGGCCATCCTGGACGAAAGGCACGAAAACGGGCCGTATACCGATTTCCTTGACTTCGTCCGCCGTAGCGACCCAAAGGTATTGAATTCAGGCGTTCTGGACGGACTCATCAACGCCGGGGCCTTCGATTCGTTTGGCTACAACCGCCCAACATTGATCGCCAACTACAACGATGCCATAAAGTCCGTCAAGGAGGACAAGGAGGCCCAGACCTTTGGCCAGAACCTGCTCTTCGATGCTGCAGAGGAGGGAACCTCCAGCTTTGAGATGAAGACCATGCCTGACTATGACTTCATGGAGAAGCTTGAAATAGAGAAGTCCTACCTTGGATTCTACGTCTCGGGTCATCCCCTTGATAGGTACAAGGCCTGCTGGGACGCCTGCGTGAGGCTTGACCTCTCCAAGCCGGACCGCATACGCGAGGGGGTGAAGTACGACTTCATTGGAATGGTATCCGAGATGCGTGAGATCACGACCAAGACCGGCTCCAAGATGGGGCACATCTCAATAGAGGACTACAACGGCAAGGTGGATGTCACGGTGTTCCCCAAACAGTGGGCGTTGTGCTCCATGGGCGTTGCGCTTGGAAAGATAATTGGGGTGCATGGAAGCTTCAAGACATACAACGACAAGCTTGGATTCAGTGCAGACAGCGTCTTTGGAGATCCAATGCAGATGAAGCCCTCGCGTGCTGTGAGGGTGTGCCTTGAGCTTGACCAGAGCCAGAGCGGAAGAAGCGCCATAAAGGAGATTCGCAGCGTATGCTCAAAGCACAGGGGCACTGCGGAGCTCATGTTCGTCGTCTATCCAAACGTTGGGGACGACGGAAACCTTGAAGGACGTCCCCGCAGGGTAGTCGCCGACCAAAGGTTCAATGTGGACGGCTCTCCTGAGCTCATGGAGGCATTGAAGGAATGCCAGAGCGTGCACGATGTGTACGCCGAATGATTCGTTTTGAACTGCAGCTGTTGTGCGCTGTAGTTTCTGGAGGGGCTTTATGGAGTTCTTCAAAGGGATTTGCTCTTTTCTTGCAGGCGTGCTTGGCCTGTATTCGTTCCTCATAGTCGTGAGGATAATCCTTTCGTGGGTCGTTGGATTCAGCAGGATGAACGGCTGGCGCAGCGGCTATGGCGGCTACGGCTACACAAGCGGCAATGGTGCCAATGGTGGGCCGTCCGGAGTGGAGAAGGTCTCCGATTTCCTGGGTCGTATCGTGGACCCCTACTTGAACCTGTTCAAGGGAATCACGTCCCTTCGCCGTTCAAGGGTGGACTTCACGCCTGTCGTGGCCCTCATAGTCCTCAATCTCATACAGAGCCTCTTGGAGATGGTGGCTCAGACGGGAAGGGTCTCCATAGGTGTCATTCTTGCCATTGCGGTGCAGGGGCTTTGGAGCTCGTTGTTCGCATACCTCTTCGTATTCCTCCTGATTCTGCTCGTTGTTCGCTACTTCCTTGGTCGCAGCCCATCGTACAAGGCTCAGAACTGGGTCAATGCAATAGATCCAATACTCGATAGCCCAGTGAAGAGGGTATACAAGCTTTTCTTTCGCAAGAATGCCAATCCAGACGATCAAAAGCTTGTTCTTGCTTCAATAGTATTCTACCTGGTCGTATTCATAGCCTTGAAGGTGGGCATTGGGTTCCTCGTGGATTTCCTTGTGTCCATCTAGAGCTCCTTCGTGGATGAAAATTGGAGAAGATTGGAGGAAGAGCCGTGTTCGTTGGAAGCCTTTCGCAGAGCGTTGGAGAACTCACGGGAGTTGGAAAGAAGACCCTTGCGGACTATTCCAACATTGGAGTGTCCACGTTCTGCGACCTTCTCTCCATGATGCCACGTGGCTATGAGGACCGCAGCCAACGCATAGGGATAGGTGAAGCTCCGGACGGGAGCTGGGTCAACACCGTAGTGAGGGTGGAGAGCGTTGGGACCTTTGGTAGGGGCCGTAAGGATGTGAAGATCGTCGTAAGGGATCAGATGAGCGGACACAAGGCGTTTCTCATGGGGTTCAACAGAACATACCTTGCGAAGACCGTATTCCCCAGTTCCTTCTACCACCTCTATGCAAACGTTGGGAAATATGGGACATCCCTGCAGTCCACGCAGTTCGAGCTCGCTCCCATGAGGGAGGACGAAGTCTACAACGAGGCTGCGGTCGCAATCGCCTTGGACGGGGGAATCCTTCCTGTGTACAGTCTGTCGGGCTCGCTTACGCAAAAAAACATAAGACGTGACGTGAAGGCCGTCCTCGCAATGTATGCAGACAGGATAGAGGAAGAGCTTCCACGCTCATTGATCGAGAAGTATGGCTTCATGCCCTTGGGGCAGGCCTTCAGGGAGATCCATTTCCCTTCCAGCGAGAAGAACCTGAAGGCCGCACGGAGGACGCTTGCATTCAGGGAGGTCTTCTACCTTCAGCTTGAGGCCAAGAGAAGGCCTTCTGTGGACATGGCGGCTCCACGTATTCCTATCCCTGCTGGAATAGACCAGGTGGAGGCGCATTTCATAGCATCCTTGCCGTTCTCCCTTACGGACGACCAGGCCAAGGTCCTTGATGAGATTCGAAGCGACATGGCTGGAGATGCAAGCATGAATCGGCTCCTCCAAGGGGACGTTGGTTCTGGAAAGACGCTGGTGGCATGGGTGAGCGCCCTCCATGTGGCAAGCCAAGGGTATCAGATCGCGTTCATGGCTCCAACGGAGCTTCTGGCAAGGCAGCACGCACAGGTTGCGGATGCGTTTTTCAAGGACATCGGTCTGAGAATAGCCTACCTTGACGGTGAGGTGCACGGGCGGCCGCGTGAGGCTCTCTTGAAGGAACTGGCCTGCGGGAACATAGACCTTCTCATTGGGACGCATGCGCTTTTCTCCAGGGATGTCGTCTACAGGAACCTACGCTATGTCGTGATAGACGAGCAGCACCGGTTTGGCGTGGAACAGAGGGAGGCTCTCCTTTCCAAGGGTGTCGACCCAGATGTGCTTCTCATGACGGCAACCCCAATTCCCCGGACCCTTGCACTTACGGTGTTCGGAAACCTCAACGTCTCCACCATAAGGACCATGCCAAAGGGGCGTCTTCCAATCGTGACGTACCTTGTGGACGAGTCGAGAAGGGATGACATGTACAATGCCGTTGGGGTGGAGATGAAGCGGGGGCATCAGGCCTATTTCGTGTACCCTCGCATAGACGACGAGGGTGGCTCCGACCTGCGCGATGTGCAGACCATGTACGATTTCCTGTCCCGTGTGAAATATCCGCCGTTCCGTGGGGCTTTGATCCACAGCCGCCTGCCGGAGGACGAAAAGCTTTCCATCCTTGACGCCTTCTCACGGGGTGACTTGGATTATCTTGTTTCCACATCTGTAGTTGAGGTTGGAATAGACGTGCCAAACGCCACGTGCATGGTGGTGGAGCACTCGGAGATGTTCGGCCTTTCCGCATTGCACCAGCTGCGTGGAAGGGTGGGTCGCAGCAACCTCCAAAGCTGGTGCTTCCTTGCATACGAGCCCTCCATCTCAGACGATGGGAAGAAGCGCCTTGCAGTCCTCAAACGCACCAACGACGGCTTTGAAATTGCAGAGGAGGACCTGAAGATCCGCGGTCCAGGCGAACTGGCCGGCCTACGACAAAGCGGCTTCATGCACCTCAAATACGCCAACCTTGAGACCGATGTCTCCATGATGGCCGCTGCAAGGGCCGAAGTCTCCGCCATTTTGGAACGGGACCCTGGGCTCCTTGAGCTCGACAACTGCGTGATACGCAAGGTCCTTGGGTCAAGGGCTTGAATTCTTCCAACTGCTGTGTGAGAATGTAGTTGGGTAAGGTCTTGCGGAGTGGACATGGAGGTGCCATGTCTATGTCCTATGAAAACGACTATCAGATGCGTTTCGTCTCCATTGGTTTGGAGGAGGGGCTCCTCAGAGGGGAGGCTAGGGCTTTGTGCAATGTTGCCAGGCGAATGAAGGCGCTTGGAATATCGAAGCATGCAATAGCCACCTGTCTTGGGGTTGATGATTCCTCTGTGGACCGCCTTGTACGAGGCAATTCCCTTTGCGACGATTTCGTGGAGCTTGAGTGAAATGTTGACCTCATATGAATTAACCCACATCGTTGGACAGATTAAAGCCATTCTCTGCGAAGCTCGCAGCAATGTCGTCAACCAAGTGAACAGCGAGCTTCTGAAGGCCTATTGGAATATCGGACGTATCGTCTGCGAATATGAACAATCTGTGCCGGAAAGAGCGGATTATGGAAAGCAGACAATGAGAAATCTGTCAAAGGAATTGACTCGTGAGTTTGGCAAAGGCTTTTCAGTATCCAATTTGCAGTTCATGAGACGGTTCTTCCAGACATACTCAATTCAACAGACGGCGTCTGTTAAATTGGGGTGGTCCCACTACTGCGAACTTCTGACAATCACGGATTCCGACAAACGCAGTTTCTATGAGAAAGAGGCCATAAATGCGAATTGGTCCGTCCGTGAACTGAAAAGGCAGATTGACAGCTCTTTGTTCGAACGGTTGATTCTGTCCAGAGGAGAATCAAACAAGGAACAGGTCTTGGCTTTGGCTATGAAAGGCAACGACGTTGCCAAACCTTCCGATATCATCAAAGACCCGTATGTCTTCGAGTTCTTAGGATTTCCTGAAAACAAGCCCATTATGGAGAAAGACCTCGAAAAGGCTTTGCTTCGACAGTTGGAGGATTTCCTTCTTGAATTGGGTAGAGGGTTCATGTTCGTTGGAACACAGCAAAGGATTACGATAAACAATACACACTACTATGTTGACATGGTCTTCTACAACAAAATCCTTCATGCCTATGTGCTAATTGAACTTAAAACGACAAAGTTGACGCCTGAAGCAGCTGGACAAATCAACATGTATCTGAACTACTACGCTGCAGAGGTCAATGATGAAGGTGACAACCCTCCAATAGGAATCATCCTTTGTACGGAGAAGAATGAAGTTTCGGCCGAATACGCTTTGGGTGGTCTTTCAAACAATGTTTTTGCGTCCCGATACGTTCTTTACATGCCAAACAAGGATCTTCTTGTCGAACAAGTCGAGGACTTTTTGGGAAAATGGTACGGAAAAGGGGAATCAGAGGAAAATGAACCTAAGGGAAATGTCTAGGTCCAAGTGATGGCTCTTCTAGTGTGAGTTCACAAAAGGCCGTTCTGATGTTATTCTTTAGGCATGCCCGAGCAGAGCGAACTATTTGCAGTAAACAGAAAACATCTTGTAGGAAAGCTTGTGACAGCCACCGTCTCGAATGGAGTCATAGCAGGCATAGAACTGCCTGAAGGCAGTGCCTTCTCAGACCTTGTCGTGATTGGGGCCAAGGACTTTGGAGAATGCAACTTCATAGATGTCATGGGGGAGGCCGTTCCAATCTTTGCAAAGGACGAGGTTTCGTACAAGGGACAGCCTGTCCTGGCTGTGTTTGGTTCTGTATCTGAGGATGTAGAACTCTTCTGCAACGCCGTTAAGGTTTCGTATCAGATAACACCGGATTCCCAATCCTCTGCACCGCAGGTTTTTGGAGAACCTTTCAATTGGTCGTATGGAAACACAGACGAATACTTCGTGCAGGGGTCCAAGACTCTGAAGACTACGTTCAGTGTCGGAAGCCATTCGTGCAACATGCTGGGGGACCAGAAGATCTTCGCAGTCATGGACGAAGGTGTCATGAAGCTTCAGATGGAGACCCAATGGCCTGTGCATGTCAGACGCTCGGTTGCAAACGTGCTTGGTCTTCCTTTCGAGGACGTACATATAGATGTCCAACCGTATTTTGCATCGTTCGACCAGCTTATAATGATGCCGTCGTTGCTCTCTTGCATAGCTGCAAAGGCTGCATCCATGACGGGTGAGCTCGTAAGGCTGTATGCACCGCTTGTCTCTTGGCAGCCAAAGATGGACTTCGAGTTCAGGACTGCTGTGCTTCAGGACGGAGGATGCGCCGCAGGTAGATACAAGTGCATCATAGACATGGGAGCGTTTCCAATATTCTCCAAGGAGGTCTGCTACAACATCCTTGCAGGAATAGTCCCCGTCTACCCAATGAAGGCTTTGGACGTAACCGTAACGATAATGAGAAGCTGTACGCCTCCTGCGAACTTCTTTGGGGATCTTGGGTATTCGATGTCGTTGGCCGCTGTGGAGAACCACTTCACCCAACTTGCACTTGCATATGGACAGCAGCCGGGGCTGTGGAAGTTGGAGCAGGTCAAGGAGTGCGGCCACAAGGGAGCTCCAATGAGCGAGTGCGTAAGGGAGTCCTCTGGATTCGACAACCTTGCAAAGACGCTTGACGAGGTTGTGTCCTCCTCTTGGTACTCCCGCAAATACGCGGCAAACGCCCAAAAGGCCCTTTTCGCTGAAAGGATGAACCCTCTTGTGAACTACAGCCGTGGCATTGGAATCGCAACCGGCGAGGGGATAATGGGATTTTCGCAGCAGTACAATGCGTTGGTAAGGTATTCTCTCTCCGTTTCCCTTACACAGGATGAAAAAGTGGTGGTCAATACCGGCATGCAGGCTGGAAAAAACATGATGACGGTGTGGAAACAGGCCATCAGACAGTTCCTGGATGTTGACGATGACAACATAGTGTTCAAGAGCGTGAACGATGCGGACATAATCGACATTGGTCCCGATGTCCTTTCAAGACGGATTGGAATCGTCACAAGGCTTCTCATAAAGGCTTGTTCTGAGATTTCAAAGAAGAAGGCTTTTTCCAGGCTTCCCATAACCGTCACCGCCTATTCAGAGGCGGATCTCTCCGATCCCTACTATTTCAGCTCCTGTTTTGGAACCGTGGCGGTGGAGCTCCATTTGGATACGGTCTCGCTCTCGCCTGTGATAGACAAGGTGTGGGCGCGTTTCCATATGGGACATGTGTTCGATGTCCAAAAGCTTGTGAACAAGGCACGCCTTTCGATATTCTCCGTGATCTCCGAGGTCCTTCCAAATTGGTCTGGGGATTTGAACATAGACCTTGAAATATCGCAGGATTCCGACTACACCCCATCGTCCGTCACCGCTGCGGTCAGAGGTCTGACGATGGCTGCTCTGATAAGCGCCTTGTCACAGGCGATAGGTCGCTATGTCAATGCTGTTCCAATCACCGAGTCTTCCATCCTGGCGCTTCTCAAGGGGTCTTCTGCATCCGGACGTTCTTCTGTGGCGGTATCGGACAAGGCTCAGGACTCAAAGGAATCGGTCTTGGAGAATGCAAAGGAGTCCAAGACAGTGGAGGATTCTGGGGATACGATGGCCCATGAAGGCAAGGAGGGCGAACAATGAGGCTCAATTGCAACGTGAACGGCAATCAATTGTCCCTTGTGGTGAATTCTGACAAACCTCTCAGCCATATTCTCAAGGATGTGGTGGATTCGTTTCCTGACAACAATCAGTGCCTGGGGGCTTCGTGCGGCAACTGCGTGGTCCTTCTCAACGGGGTGGCGACCTTGAGCTGCCTTGTTCCTGCGTTCAGCCTCAATGGATCGAGCATACTTACGTTCGATGGTTTCAGGAAGACCCGTTTCTATCATGACATAGAGCGGGCGTACAACGATGTAGGCAACCAACCGTGTCCGCAGTGCTATGCATCCAAGACCCTTCTGATAGAGTCCCTTCTCATTAGGATGGACAAGGAGAGCCAAAGCAGAAAGGATGTCGTGAACCTTGGAAGGACGATGGGGTTCTCTCCGATTCCGTCTGCAAGCCAAGGCTCCGCCAACGAGATGGCTGCAAGAGGCAGGCTTGGTGGTGGCAGCGTTGACCCTCAGGTCCTTGCGCAGGAGTTCTCGATGTGCAAATGCCAGTGCATAGAGTTGTCGGAGCTTGAGAAGATAGTCAATCTAGCATACAAGTACAGGAGCAGACGCCGTGCAAGAAGGACTTAGATCACCAACGGTATTCAATCCAAAGACGATAGGTGAGGCCGTCGCCGCAAAGCTCAAGAATCCAAACGCCTGCTTCTGGGCGGGTGGTACGTTCATCATGAGTCGTCCGGGTTTCTATCCAAACCCGAGCCAGAGGGACATAATATCCCTCAAAGGGATAATGGATCTTACAAAGGTCTATCATTCGGACAGGTTCGTGGAAGTGGGCTCAATGGTAACGATACAGCAGCTTGCCAATATGGGGGGATATCTCTTCACCCACGAGCTGAACGATGCCATCCTTTCCATTGGGAACTCTGTCATACGCAATCAGGCGACCGTAGGCGGTGCTCTCTGCACAAGCAACATGAGGTTCTCGCTGTGCTGCATACTGGCGACTTTGAATGCCCAGGTTGAGCTTAGGATGGTTACGAAGTCCGCACCTGCCCGATGGATGCCTATAACGAAGCTGTATGACAGGAAGGGTGTGTTCATATACGAGGGCGAGGCTCTGCTCACAAAGGTGAGGATTCCAACCGAGAACAAGCAGTTCCAGGTGTTCCGCTCCATTGGACTTCCAATGCAGAAGCCTGAGGAGGCTGTGGTCTTTGGCCTTCAGTATTCCATAAACCAAGCCAACATCATGCTCCCTACCATGTGCATGGTGTTCCCTTCGTCTTGCTTCTATATGTCCCAGGATTTCGACAACCTGCTTGCATCCATAAACCTTCCTTTGACATCTGACAAGATCGTGAAGATTTCCAAGCGTCTTGTCTCCGAATTGAAGAATGCTTCCTTGAATGCTTCTCCTTTGCAGTTGGAAAGGGCGTCAAGGCTGTTCGAGTCCGTACTCAACGAGATAAACACAACGTTCCTGGCTGGTTGACCCCATAGGACGCTGCAAGGATTTCGATATGAAAGGATTTTGATATGAGAATTACAGGTGGAAAATATTGCGGGAGAAGGGTCGTCGTTCCAAACGGCGAGATGGAGATACGCCCTGCTATGGATAGGATGAGGGAGTCCCTCTTTGCAATCCTTGGTCCATTGGACGGCGTCTCGTTCTGCGACCTTTTCTCCGGCAGCGGCTGTGTTGGCCTTGAGGCTGCATCCCGTGGTGCTTCGCTTGTCCACCTCGTGGAGATGGACAGGGCCAAGCGTCCCATAATGGAGAAGAACATCTCTTGGGCTTTGGGGGAGTGCGACATAAAGATATTCAACTCCAATGTCCTGAAATTCATTCCTACATCAAGAATCGAGTATGACATAGTTTATGCAGACCCTCCTTTCCCAATGTCCAACAAGGTTCAGCTTGCACAGCTTGTGCAGCGTCGGGGCATGGTGAAGCCTGACGGTCTCTTCATAATCCACTTCCCAACGGTGGAACAGGACCAGTGGGGCGAGTCGTTTGGGAACCTGAAGCTCATAGACACGCGCAAATACGGTCGCAACATGCTCAAGTTCTATAAGAACGTTCAGGATCCATCCCAAGAGGAGTTTCTCAATGCCAATGACTGATCAAACCCTTTCCGTTGACAATCTTCCTGTTGACAAATCTTCCCGCGCAGCTGAGCTCAGAGACCTTCTTGAAGAATACCAAAGGGCCTACTATGTGGATGGGAGGCCTTTGGTGTCGGACCTTGAATACGACAGGCTTTTCGATGAGCTTTCGCTGATCGAGAAGGAGAACCACTCTCTGAGGACTCCGGATTCCCCCACCCAAAGGGTTGGAAGCGATTTGACATCGGACTTTCCTGAGGTCGAGCATACGATTCCAGTGTTGAGTCTGGACAAGGCGTACAGCGACGGCGAGGTTCTGAACTGGATTTCAAAGACCATGAAGAATACGGGCGAGAACCTTTCGTTCGTGCTGGAGGAGAAGATAGACGGGTTCTCAGTGGTCCTGTACTACGAGAAAGGGGTGCTCTCCCGTGCCGTCACGAGAGGAAACGGCTTTGTTGGAAACGATGTGACCGCAAACGCCAAGACGATACAGACCATTCCCCTTAGGCTGACCGAGCCTGTGGATATCGCCGTCAGAGGTGAGATATATCTTGGAAAGGAAGTGTTCGAGCGCATAAACGCCACTCTTGAGGAGCCGTATGCAAACCCAAGGAACCTTGCGGCGGGGACGATAAGAAGGAACAAAAGCAGCGAGACTGCACAGGTTCCGCTTTCCATCTTCGTCTACGAAGGGTTCTGGACACAGCCCAACGCCGACATCACGGACCATATCCAAATCCTCAGTCGTCTCAAATCATTGGGTTTCACTGTGAATCCGCATCTTTCGTATTTCTGCAAGACAAGGGATGAGGCCTCCCTGCGGTTGTCACAGGCCGGTCTTGATGGTGTTCCCGGTGCGTTCGACGACATCCCTCAAGCCATAAAGGACGCCACTGCAAGACGAGGTGGTCTATCCTATGAGATAGACGGACTTGTCGTGAAGGTCAACGAACTTTCCACCCGAGAGGAGCTTGGCTATACGGGCCACCATCCAAGATGGGCCATTGCATACAAGTTCGAGGCCCCTCAGGCGCAGACTACGGTGGAGTCCATAGACGTACAGGTTGGAAGGACGGGTAGGATAACGCCAATGGCCCGTATAAAGGAGACTCCTCTTTCCGGCAGCACCATAAGGAACATAACTCTTCACAATCAGGACTACATAGACCAGCTTGAACTTGCCGTGGGTGATACGGTTGCAATCTCCAAACGTGGAGATGTCATACCTGCCGTGGAGTCCGTGGTGGAGAAGAACGATGATGGCAACACGACCTGGAGAATGCCTGAAAAGTGCCCTGAATGCGGCTCCGTTCTTGTAAAACGGGGTGCCCATCATTTCTGTCCAAACCATGACTGCCCCGCTCAGGCAAAGGGAAGGCTTGCGTTCTTCTGTGCAAAGAGCCAGATGGACATAGAAGGACTTGGTCCAAAGACGACGGAGTTCCTGTACGACAAGGGTTTTGTGAAGAACGTGGAGGACCTCTACACATTTGACTTCGACACCCTTGTCGCCTACGAGGGCTTTGGAACGGAAGGGAAGAAGGTCTCCACAATAAAAGATGGTCTTGCTGCCAGTAGAAAGGCCCCTTTCCAACGAGTGCTCATATCATTGGGTGTCCCTGAGTTTGGCAAGAAGGCCGCAGAACTTGTCGTCAAGGCTGGATACGACACGATGGACAAGATCCTTGCCTTGGTGGATGTCCCTGAACCAGACATGGAGAATTCCATTCAGGCTCTTTCCAACATAAAAGGCCTTGGTTCCGTAATGGCTCGTCTCATAATCGAAGGCTTCAAGGATCCCAGCATCCGTAGGACCATAGAATGCCTGCGTGAAGCAGGACTTAGAATGGAGGAAGCATCCGTAGAGGGCGGCGGTAACGACGATGCTGTTTTTGACCAGATATTCGCAGGCCAGTCCTGGTGCGTAACCGGCACGTTCGAGCACTTTGCACCGCGCAGCAAGGCAATGGACGAAATCAAACGACGTGGCGGCACGGAGGTCTCGGGCGTCTCTCGCAAGACGACGTGTCTTCTTGCCGGCGAAGGGGCGGGAAGCAAGCTTGAAAAGGCTCGCGAGCTTGGAGTGCGCATCGTCACTGAGGCCGATTTCCTTGAGATGCTCAAAGAGAGTGGTGTTTCTGATTCCGCTGTACATGTGGTTCCTGAGGCTTCGTCTTCGTCAGCGGCGCAGGCTTCTCCTTCCCTGCAGGATATCCAACCCGATCTTTTTGGTTGAACGGAGGTTTTCATGAACGACTACAATCTGAAGGTGAAGCTCTATGTAGAGAACGAGGACGATAAGTTCATGGGCATTGGCGTACTTTGGCTGCTTCAAGGAGTCGCCAAGTGCGGCTCGCTGCGTGCTGCGGCCATTGACCTTGGCATTTCCTACTCAAAGGCTTTCAAGATGGTGGAGAACCTTGAAAAGGCCCTTGGGCATGAGGTCCTTTCACGTAGGAGGGGAGGGGCTTCAAGAACTGGAGCCTCCATTACACCCTATGGCCTTGCCTTCATGAACCTCTACGACGATTTCCAAAAGGAATGCAAAGCCATGCTCAAGGCCCCATTCGATGAATTCTGCGAAAACCTCAAAAAAATCGAAGAGCTTTGATTTGGTTTTGAGTTTGAAATTCACCGTTTTTTGATTTGTTCAACTCTTTTGCATGAATATAATTAAGTCTTGTTTGTTTTTATTTTCACAAAAAAATTTGCATTTTTCTCTAAAAAAGTATTGCATTTTTTCTTGGAAAGAAGTAATTTCCAAACCGTGAGATGAAATATCTCAGCCTCCTTTTGTTCCCCCATGGTTTGACCTCCTTTTTCCCATGGGGTTTTTTATACCCTTTTTCTGATTCTTTGATGTCGCGGTCTGCCGGTTTTCTTCATTTTTTTGATTTTTGGGCCTTGCGGAAGAAAATTTTCTTCCGAAATCCGTTTTTTTAAGTTTACAGAAGAAAACTTCCTGTTTGGAATTTTTCTTACTCGCAGTCGAAGATTGCTTTGCTCTTGATGAAAGCGCCAAAATCGGCCTTCCATCTGTGGTGGATTTCGCAGTCGTCATATGAGGGGAGGGCTTCCTTGTCCATTGAGATGGCAATCATGAGGTCGTAGCGGTTTGGTCTGTCGATGCATGAGGTGCGAAGTGCTACGTCGTGTATGCCGGGCATTTGCTTGAGGCCTTCGAAGAGCGTGGCGGCCTGTGTGGCTATCTCCTGTTTGCGTGCTGGGGTGATGTCATCGTTGAACTTTACGATTATGTGGTGAAGCATGGTTTCTCCTTTTCTTTGTGACTGCACTTTTTGTGACTGTACAAAAAAAGAGCTTCCAACAGCATGAAGCTGAGGAAGCCCTTCTTCGTGGTTGAGCTCTTACTTGTTGAGAGCCTGGTCAACTGCGACTGCAACGGCAACCGTAGCGCCAACCATCGGGTTGTTTCCCATTCCAAGGAAGCCCATCATCTCAACGTGTGCTGGGACGGATGAGGAACCTGCGAACTGAGCATCAGAGTGCATCCTTCCCATTGTATCCGTCATACCGTAAGATGCAGGACCAGCGGCCATGTTGTCTGGATGCAGCGTTCTTCCCGTACCGCCGCCAGAAGCGACTGAGAAGTACTTCTTGCCCTGTTCGATGCACTCCTTCTTGTATGTTCCTGCAACTGGATGCTGGAATCTTGTCGGGTTGGTGGAGTTTCCGGTGATGGAAACGTCAACGCCTTCGTGGTGCATGATTGCAACGCCTTCGCGGACATCGTCTGCGCCGTAGCAGCGTACTGCTGCCCTCTCGCCCTTGGAGTATGCAATCTCACGGACGATGTTGAGCTTTCCTGTGTAGTAGTCGAACTGTGTCTGGACGTATGTGAAGCCGTTAATTCTGCTTATGATCTGGGCTGCATCCTTTCCAAGACCGTTGAGGATGACCCTAAGAGGCTCCTTCCTTGCCTTGTTTGCATTCTTGACTATACCAATTGCACCTTCGGCTGCTGCAAAGCTTTCGTGTCCTGCAAGGAATGCGAAGCACTTGGTCTCATCTCTGAGAAGCATTGCACCAAGGTTTCCGTGGCCGATTCCAACCTTTCTGTCATCTGCGACAGAACCTGCGATGCAGAAGCTCTGAAGACCAATGCCAATTGCCTCGGCGGCCTCGGCAGCTGTCTTGACGCCTTTCTTGATGGCGATTGCAGCACCAACCGTGTATGCCCAACCTGCGTTGTCGAATGCGATAGGCTGGATGCTCTTCACGATGTCATATGGATCAAAGCCATGGTCGTTGCAGATCTGGCGGCACTCTTCGATGCTCTTGATTCCATACTGTGCGATGACTTCGTTTATGTGATCTACTCTTCTTTCGTAACTTTCAAATAGAGCCATGTCAGTCCTCCTTACTCGTGCCTTGGGTCAATGTACTTTGCGGCATCGTCCCACTGACCATAGTGGCCCTTGGCTTTTTCGAGGGCTTCGTTTCCGCTGAGTCCCTGCTTGATGAACTCCATCATCTTGCCCATGTTGACGAACTCGTAGCCAATGATCTCATCATCCTTGTTGAGGGCGATCCTTGTTACATAGCCTTCAGCGAGCTCAAGGTATCTTGGTCCCTTCTCCTTCGTTGCGTACATGGTTCCAATCTGTGATCTGAGGCCTTTTCCAAGATCCTCAAGCCCACCGCCGATTGGAAGTCCGCCCTCGGAGAAAGCCGTCTGGCTTCTTCCGTAGACGATCTGAAGGAAGAGCTCCCTCATTGCCGTGTTGATTGCATCGCATACGAGGTCTGTGTTGAGAGCCTCGAGGATCGTCTTTCCAATGAGGATTTCAGAAGCCATTGCTGCGGAGTGCGTCATGCCTGAGCAACCAATCGTCTCTACGAGGGCTTCTTCAATGATTCCATCCTTGATGTTGAGTGTAAGCTTGCAGGCACCCTGCTGAGGAGCGCACCAGCCAACACCATGTGTAAGTCCGCTGATGTCCTTGATTTCCTTGGCCTGTACCCATTTTCCTTCCTCTGGAATTGGAGCAGGTCCATGATATGCACCCTTTGCAACAGGACACATATGCTGTACTTCTGTTGTATAGATCATCCAAAATCCTCCTGATTTCGTGTTTCTACATTTATAATAGGAAATCTATCACATATCGGCGATTCTGTCTTTACAAAAATGCATTCCCATAGATGTCCCATTTGACATAGCCCCGTTATTATCCCATTATTCCAAGTGGGCAGTACTTCGCCGACTGCACCCAAGGAGCAACCATGAAAGTCATCAACACCACCAAAGCACCCGCCGCAATAGGACCCTACTCACAGGCGATCGCCGCCAACGGGCTACTCTTCACCTCTGGCCAAATCCCCGTCGATCCCGCCACAGGTCTCGTCGTCGAAGGAGGCATCGAATCCCAGGCCCGCATGGTCATGGAAAACCTCAAGGCCGTCCTTCTAGAGGCCGATGTTGATTTCTCCGCAGTCGTCAAGACGACTTGCTTCATCTCTTCCATGGATGATTTCGCCGCCTTCAACTTCGTGTACTCCCAGTACTTTACGTCCGAGGCAAAGCCTGCAAGATCGTGCGTGGCGGTCAAGACCCTGCCCAAGAATGTCCTCTGCGAAGTGGAAGCCATCGCTGTTCTAGGTCTTTGAGACGATAACTTCGTTGGTACGAACAGCGCCGTATCGCAAATACTGTCGCTGTTCTTCCTCCTTGTTCTAGCCTCAAATCCCGTCGAACGGAACCGTTCTTGGAGCTTGAGCGACAGCCGTTGTCGATGCGCTCAAGCCGTGCAGACAGCACTGCCTTTCGCTGTCTCCTAGGCTGCCATCTCAATCTCCGTCGAACGGAACTATCCTTGGTCTTTGAATGCATTACTGCATCGCTTCAGTATAGGCCGTGCATCATAGCACGGTCCTATGCTTTGCTTCTTGCACTGCCTTCAAATCCCTGCGGATATGTTCTATAGGAGCTTGAGTTTATAACTACATTGCTTAGAGCCGCCTTGATATTGTAAGGGCTTACTGGGCGCTTAGGGCTGTTGGGGCTGTTGAATGCTGTTGAATTATGAAGGAAGTAGAGCGTTTTAGAGAGTGCCTGAGTGTACCTGAGCGTGCCTGACCGCACCTGAGTGTCCCCTTTGTGGAAATCTAGACTGTTTTAGATTTGCTAGAACGTCTGGATCGTTCAGGGTGGCTAGATGTTTTAGACTGGCAAACGATATGAATGTCTCAATTGGGGGCCTATGGCAGATAAGCTTGGGTTTGTAAGAATCTCTGTTACAAACGTTTAATCATCTTGATAAGTTCGTTTTTCAAGGATTCTTTTTCTTCGTTGCTATCTAAAAACAGGACTGAAGGGTTTATTTGCAATGCATCGCAAAGTTTCAAGACTGTTCTAAGAGAAGGTGTCCTTTTACCGTTCTCTATATACGTAATCATATTCTGCGAAACACCGGAAATATAAGCTAAATCCAACTGTGATAATTTGTGTGATTCTCGTTCTTCTTTAAGTCTTTCAAGTATCGCTTTTTCCTGCTCTTCAAGTGACATGTGATTATTTTGAATAAATAAAGTGTGGTTCTCAAATAAAAATAGTATTGCAAAATAAAACAATATAGTGATAAAATGCATGCATAGGCAAATGAGGTGGAGAGATTTATGAAACGCTTGTACTCTTTCTTTTTTGTTTCTAGATGGCGGGATTCTGTGTGCTCCTACTTCCATTTTCACATCATGCGGAGAGGTTAAATATGATGGTGAAAGAAGTGCTGATACGAATGGTTATTTCTAACCCTAAAGGGTTGCTTCATATTCAAAGTTTAGGAGGGATTATGAAGAAAAGTGTTATTATCATGTTGCTTGTGCTGATTGTTTCTGCACTTTGCTTATCGAGCTGTGCTACTGTTTTTTCCAAAAAGACTTATGGCATCACTGTTGAATCTGACCCTGCTGGTGCAGATGTAATCGTAGATGGTGTGCGAATGGGAAAGACTCCAACAACCATCTCCCTGTCTGCAGAGAAAAGCTATGCTCTTGAAGTCGCAAAAGAGGGTTACCAGTCAAGTTTCTACACGATAAAGAAGAAAGTTGGAGCTGGGTGGGTTGTCCTCGATCTTGTGACTGGCATTCCTACGGGTGGCATTCCTTTGCTTGTGGATTTTATCACAGGGGATTGGAAGACCCTTTCACCTACGAAGTTCAACGTGAATCTTGTCGCTGACAATTAATTTCGCTTACTCGTTATACAAGGACGGCTCGGACTTTGAAATAGAAGTCTGAGTTTGTCCTTTTTGTTTCCTGTGACTTGAAGTTGAAAGAGTAAAAATCAACGATTGTAAACTTGGGAATTATTGCGTGCGATGTTTTACCGGTGAAGATTTCTATCGCCACTTGATTTGTTGACGACTAGAAAAAATGAGAATTGAAGTTTGCAATCCAATAGGAAAATATCTCCTTTACATGGAAGAATCTAGAATCTGAAGTTTCTCTGTTGTACATATGGGCAATAGACGAAAACAACAGTACTGAAGGGGATGGCTCTTTGTTTGAGGTCTTTTTCTCAGAATAGAAAGAACAGTCTTTTGTGTAGCCTCTAGAGAAGATGAGGTCTTAGGATTTGCATCCACGAAAAACGAAAGAGTTCTTGATTCAAAGGTTGGCACGGAAGAACAATGAGGATGGAGAAGTAAAAGATGTTGAAAGTAGTTCATGGTAATAACAAATTTAGATTTGTAGCAGTCGTTGCAATCTTGTGTTTGGCATTATTTGTTTCATGTAATTTAGAGAGTTCTGTAAATCTGCCGGTTTCGGAACAGGTTGGCTCTATTTCGGGTCGTGTGCTTTTCTCGAACAGCAATGATAACTCAGGTATTCTTGTTTCTTTGGAACAGACTGATGGCTTGAAATCTCTGTCTGTTAATTCAAAATCTCTAGCTGGTAGTACAAGTACAGGTTCGGATGGAAGTTGCAGATTTGAGGATGTAAAACCTGGTGTTTACACCCTTTACGCAACCCATAATTCCAGTTTGGAAAAAGCTTCCGTGGTAAGAAATATTGTTGTGGAGGTAGGCAAAACGCTTACACTGGATGATCTCTATCTTACCGCAACAGCAAACATAAGTGGCAGGGTTACGATTGATAATAATGAAACAGGTAATTTGGGAATAATTGTGTTCATTGCAGGAACTTCCTATGTTGCTATAACGGATGATGCCGGAAACTTCATAATACCAGGTGTTCCAATCGGGCAATCATACCTGATTGCAGCTATGAAAGGTCAGTCTACTGTAGTCCTTTCAGCTTCAACATATTTTGTTTCTACAGCCGAAATATCGCTTGGCAACTATAACATCAGTTCTTCAAGCCTTGAGGGTCAGGGTTCTCTGGTGTGGAAAGGTAGCTATTCATCAGCTCCGGAGAATCCCAAGGCCAACTGGGCATACTTCAACACAATTGATGGTTGTTCTTACATTTACTACGAAAACACTTGGAATCTTCTTGCCAGAGCTGGACAGGATGCTGTTTCTATCACATGGTTCGGCGCTTTGGATAATCCGCCAGACAATCCTGGCAGACTTAATGCTTACTTTAACCTCCAGACAGGCTGCTCTTATATATTTGATGGTTCTAACTGGACACTCTTGGCACAGGCGGGAGCAAACGGAGCCGTCGGTGCTGCTGGTTCAACAGGAGCTGCAGGAGCAGACGGACAGTCTATCAGATGGCTTGGAAGTTTTGATGCTGCTCCGGAGAATCCGTCAGCTCTTGATGCTTACTTCAATATACTTGATGGCTCTTCATACATTTACACGGGGGCAGAGTGGAGCCTTCTTGCTAGAGGTTTAGCACATGAACACACATATGTCGCCCAATGGACTTCTAATGAAACCCTCCATTGGCATGAATCTTCTTGCGGACATACATATTCAAAGGGTTGTATGACCGAACATGAATGGGATTCCGGAACAATCGTTGAGGCCGCAACTTGTACTGCAACAGGGGCTATTAGGCACATGTGTACCGTCTGTTCCTATGAAAAGCAGGAAGTTATTGAGAGGGCTACCCATCAATACTCAATTACAAGTACTACAGAGCCTACCTGTACAGTTGATGGCCTAATCATTCAAACTTGTTCTAATTGTGGAGATAAAATCAGAACAATTATTCTAACTCTAGGACATGATTTTGGAACGGACAATGTCTGTGATAGATGCAACTTTGTAAGGGAAAACGACCATGCTCATGATTATGAAGCACAAGTAGTTGCTCCTACCTGTACCCAAATGGGCTATACCCTCTACGCCTGTTCGATGTGCTCTGATTCTTATAAGGATAATATTGTTGAGCCGTTAGGGCATAGTTGGAATGAAGGATTTGTCACAACAACGAAGACATGTGCAACAGACGGCATCATTACCTTTACATGTATCCGAGGAGGATGCAATGAATCAAGGCAGGAGATAGTCCCTGCAGGACATGAATATGAATACGTTATAATTATTCCTGTTGCATGTACCACAAGCGGACTTAGGACTGCTGTTTGTAAAGTATGCGGTTCTACTATTTCAGAAGACCCGATACCTGCCTCACATACTTGGGATGAGGGAACAGTAAAGGTAGAGGCAACATGCACTTCCGACGGTTTCATTCTTTATAAGTGTACTGTTTGTGGAGAAGAAGAACACGTAGTTGCTAAGGCAACCGGACATGCATATAAAAACGGAGTATGCGAGGTCTGTAACCATAATTTTATCGATGACATTGTCCAGGACATAGACTATCCACAATATGGCATGTATTTCAGAATCAATGACATTAAATCTGCCTACGGTAATAAGCTAATAAACTCTTATGGTGTCTATCTTGACCATAATGCAGATGCTCAAATTGATAAGGTTGGTGTCTATCTTACTCAAGACGGGACTATGTGGCGTCGTGTTCTTGCGTTCAAAGGTTCCAATATAACAAGTGCCTACTATGTTCCTTTTCTTTCCTATGACAGTGATATTTTCTACACAGGTCTTAATACAAGTTCAATAAATACCTTCAAGCTGACAAAGAACGCTGACGGAATATATACATACGGAAACTATACGACCATAGGCGTGAATCTTGCAGACAGTACTGGGAAACTCCTTCTTGCCCTGAACCATGTAGGACAGGCTGGTACAAAGACACAGGTGTTCAATGATCTTGATGAGATGATTGCTTGGCTCAATGAAGGAGAGCATACTCACTCATTTGGTGAGTGGAAGGTAACAACAGAGCCGACCTGTATAGAAAACGGAACAAAAGAGCGCACTTGTTCGATTTGCGGCGAGGTGCAGATTGAGAGAGTTGCTCCTATAGGCCACTCATTCTCAGTAGCATGGGTCTATGATGATACCTACCACTGGCATACACCAACATGTGGACATAATGGACTTATCAGTGACAAAGCAGAACATTTATTTACCACATGGACAATTGTACGACAAGTTGCCACAGAACAGCCTGGACTTATGGTGAGAGCTTGTGAGGAATGTGGATATAAAGAAGAGCAAGAAATAATTCCTGATGGAATTTCTTATATAAGTTATACATGGGATTCTGCTAATAATTTGTTATTATCCGAGGAGTTGTCAATAAGTGACTATACTGATGTCTCTAAAGAAACGACAATCTGGTCCTCCGGTTGGTATGTTGTTTCTAGCGATGTTAAAACTAATGAAAGAATCACTATTGAAGGAACAGTCAATGTTATCCTGTGTGATGGAATTACGCTTACAGTGGGAGGTGGGATAAGTTTGGTCAAAGGAAATACTCTGAACATATATGGTCAGAAAAAAGGGAATGGGTCATTGATAAGTGAAAACTCAATAGGTGGAGATTATGAGGTTTTGTTCGGAAGTTTTAATTTGTATGGCGGGACTGTGACCGCAACTGGCGGTATCTGGGGAGCAGGTATTGGTGGAGGTAAAGGAGCAGATGGAGGAGCGATAACAATTTATGGCGGGACTGTGACCGCAACTGGCGGTATCTGGGGAGCAGGTATTGGTGGAGGTAAAGGAGCAGATGGAGGAGCGATAACAATTTATGGCGGGACTGTGACCGCAACCGGCGGTGACCGTGGGGCAGGTATTGGTGGCGGCGGTGAAGGAGGAGCTGGAGGAACGATAACAATTTATGGCGGGACTGTGACCGCAACCACAGGCATCTGGGGTGCAGGTATTGGTGGCGGTGAAGGAGGATCTGGAGGAGCGATAACAATTTATGGTGGGACTGTGACCGCAACCGGAGTGAAATATGGTGTTGGTCCGGGTTATGATGGCGTAGGAGGCAGTCTATATATCGACACCGGTATGGTATGTTCTCATAATAAAGAGGTATATTTTTCCGGTCCTGGCTTCGTTGCAGATATGTTTCGTCACATGGAAATATTTTCGGCATCGTCTGCTATATGACCGCGGGAACTCTAAAGTTACCAAGAGATTATCTCGGAGTGGCGATGGTTCCTTTTAAATGTGACGGGTTTGTTCTGGTTCTGTGGCGAAAATCCATAGGTGCGTAGTTCCTGACGAACCCGAAATGGATTTACAAGTTTCACATCGTGAGGTGTGAGAGAGAATTAATTGGGACTTTCTCGGCAGTTGGGGCTTCTATGGTTGTTGAATTATAATATGAAGAGTCTCCCCCCCCCCTAGGTTTGCAAGGACGTGAATTCGGCTGCATACTTAGAAAAAAACACACAAAGCATGTGCAGCCTCAGCACATGCAGACAGGAGGTCTCATGGAGAGGATAGACCGTCCAGAGTGGCTGGATAGGCTAGTTCGTCTATAAGGTTTATTTCCGTGTGTTTAAAGTAATATATTAGTTTGTTTAGTAAATCTTTGTGTTGCAAAGTGTTGCGCTAATTTTTTGTTTACAACTCCTTTTTCAGCGTTTAAACTATTATCAACGTCAGTGAGACGTTTATACGGAGAAAAAAGGAGAGAAATAGTATGAAGAAACTATTCGTTGTATTCGTTGTAGCTCTTGTTGCCCTTACAGCGGTCTTCGCTCAGGGTGCTGGGGAGCAGGGAGTCAAAACCTACAAGATTGGAGTTGCAATCTATACGTTTGATGACAACTTCATGACACTCTACAGAAATGAGATTGCCAATTATTTTGGAACGCTTGAAACGGACAGCGTCAAGTACAACCTTACGTTCGCTGATGGAAAGAACGACATGGCAGAGCAGACGAACCAGATCGATGCCTTCATAACACAGGGCATGGATGCAATCATCCTCAACCTCGTGCAGACATCATCTGCAGATGCCGTGATAGACAAGATTGTTGCAGCTGGAATCCCATGCGTTCTTATAAACAGAGAACCCCTTGCATATGATGCAAACGGCAACACTCTCGATGAGGCCTACGAGGGGATTCTTGCAAATCCACAGGTCTGCTACGTTGGTGCCGATGCCAGACAGTCCGGTTCTTTCCAGGGAAGAATCATTGCAGAGCTTCCAAACCACGGCGACATAAACGGTGATGGAGTGATTTCCTATATCATGATCGAAGGCGATCCTGAAAACATCGATGCACAGTACAGAACCCAGTTCTCAATCAAGTATCTGACAGATGCTGGCTACAAGGTTGAATGTCTCGATGATCAGGTTGGAAACTGGCAGCTTGCTAGAGGCCAGGAGATCTGCGCCAACGATCTTGCCAAGTTTGGAAACAAGGTAGAAGTCGTGTTCTGCAACAACGATGCCATGGCAATTGGAGCTGCTGCTGCAATCCAGGCCGCAGGAAGAACAGTTGGCAAAGACATCTATCTCGTAGGTGTCGATGCTCTTGAGGAGTGCCAGGAAATGGTCAAGAACGGAACAATGACAGGAACAGTCCTCAACGACCACATTGGACAGTCTCATAAGGCCGTAGATGTCACGGTGATGCTTCTCAATGGAGAAAAGATAGACAATTACTACTGGGTTGACTACGTAATGGTCAAATAAGTTGGTTTCGTCTCTTTGGATTTTTGTTGGAGGCGGGTGAGTGTTTAGCTTGCCCGCTTCCGTGGATTTTATTGGGAGTTTTGAGGATATGTCGGAATTCCTCCTTGAAATGCGTGATGTCAGCAAGTCTTTTCCAGGCGTCAAGGCTTTGGACCACGCTCAACTTAGGCTTCGTCCAGGAAAGGTCCATGCCTTGATGGGTGAGAACGGAGCAGGGAAATCCACCCTTATGAAATGCATGTTCGGAATATACAAGATGGACGAGGGTGAGATTCTTATAGATGGCGTCAGAACGGAAATCAAAGACCCAATGGATGCTCTTAGAAAAGGGATTGCAATGGTTCATCAGGAACTGCAGCCAATTCCTGCGAGGACCATAGGGGAGAACATATTCCTTGGCCGATATCCCATGAAGAAGGCTCTTGGATTCATTCCAATGGTGGATCACAAGAAGATGTATGATGATACCGCCGCTCTTCTTAAAAAGGTCAGGATGGATTTCAATCCAAGGGAGAAGGTTGGAAACCTTAGCGTGTCGCAGATGCAGTCGGTGGAGATAGCCAAGGCTGTTTCTGCAAACTGCAGGGTCCTCATTCTTGACGAACCTACATCTTCCCTTACACAGAACGAAGTTGAAGCGCTTTTCAGAATTGTGGAGGATCTTAAAGCAGAAGGTGTTGCAATAGTCTATATTTCACACAAGATGGATGAAATCCTGCGTATAAGCGATGATGTGACCATCATGCGTGATGGAAAGTACATTGGAACATGGCCTGCAAACGAACTCACGACTGATATGATAATAACGAAAATGGTCGGAAGGGAATTGTCCAATCTGTACCCAAAGAAAGAGAACGTCCCAGGGGAGATCGTTTTCGAAGTAGAGGATTTTACCTCCATAAATCCCAAAAGCTTCAGGCATGTTTCGTTCAACCTTCGTAGGGGAGAGATCCTTGGAGTAGGAGGCCTTGTTGGTGCTCAGAGAACAGAGCTTATGGAAGGCCTGTTTGGGGTAAGGAGCCACATCTCCGGAACGATAAAGTACAAAGGGAAGAAGATTGTCGTCAACAGGCCAAAGGATGCAATAGACCAAGGTATTGCAATGCTTACCGAAGACAGGCGAGGCACTGGCATCATGGGGGTCCTTCCAGTGTCTGACAATATATCCATCGCTGCGTTGAAGCACTATACATACCTGAAAAACGGCATAACGTTGGACTTGCATAAGATAGATGGCCTCGTTGATGAAAACGTTCGTAAAATGAATATCAAAACACCTTCAGGCAAGACGTTGATAAAAAGCCTTTCAGGTGGAAACCAGCAAAAGGTTCTTGTAGGACGATGGCTTGCCAATGACCCAGATGTCCTGATCTTGGATGAGCCTACAAGAGGCATAGATGTTGGCGCTAAATACGAAATCTATTGCATAATCGCCGACCTTGCAAAACAGGGCAAGAGCATAATCATGATTTCAAGTGAAATGGGTGAGCTCATAGGTATGTCGGACCGCATCATGGTCATGTGTGATGGCAAAGTGACAGGCTTCGTAGAGGGGAGAAATGCCACTCAAGAAGCCATAATGACCTATGCCACTCAGTTCGAACGTAAATAGTCTTTAGGGAGTTCCTTGTATGGAGTTGAGAAAAAAAGTTTTTTTAGATAAGTCCTGGGCATTGATAAAATCCAATCCAATAGTTGTTCTTCTTGTGGTTGCATCCATTGTAGTAGGATTTTCCGTTGACAATTTCTTCTCATGGGGAAACTTTGGGAACCTTGTAAGCAACACTGCAATAAGATTCCTGATTGCGATAGGGGTTTCTGGTTGTCTCATAACGAAGGGAACTGACCTTTCCGCTGGTCGTCAGGTAGGGTTTGCAGCTTGTCTCGCAGGAGTGCTTATCCAAAGAGGGGATTACACTGGACGCCTTTATAAGAATATCCCAGAGATGAACATGTTCGTCGTCCTGCTGATTGTCCTTGCTGTAGGTGCCGTATTTGGAATAGTTAATGGTCTAATCATTTCAAAACTGAAGGTTCCTCCTTTCATTGCCACACTTGGAACCCAGACGATAATCTATGGAATGAGCCTTATATTCACTGATGCCCAGCCCATTGGTGGTTTCCAGAAGCAGTACATAAGTCTGATAACCGGACGCATAGGCAATGTGCGCAGTTTCAATATTCCGTATCTGCTGATTGTCGCCATTGTGTTTGGGGTGCTGTTCTGGTTCATCTACAACAAGACGACCCACGGCAAATACATGTACGCCATAGGTGGAAACGAAGTGGCCGCAGAGGTTTCAGGAGTAAACACCGGTCGTGAAATCATAAGGATATATACCGTTGCAGGTCTTATGTATGCCTTTGCTGGATATCTTCTGGCTGCGAAGTCCGGAGGAGCCGCTGCTTCAATGGGGCAAGGCTATGAGCTTGAAGCCATAGCGGGATGTACCATTGGTGGTGTTTCGACTACTGGTGGAATAGGCACCGTTCCTGGCATTCTTGTAGGAGTACTTGTCTTTGAGGTTCTAAAGATTATTCTTCAGTTCCTTGGCGTAAACCCATACTACAACTACATCGCCCAAGGACTTGTCATAGTCGTTGCTGTGGCACTTGATATTCGCAAATACATCGCCAAAAAATAACTCGTCCCAGGAGATTGAGCGACAGCCGTTGTCGATGAGCTCAAGTCGCTGCGGATGTGTTCTATGAGCTTGTTGGACATTTGAGGTGTTTGTGGCTTACGAGACGGTTATGGCGGTTGAGACGCTTGTGGCGCATGTGGATGGTTGAATTGCAACAAAAGTAGAGCGTTCTAGAGTGTACCTGAGCGTGCCTGATAGTGCCTGACCGCACCTGAGCGTCCCAAAAGCCATGAAATCTAGACCGTTTTAGATTGGCTGGACCGACCAGAGCGGCTAGAACGGCGAGTTCGCCAAGAATGACTAGATGTGCTAGACCGGCAAGACCGGCCAAGTGCAGCAGAAAAGCCTATAATTTCTCTCTCAACAGCCTTTCGTCTCTGAAGATGCGCTTGTAGAACACGAACATGAGGATGCTGCAGAGAAGCCACCCCAAGGGGTAGCCCAATGAAATGGCAACGACTGTGTTGCTCACATAATTTGAAACCACGAAAAGATATATTTGTCTAAAGAGTACGAATGAGCCCAGCATTATGATCATAGAGGCTCTTGCCTCTCCAGCTCCGCGCAGGGCTCCGCCGTATATCTGGTTGAGACAGCACATTATGTAGAACGGCGATATCATTCTGAGGAACAACGTGCCGTAGCGGATGACGCCGGCTTCGCTGTCGTCTATGAAGAAACGCACCAACGATGGCGCGAATGCAACAACCGGGATTATCAGCACAGCCGTACACGTCATGGACATCAAAAGGGAGGTCCTTACTCCGCGGCGGGTTCTGTCTGTGAGCCTGCGGCCAAGGTTCTGGCCTACGAAGGTCTGGGTCGCCAACGAAAGGGAGTTCATTGGGAGGAACAGCAGTTGGTCTATCTTGGAATATGCCGTCCAGCCGCCCATGCAATCGGCGCCGAAGAAGTTTATGTATGACTGCACGAAAATGTTGGAGAAGGCTGTGACGGACATCTGGAGGGCTGCCGGAAGTCCAATCCTGAATATGCCTCCAAGGATATTCCTGTCTATGCGGAGGGACTTCAAACGGACGCGCACAGAGGAATCGGTCTTGAATAGCATGGCCATTACAAGTATGGCCGATACCAGCTGCGCCGCGATGGTTGCATATGCCACGCCGGCGGTCCCCATGTCGAAGGCTATCACAAATACGAGGTCCATTGCGGTGTTGAGCAGCGCTGACACGACCAGGAACAGGAAAGGGTAGACGGAGTTGCCTACGGCGCGCAGTATGGCGGACCCCATGTTGTACAAAAGAAGACCCGTCACGCCTGCGAAGTAGATGGAAAGGTATGTGTACTGCTCGCTGCGTACCTCTGCCGGCGATTTGATCAGGTCCAGCATAAGCGGGGTGAGGGCGATTCCAAGAATTGTGAACACTACGCATAGTATGAGCGTGACGGTTACGAAGGTATGTACGGCCCGTTGGACCTTCTCCTTGTCGCCGGCGCCGAAATGCCTTGAGATTATCACGCATGCGCCGTTTGAGAACCCAATGAAGAATCCTATGATCGTGTTGATGATGGGGCTGAGCGTGCCAACCGCGGAGAATGCATTCTTGCCCACATAGTTGCCCACCACCCACGTGTCCACCGTGTTGTACAGCTGTTGGAAGATATTGCCCAAAAGCAGGGGTGCGGCAAAGTTGAGAAGCAGCGCAATGATGCTCCCCTGCGTCATATCGACCTCGGTCTTTCCACGTGCGAGCAATCTTGATCGTATGCCTTTCAGCCTGCCTTCCTCTTGTTGTCCCATGGGCCCTCTTTCCTGCAATCCCTTCTTGGAGCCATGCTAGCAGATAGGTTTCCAAATGTAAACCGATGGTAAATTGATGTTGCATTCTGTTGCGTTGTGTAGTAGGCTTAGGGTGATTGCTTCGTTGCTTGAAGCAATGCAAAGAAACGAACAAGAAGAAAAACAATGGGAGGATTGTTTTATGAAATACGGACGTACTTTCAATTTCTCAGCCGGTCCTGCAATGATGCCGGAGCCTGTCCTTGAAGAGATTCGCGACGAGATGATGAACTACCGCGGAAGCGGAATGTGCGTGATGGAGATGAGCCACCGCTCAAAGGTCTATCAGCAGATCATCGACGATGCAGAGAAGGATCTCAGAGACCTCATGGGTATTCCAGACAACTACAAGGTCCTCTTCATCCAGGGCGGAGCCACACTCCAGTTCTCAATGATTCCAATGAACCTCATGAAGAACGGCAAGGCTGTCTACATCGAGACCGGTGCATGGTCCAAGAAGGCAATCGCTGAGGCGAAGAAGGTTGGAGATGTCATCGTAGCGGCATCCTCAAAGGACAAGAACTACACCTACATTCCAGATTGCTCTGACCTGGACATCCCAGAGGATACGGACTACGTCTACATCTGCGAGAACGAGACCATACATGGTTCCACATGGCACACACTGCCAAATACAAAGGGCCACGTCCTTGTATCCGACCAGTCCTCCATGTTCCTTTCAAGACCATGCAACGTCTCCGACTACGGTCTTATCTACGCCGGCGTACAGAAGAACGTTGGTCCTGCCGGAATGGTTGTCGTTATCATCCGCGAAGACCTCATCAGAGACGATCTCACGGATCTTCCAATCTACCTCCAGTACAAGACACACGCTGACAACGGAAGCATGTACAACACTCCAAACTGCTGGGCTATCTACTGCTGCGGCAAGGTCTTCAAGTATCTCAAGAACCTTGGCGGCCTCGAGGCCATGGCAAAGATCAACGAAGACAAGGCAAAGGTCTTCTACGACTTCCTCGACTCCTCCAAGATGTTCAAGGGCACCGTCGTTGCAAAGGACCGCTCACTCATGAACGTTCCTTTCGTCACCGAGAGTGCAGAGCTTGATGCTGAAGTCGTCGCTGCAACCAAGGCAGCCGGCTACGACAACCTCAAGGGACACAAGTCCGTTGGCGGTCTCAGGGCTTCCATCTATAATGCAATGCCAAAGGAAGGCGTCGAGGCTCTCGTCAACTTCCTCAAGGACTTTGAGGCAAAGCACAACAAATAATCGAACGCTGGTTTGAGGCGGGGTCTTGCCGGTTTGGCTTGTATCCCGCCGCCTTGTATGCGGTTCGGTTTCCAACAGCAACCACCCAGGCTGTTGCGGGGCTCGTTTCTCTTTGAGAAAAGGGGTCTCGCAATGGCCTTTTCTTTTCCTTCTTGGTCTTCGTGCGCATTACGGCGGACTACGGCGTATCAAAACTGCGTGTGAAAAAACTGAGGTGCTGTTGCGTCATGAATTCAACGGTCTTCAACAGCCCCAACAACTCCGTAGGCCCCAAGTGCCCTATAAGCCCCAACTTGCAATCTTTGCTTGTATGTTTGGAGGATTCCAAAGCTTGACAGGTGATGTTCCTTTTGCGATACTTCAAATGGAAAGAGGCACTGCCGGTAGACGGTTGCAGGCTTCAAGTTTTAACCGAATTTAAGGGTCGCCACTAGAAGGTCGCATTTTTAGTGGCGATTGTCTTTTGTGATTGTGGCCACAACGAGAATCGTTGTGAGCACAAGACCGATTATCCCAACAACAAGACTAAGTATCTCGTATGCCGTCATATCAGTCACCTCCTTATCTTGAAGATTTGGAGGCAGGCCTCCATGCTGTCGAAACGACATGAAGCCAGAACAACCGCCTATCCGTTTATGACAGTGCCATCTTCATTATGACATAGGATGTATTGCTTATCAAGGGTTTAGCATCGATTTTCGTTTCTATGAAAACCTTGACAACTGAGATGATGGGTGCTAGAGTCAGAACCACCTGCGTCGTCCTGGGACGCGACGGAAAGGGAGGGGTGGATAGATGCACAAAGCCAAGGTCTTCTCGTTGATTCTCGCAGCCATGCTCTGCTGCGCATGTGCGTACGCCAAGGACGTCGTGTTCAGCTGGACGTGTCAGGACCCAAGGGTCTCGGCGGTGAGGGTCCAGGCCAACGGCGAGGACGAAGGGCTCTGGACGGTGCTCGATCCGTCCGTCACCTCATACACGTTCACAGGCATCGATACATCCGTCGACAACATCTTCAACATACAGAGCACAAGGGACGGCGAAAGCTGGTCCGCTACGAAAGGCATGGTGCTCAAGGCACAGTCCCCGGAGACCCATGATGCATCGTCCATGATGGTCGTGGGCCCCGAAACCCCATGGGGGGGGGAAGGTGAGGCGAGGAGCCTCTCCTACCGCTGGAGCCAGATAGGCGATACAACACATTACAACTGGTTCTCCTTCAGGTTCGACGACGGTCCATGGTATGTAGTCGACTCCAACACCACGGGTGTGGAGTACCGTACATACGAAGAGGAGGATCCGATACTTCAGGTAAGGGCCTCGGTCGATGGAAGGAAGTGGACGAAGAGGACCACTACATACGACCCCAAGGGTCTCTACAATGAGGACAACCTCCCCACACAGGGATCGACGATTCGTCGTTGGCTATGGTAAGGTTCTCCGAGGCCGAAGGGTCAAAAGCCCTCGAGGTTTCGAGGGAAGATATCAGCGTGGATACGCTCTATTGGAAGTACGATGCCGTCAAGGTTTCGGGGCCTGCTTCGGGTTCTGTAGAAGGAAAGAAGATAGGAGAGGGCCTTAAACATGAGGTGGGACCGTTCTCCCTAGGAGATTGGACTTTCACACTCTATGGCTACCGCGATAGTGAATACCAAAACCTAATGTACAAGGGTACGGGAACAGGAACCGTCGAGAAGGACAAGGTCAACGAAATAAGGATTTCCGTCGAACCTCAGATGTCACAGAAAGGGACTGGAAACCTCCACGTCTCCAAATCCATTCAGCTTACGAAGGACGGAGTCGTTGTGAAGGGAAGCGATGGGAAAGCTACATATATCGCTACGGGTGTGGCGTTGACCAGACTTTCCGATGGTGAGGAAGTTGCGGTAGACGAAGACGACGAATCATACTGGAAGGCCATTGGAATTACCTCCGGTTCATACAAGGTCGTTGTATCATTCGTTGATGCAGCCACCGGAATCACACATGCCGAGAACACAGCTTACGTCAACGTATTCGATGGCTTGACTACGGTGGTAA
>CAVBWZ010000022.1:0-31252 GCA_963599445.1 Bacteroidaceae bacterium
CTCTTATTCTATCGTATATATAGCTAACGGAGCAGATGGTTCTGAAGATACAGCATTTAAGCAAGAAGATAAAGCTATCGCCATTGCCAATGCAGACAAATTGACAAGAAAAGGCTATGCCTTTGATAGCTGGAATACACAAGAAAATGGCAAAGGTAGAACATATAAAGCTGGCGAAGAGTACACTATGAATGCGAACCTTAAGCTATATGCTCAGTGGCAAGCTGTTCCCTACACAATCTCTTATGATTTAAAAGGAGGAGTACTACAAACAGGCATATCCAATCCCTCAAAATACACAATAGAAACAGATACATTTATTCTAGAAAACCCTAAAAAAGGTGACTATGAGTTTTTGGGTTGGAAGATTAAAAATCAAGATAATAGCCAATCAAAAACGGAATATGCTATTGAAAAGGGTACAATTGGAGATTTATACCTTGAGGCCGTTTGGAGCGAGAGTCCAAAAATAACTGTTACCTTCGATTCTAATGGAGAAGATGGCTCTGCACCAAATCCTATTGCTGTATACTTAGGAGAATCGTTTACTATTCCAAGTGGAGATAATTTCATCAAAGATGGCTACTTGTTCAAAGAATGGAATACGGAACGGGATGGAAGTGGAACTACCTATAAGGAAGGCACTACAGTGGTAGCCACTAAACATCTAATACTCTATGCAATTTTAGAAAAAACGCCATTAGTATTCTCTTACATCGCTAATACCGATTCCTACTCAGTAAAATGTACCGATGCTAGCATCACTTCTTGTGTTGTACCTGCTCGATATAAAGGCAAGCCAGTAACCACGATAGGTGATTATGCTTTCTGCTGTTGCTCCTCTCTCCAATCCATCACACTTCCTGCTAGCCTAACATCCATCGATGCTTTTGCTTTCTATAAATGCACATCACTTAAATCAATCACGATTCCAGATAGTGTCATCACCTTCAGTAACAGTGTATTTTGGGAATGTACAGCTCTCGAATCCATCATTCTTCCCAACTGTCTAACGGACATAAGTGCTGGAACATTCTACAAGTGTACTTCCATCCAATCAATAATTATCCCAGATAGCGTTACCTCCATCGGAGATAATGCATTCGGGTATTGCACATCTCTCAGAACCATCACCCTTTCCGAAGGCATAACCTCAATTGGTCTTTCAGCATTTGATTCATGCGACTCTCTTCAGTCCATCACTCTTCCAAATGGACTTACAACCATTGGCAATTATGCTTTCAGAGGTTGTACAGCCCTCCAATCAATAACAATTCCTGAAGGCGTTACAACCATCGGCTCTGGAGAATTCCAGAATTGTTCAAATCTCAGTTTCATTAGCCTCCCCAATGGCATAACCTCCATAGGCCCCAATGCTTTTGCAGATTGCAACTCTCTCAAATCCATCATAATTCCTGAAGGTGTTACCTCTATCGATAAAGAGGTTTTCCAAAACTGCACATCCCTCACTTACCTCGCCATACCATCGACCATCACCACAATTAACAACAGTGCATTCAAAGGTTGTAAAAATCTATCAATTGAGTTTTCAGAAGGAATGACAACAATTCCTGAAGAAGCTTTAAAAGGAGTAGTAGGTATTGATTCTGTAACACTACCATCAACCATCACCACCATCGGAAAGGATGCTTTCGGAGATTGTGAAAACCTATCAGTAATATTTGCTGAAGGTATAGCAACAATACCTGCAAATGCATTGTCTAATGCAAAAGGAGTTATTTCAGTAACAATCCCTTTAACAGTAAAAACTATCAGCGATTATGCGTTCTTCTATTGTACTTCTCTAAAATCCATCACTCTTCCCGAACACTTAAACACTATAGGCAGTAGAGCATTCTACTCTTGCACCTCACTCCAGTCCATCAACATCCCTGATAGTCTGACAACTATAGAAGATTATGCTTTCTATGATTGCATCTCACTCCAATCCGTAACCCTTCCCGATGGTTTAACATCAATCGGTATTGAAGCTTTCTCTGGTTGCGACTCTCTTAAATCCATCACACTCTCAGAAGGTCTCACCGTCATCAGCAAAAATGCTTTCTCCGAATGTTCTTCTCTTGAAACTCTCACCCTACCATCTTCCGTAACATCCATCGACTATGGTGCTTTCAATAAGTGCACATCTCTCACATCCATCACCCTCCCTAATGGACTAAAAAGCATCGGCAATTTCGCCTTCAGTAGTTGCATATCCCTCGAATCCATCACTCTACCTGACGGCCTTAAAACCATCGGAGAGAATGCTTTCAGTAGTTGCCGCTCTCTCGAATCCGCAACCATTCCCGAAGGCATAACCTCCATAGGCTCTAATGCTTTTGAAGGTTGCAGCTTTCTAAAATCCATCATATATCAGGGAACAAAAGCGCAATGGGAAGCTATAGAAAAAGGAAATCTCTGGGACTATTCGACAGACAACTATACCATCCATTTTAAAGATGGAGATTCCCCCAAAGAGGTCTAATCCTTGAATTGTCAAATCAAATGCAACAATTCCGAAAAAAGGAATCTTCTATCTAGGCTTTGGAATACTTGTTTTAGGTATGCATCCCACCTTACGCCTTTACAAGCTTAATGGTCTCTTCATATCGTATAAAGTATTGCACTCTTCAAGAAATATGAAAGTGCAATTTTTGCACATCAAAATAGGAATTAATGTGACATTTTTGCACAAATTGTTTGCTACAGATGTGCAAATCAAGTATAATGCAGTTGAAACATGGAAAACAGACTCAAAAGCATTAGGGCAAAAAAAGGATTGACTCAAGAGCAAACAGCGAAAATACTAGGTGTAAGTAGACGTACATACATAAGATATGAAAACGGCGAAGCGTTGTTGCCTGAAATCAAGCTCAATTTCTTTTGTGACGTTTTGGAAAAGTACGGATTGATTGACGAAGAACACGGAGTTTTGACCGTTGGAAAAATCAAGGAAATCTGTACAAAAGTATTCAAAGACTATCAAGTGGAATTCTGCTACATATTCGGATCATATGCAAAAAACAAAGCAACGGAAAAGAGCGATGTAGACCTACTCGTTTCGATGCCTGTCGATGGAATGAAGTTCTTTGAACTCGTAGAGGTTCTTAGAGAGCAACTTAGGAAGAAGGTAGACCTGTTGGACTTTTCCCAGCTGGAAGGCAATCCAACTCTTGTACATGAAATACTCAACGATGGGGTGAAGATCTATGGATAACACGAAAAGCGACAACTACTACCTTGAAAAGATAATATCGGATTTGAAATTCATAATCGAACAAACAGAAGGAAAAACCAAGGAAGAAATCGAAGAGAACGTGCTTCTAATAGATTCGATAATGTTCAGAATCATCCAAATTGCAGAGAACAACAGTCGCCTGTCAGAAGAATTCAAGATAAGGCATTCAGAAATTCCATGGATGGCAATCAAGGGGATGAGAAACAGAATCGTACACAACTATGGAGTAGTCAATATGTCAATCGTCTATGACACAGTGACAAAAGGAATTCCAGAGATGTACAGGAAACTGGTGAGCAACTGTCAAAACCCGACCAGATAGGAAGAAGCAGAATCCTAGCAAACCAAAAATCAACTGTTCATCTCGCAGATGAGCCTTGCCCCCTCAAGGGTGTGGTTGATGTCCGCACGGTCGACATGGACGAAACCAGTGACATAGCGGGAAAAGCCGCCGGTGGCAATCACTTTGACCTTAGTACCAAGTTCCTTCTCAATCTCCCCCACTATTGCGGTGATTTGGCCTGTAAAGCCATAGAGGACACCTGCGCGGATGGCATCTATGGTATTGAGGCCAAGCACGCTCTTTGGAAGATCCAAGCGAATCTCTGGAAGCTGTGCGGTATTCTCGAACAAAGCCTTGACGGATGTCATTATTCCAGGCCCAATCGTAACTCCAAGCACCCTACCCTCTGGAGATATGGTCTCCGTAGTGAAGGCGGTGCCAAAATCCGCCACGGTCACATAGTCGTTTGGATATACATGGTGGGCCGCAACGAGGTTGCAGATTATGTCGGCGCCAAGCTCGGCTGGAATCGTATCGTTGGCAAGTCCTGTATTCACAGTATTGTCCACAATCACAGGGTCTATGCCGCTTGCCTGCCTTACCTCATAGACGATGTTGTTAGTAAGAAGAGGAACAACGCTGCTGACAACAACCTTGTCGTATGAAAGGTCTGCGATGACGTGTCTGAATTCGACTACAGCCGTTGGGCTTTTGGTCTTGACCCTTCTTTGCCCCAACCATCCACACACACCTTTTGAATCCTCTCCATAGAGGGCTGCTACAATGTTGGTGTTTCCAATATCAACTGCAAGGATCATAGCGCAACCGAGTTCTTTGAACCGTATTTCTCCATTCTCAAAGCCTTTATTGCAGGGTCTGAGATATAGTCGTCGAACTTCATGTAGCGGTCGATGACACCGCTTGGTGTGAACTCGACGATTCTATTCGCAATGGAGTCCACGAACTGGTGGTCATGAGAGTTGAACAGCACGACGCCCTTGAAGTCTATTAGACCGTTGTTAAGGCTCTGGATGGCCTCAAGGTCCAAATGGCTTGTAGGCTCATCGAATATGAGGCAGTTGGCGCCCTCAAGCATGAGCTTTGAAAGCACACAGCGCACCTTCTCACCTCCAGAGAGGACCTTGCAGCTCTTGAGCGCTTCGTCGCCGGAGAAGAGCATCCTTCCAAGGAAGGACCTAATGTAGGTCTCGTCCGCATCCTCGACGAACTGGCTGAGCCACTCCGTTATGTTCAGATCCTCCTCGAAGAGGTAGTCGTTGTTCTTTGGAAAGTATCCCTGGGATGTAGTGACGCCCCAAAGGTACTCGCCGCTGTCAGGCTCCATTCGACCTGCTATGATTTCGAACAGGACGGTCTTTGCATAGTGGTTTGGACCAACGAATGCAATCTTGTCGCCGTTGTTCACAACCAGATTCAAGTGGTCGAGCACGACCTGTCCGTCTATGGTCTTCGTAAGGTCCTTTATCTCAAGGATGTTCTTGCCGCATTCGCGGTTTGGCTTGAAGGCAACGTATGGGAAGCGACGGCTGGACGGCTGGATGTCGTCGATTGTAAGCTTGTCTATGAGCTTCTTGCGGCTTGTGGCCTGACGGGCCTTTGCAACGTTGCTCGAGAACCTTTGGATGAACTCCTTGAGCTCCGCTATCTTCTCCTCCCTACGCTTCTTCTCGTCCTTCATCTGCTTTGCTACAAGCTGGCTGGACATATACCAGAAATCGTAGTTTCCAACATAGAGCTGGATTCTACCAAAGTCGATGTCCGCTATATGGGTACAGACGGTATTGAGGAAGTGTCTGTCGTGGGACACGACTATGACTGTGTTGTTGAACTCGCTCAAGAAATCCTCAAGCCAATGTATGGACTCAAGGTCCAGGTGGTTGGTAGGCTCGTCCAAAAGCAGAATATCAGGGTTTCCGAAAAGCGCTTGGGCAAGGAGGACGCGAACCTTTATGTTGTCCTCTATGTCCCCCATCATCTTGTCGTGCATTGAAACAGGTATCCCAAGACCGTCCAGGAGCACACCGGCATCGGCCTCAGCCTCCCAACCTCCAAGCTCCGCGAACTCGCTCTCAAGCTCGGCGGCCCTTATGCCATCGGCCTCAGTGAAGTCCTCCTTCTGGTAGATGGTATCGCGTTCCTTCATGGTGTCGTAGAGCTTCTTGTAGCCCATGATTACGGTGTCCAAGACGGAATAGGAGTTGAAGGCGAAGTGATCCTGTCTGAGTACGGCCATGCGCTGACCCGGGGTGATGATGATTTCGCCGGTATCGGGCTCGATCTCTCCGCTGAGGATTTTGAGGAAGGTGGACTTCCCTGCCCCGTTTGCGCCTATGATGCCGTAGCAGTTGCCGGGCGTGAACTTGATGTTCACGTTCTTGAAGAGCACTTGCGTTCCGTATGAGAGGGAAATATCGCTTGCGGTAATCATTCCTTGGGTCTCCTTGATGGCCTTATGCCAGCCTGCAGGTCAGTCATACAGCCTGCGTCCTACGAAAAGTACATAAATAGTACATAAAAAAAGGCAACCTCTCAAGTCAAGGCTGCCTATCCTTTAGTTCCAAGGGGAATCGAACCCCTGTTTAGAGACTGAGAATCTCCCGTCCTAACCCCTAGACGATGGAACCGCTCTTATCCGGAACTGGGATGGAGGGATTCGAACCCCCAAAGGCAGAACCAGAATCTGCAGTGTTACCATTACACTACATCCCAAAATCGAACAAATGGAGAATACATGAAAACCGTTTTATATGTCAATAAGCTTTTTCCAAATGTTCGCTATTTGTCGTTATGGCCTTTCAATCTTCACGATTTCTTGAAGGCGCTCACCCTTGCGCTGGCCGTAAGGTCGTAGCCGCTCGTGATGCCGTCTGCGATGTAGCGGTAGCCCAACCCTGCAACCATGGCCCCGTTGTCCGTGCACAGCTTGAGACTTGGGAACGACACTTCAAAGCCCTTTTCTTCCAAAGCCTTGAGGGAGCTTCTTACAAGCGAGTTGGCCGCAACGCCTCCTCCAGCCGATATCCTTGTGAGCCCAGTATCCTCCAAGGCCTTCTCCACCCTCTTCATGAGCATACCAACAGCCACCCGCTGGAAACTTGCGGCGATGTTCTCAGGCGTCGCCTCCTTGCCGGTTGAGAATATCTCAAGCTGGTTTATGACAGCGGTCTTGAGCCCTGAATACGAAATGTCGTATGGATGGTAGCCCTTGCCTATCTTTGGACTTGTGAACTTGAAGGCGTAGGGGTCGCCTTTCTGCGAAAGCTTGTCTATCATCACACCGCCTGGGTATCCAAGGCCATAGTGTTTTGCAACCTTGTCGAAAGCCTCTCCAATGGCATCGTCTATGGTAGTGCCAAGGACCTCCACGCTGTCATAGCTGTCCACACGGCAAATGACGGTGTGGCCACCTGAAAGAAGGACTCCAAGATACGGGTACTCAAGCGGATGCTCTATCTGCGGAGCATAGAGGTGCGCCCTTATGTGGTCTATTCCAATGAAAGGAACCTTGAGCACACTGGCCATTCCCTTAGCAAAGTTGAGACCAACAAGAAGAGACCCCAAAAGCCCAGGCCTTGAAGTGGCTGCAATGGCGTCTATGTCATCTACGGTCATACCCGCCTGCATGAGTGCAGCGTTGACGACCTGCGAGATCCACTCGGTGTGGAGCCTTGAAGCAAGTTCAGGAACAACGCCATCGAATGGTCTGTGAAGCTCAATCTGCGTCGCTATGACATTGGAAAGGATGTTCCTTCCATCCTCAACGACTGCGGCGGAGCATTCGTCACATGAGGTTTCGATTCCAAGAACCTTCATAGAGCATCATCCCCGTCCAAGTCTTCCATTCCGTCCAGAAAGTCGTCCTCATCCTCTTCATCGTCCATTGGGACAGGAGAGAACTTTCCTGCAAAGAACATGTCTATGAGCCTCTGTTGTCCTGCCTGAGGCGCAGCGTCGTCTATATAGGAGACAAGCTCCTTTGAAAGAGGAATTCCATAGACCTTGGCCCCACGCTTGGTGGAAGGTTTCCTGGCCATGAAGAAATCCTCGGAATTAGGCACAATCATGATTTTGTTCATGGCTATAAATTACATTTACCGTTTCAAATAGTCAACAAGAGCTGATTGGTATCATGGCAATGGAAATCACATTATAATCGTAAATTCCTCGACATCATAGAAGGATTTATAGAATGACTCATACTTGTAGCGATTGCCAACTGCATAATAGATTTTGACTTTCACAGGAGGTTTTTGCTCATCATCCAATGAAAGACTCCAGGTCATGCCATGTTCATCGTGGACATTGTCTACATCTGTCAAAGACTCACAGCAGGAAGTATCAATGCTTATCTCATAGTTGAAGGTCTCATCGTTTGGTTTGACATGGATCTTCAGGTGGAGGTCTTCCATACCAAAGACCTCCTTTGAGTCGTAGACTTCTCCGTATCCCGAGACATAGAACGACAGCTTCCCTACGGTTCCTTCATATGTGGTTTTGTCTTCAAGGTCCGTGAAGGGTTTCCATCCATTTTTCTCTATGGCAGCAAGAAAGTCTGCATTGCGGTCAATGAATGGATCCAAATCCAATGCAAAGGCATACGTCGTACCGTCAATATCCAGAGTCAAGACATTGACTGTCTCTGGTCCAAAATAAGAATAATCGACCGTCATATCAGCCCTAGTCCCTTTGGTTATGAAAAGGGTTCCAAGGACATGCTGTATAGCGGAGAGGTTTTTCATATTGCTTAGCACATACTCGATTTCGCTTATATTCTCGCCTTTGTAAAGACCGGACTTAGAACCTCCTTCGCCAGAATCATTGTTTGGGTTCACAGGTTTCAGAAGTTCTTTTTCGACGATTAGGGCTTCCTGGTGGTTGGATACACCCCAGTAGAAACCACTTGAGATCCAGGTTATACACTGGAATTCAAAATCGGCCTCAGGTGTCATCTTCTGGTAATAGGCAGCCTTTAGCCCAATATCGTTTGTAATTGGAGTCTCAAGGTCGAATACCTTGCCATCGCTGGTTCTCCATTCCATGAAGGGCATACCATTTTCGTTGTATTCAATAGAAGGAGCCTTCGC
Source organism: Bacteroidaceae bacterium (assembly GCA_963599445.1). GTDB lineage: Bacteria > Spirochaetota > Spirochaetia > Sphaerochaetales > Sphaerochaetaceae > UBA9732. The sequence continues at coordinate 8,627 of CAVBWZ010000022.1, forward strand.
CTTATGCCCATTTTCGACAAGGACATTGACTATTTCATTCCCCCCCCATCATTTAGATCGAACGAAACCACATGGCTTCCTTCGAAAGGATTTCCATTGCACCCGACAAGGAACACTGAAACGAACATCAATAGCAGAAACAGAACACCAGAAGTCTTTTTCATCATCATTTTTCTCCAAGGAATACAAAGAACAGCGCAGAATACAGGTTTTGAAAACACCTGTCAATCTTTTTAAACGTTGGCACCTTTGCGACCTTTTGAACCATTGCAACCTTCGCAACCTTTTGAACCGTTGGAACAAATCGCCAACAGATTTCGTCTCATGAATTCAAAAACTCAAATGAGGTATTTACAGAAAAGACCAAATCAGTTACATTACCTCTGCAACGCCAAAGTAGCTCAGGGGTAGAGCAGCTCACTCGTAATGAGCAGGTCAAGGGTTCAATTCCCTTCTTTGGCTGTTTTTTTGTATTCACAGCCTTTTTCGTTTACCGAATGAACCAATAACCAATCCTTATGGCAACAAATCCATCATAACTTTTGCCAATTTGCAACAAAAGTGTTTATAGGCTATGGTCTAGTGCTATGGACGTAAGGATAAGACTCAAGGACACACATGATTTGTATACCACTCCCCTGCTTCAACAGACAGCCTATTGGTCTTCCGTAAAGGCTGGGTTGGGCTTCACCCCGTTGGCATTCGACCTTGAGGTCAGGGAAAAGGACATAAGACCAAGTGCAAGATCCAGTGCAAAGCTCGTGGACGATGTCCTCATACTTACAAAGCAACTCAATGACGAAGAAAGAATTGCATACGCACCATACGGACCCCTTCTCAATCCTGACGAAGAACTCCAAGGTGCATTCATAGAAGCGCTTTCGGAGGAACTCAGGCGAGTGCTGCCAAAGGACACGATCCTGATAAGGTACGACCTTCCCTGGCTTAAGAGAGAAGACGATGGAGTCAGTCCTGAATCCGAGGAACTGCGTCTCAACTGGGGAACGCTCACACACAACATAAGGGCGGCCTACACTGACATGCTTCCTGCGGACACATGTTTCATAGACCTGGACAAGCAGGAAGAGGACATAATCGCCAACATGAAAAGCAAGACACGCTACAACATTCGTCTTGCAGAGCGCAAAGGCGTTGTCGTAAGGGAGGGCGAGAAAAAGGACGTTCCAATCTTCGTTGACCTCTACAGAGAGACAGCGAAACGAAATAGAATAAAGGAGCACGACAGCGCCTACTTCACTACGCTATTCGACCCTAAAGAGGACGATGCAACCGTGAAGCTCCTCATAGCTGAGAAGGAAGGAACTCCCCTTTCAGCCCTGTTCCTTTCCCTATCCGATGACAGAGCAAGCTACCTCTATGGAGCCTCAAGTTCCACAGGACGGGAGAACATGTCCACCTACGCCCTCCAGAAAAATGCAATGCTTCTTGCAAAATCAATGGGAGCAAGGGAATACGACCTCTTTGGAGTCGCACCAAAGGGCGAAGAGAACCATCCCCTATCAGGTCTTTCACAATTCAAGTTCGGCTTTGGAGGCAAGCGCATAAAGCGCATGGGTTGCTGGGACTATCCCCTGGACCTAAAACGCGCCGAGGCCTTCTTCGCAGAAGAACGCAAGTGGCAAGGCTACCATCTCAAATGAAGAGAACTTCCACGTCCAAAAGTAGAGACTACAGAAACAACTTCGGTAATTTGCAAAAAACACTTCGCCTAATTGGGAAAAGTGTAGAATTCTACACTTTTCGGGATTAGGCCACATCACAACTCATTCATAAACAAAAAGGCTGCATAGCAATTCACTATGCAGCCTTGAAATAACTCAGCTGAAGAAGCTTAGTTTATGGCAGCCTGTGCAGCGGCAAGGCGTGCAATCGGCACTCTGTAAGGTGAGCAGGAGACGTAGTTGAGGCCAACCTTCTGGCAGAAGGCGATGGTCTTTGGATCTCCACCATGCTCGCCGCAGATACCAAGACGAATGTCCGGTCTCACGGAGCGGCCAAGCTTTGCAGCATGGTTCATGAGCTTTCCAACACCGTCCACGTCGATCGTTGCAAACGGATCGTACTCGTAGAACTGCTTGTCGGCATCGTGGACGTAGTGGCCGAGGAACGATGCAGCATCGTCTCTTGAGAAGCCACAGGTCATCTGTGTGAGGTCGTTCGTACCAAAGCTGAAGAACTCGGCGGACTGGGCGATCTCGTCAGCTGTGACGGCGGCTCTTGGAACCTCGATCATCGTACCAATCTCGTACTTGACCTCAGTACCCTGCTCCTCGAAGATCTGCTTGATGACAGTCTCGGCGTGCTCCTTGCAGAACTCGAACTCCTTGTGGTTGCCAACGAGAGGGATCATGATCTCAGGATAGACCTCGATGCCCTTCTTCTTCACGTTGATTGCAGCCTCTATGATTGCACGTACCTGCATCTCAAGGATCTCAGGGTATATGATTGCAAGACGACAGCCGCGGAAACCGAGCATTGGGTTGAACTCATGCAGTGATGCAGCCTTCCTTGCGACCTCCTCAGGGGAGATGCCAAGGGCAAGAGCCATCTCGTGTCTTGTCGTGGAGTCGTTTGGCAGGAACTCGTGGAGTGGAGGATCGAGCAGTCTGATGTTTGCAGGAAGTCCGTGGAGCTCCGTGAACATGGCCTCGAAGTCGCCTCTCTGCATTGGAAGAAGCTCTGCAAGGGCAGCCTTCCTCTCAATGAGGTTGTTTGCAAGGATCATCTTTCTCATGGAGACGATTCTCGAGCCGCCGAAGAACATGTGCTCCGTTCTGCAAAGGCCTATTCCCTCGGCACCGAGCATGACTGCCATGTGGGTGTCCGCTGGGGTATCGGCATTGGTCCTTACGCCCATCGTCTTGATGTCGTCGACATAGCTCATGAACTTCTTGTAGTTCTGGAAAAGGGTCGAATCCTCCTCCTTCATGCTGCCGTTGAGGACCTGTACGATTTCGGAAGGTCTTACCTGGATCTTTGCATTGTAGACGTAGCCGCTGAAACCGTCGATCGAAATGAAGTCGCCTTCCTTGATCGTCTGGCCGTTGACATCGAACGTCTTTGCAGCGAAGTTGACGACGATCTCACCTGCACCGGAGACGCATGGGCAACCCATACCACGGGCGACGACTGCAGCATGGCTTGTCATACCACCACGGCATGTCACGACACCCTTGGAGACCGCCATTCCGCCAATGTCTTCAGGGGAGGTCTCGGTTCTGACTAGGATGACCTCCTTGCCCTGCTTTGCCCATTCCTCTGCATCCTCTGCAGTGAACACGACCTGTCCGCACGCTCCGCCTGGGGATGCATTGAGACCGATGGTAATGGGCTTGATGCCGGACTTCTTTATCTCGTTCTGGTCAAGGATAGGAGCGAAAAGCTTGTTGAACTCACCGGCTGGAACACGGGACACAGCCGTCCTCTTGTCGATGAGGCCTTCCTCGACCATCTCCACCTGTGAGCGGAGCCAGCTGAAGATCGTTCTCTTTCCGCTTCTTGTCTGAAGCATGTAGAGCTTGCCTTCCTGGATCGTGAACTCCATATCCTGCATGTCGTGGTAGTGCTTCTCAAGGGTCTTTCTGATCTCGCAGAGCTGGTCGTAGACCTTTGGATTGACCTTGCAGAGGGTATCGATGGACTGAGGTGTCCTGATACCTGCAACGACGTCCTCACCCTGTGCGTTCATGAGATACTCGCCGTAGAAGTGGTTGTCACCAGTGGATGGGTCACGTGTGAACGCAACACCTGTTCCAGAGGTCTCACCCATGTTTCCAAAGACCATGCTCTGGACGTTGACGGCGGTTCCAAGAAGACCGCGGATATCGTTCATCTGTCTGTACTTGATGGCTCTGTCGTTGTTCCATGAACCAAAGACCGCGTTGATGGCCTTGAAGAGCTGGTCATAAGGATCGGTTGGGAAATCCTCGCCTGTATGGCGTTTGTAGATTCTCTTGTATCTCTTCACCAGCGAAATGAGGTTCTCTGTGTTAAGCTCGTAGTCGTAGACCTTCCCCTCTTCGTCCTTGACGTCCTGGATGGCTTCCTCGAACTTTGAGTGTGGAACGCCCATGACGACATCACCGAACATCTGGATGAAACGTCTGTAGCTGTCCCATGCGAACCTGTCGTTGCCGGTCTTCTTGGCCAATGCCGCAACCGTGTCAGGGTTGAGACCAAGGTTAAGGACCGTATCCATCATGCCAGGCATGGACTGTGCGGCTCCGCTTCTTACGGAAACGAGAAGTGGATTCTCCGCATCGCCAAGCTTGGCGTTCATTGTCTTTTCAAGCTGTTTGAGATTAAGGAGGACCTCTTCCTTCATGCCTGCAGGATACTCACCGTTGTGGGCGGAGAAATATGCACAGGCTTCCGTGCTGATCGTGAATCCAGGAGGAACGGGAAGGCCAATGCTTGTCATCTCTGCAAGGTTGGCGCCCTTTCCGCCAAGAAGGTCCTTCATGCTGGCAGTACCTTCTGCTACACCGTTACCAAAAAAGTAAACGTACTTTGTAATCTTCTTTGCCATTTTTTTCCTTCGTAAGAATTATTTTGGTTACCTTGAGGATTTTCTACAAATCCAGTGCAATTGTCAACCTCAATGTTATAATAACCACACAATAACAGGTTGTATTGAAAGGAAAAGAATCCAAAAACTGAATATTGAGGAAAACATAAATTTTTTCCACAAAAAAAGAGCCTACCGCATTTGCAATAGGCTCTTTTTGCGAAAACCGCAAAACCATCGTACCATATTCAAGCTATATACGCCTTCAGATCCTGGACGGTGCCGTCCTCAGCAAGCTGTCCAAGCACCTTCTTCTCTATTTGTCTTATCCGTTCCTTAGTCAGATTGTAGAGCTCACCTACTTCCTTGAGGCTCATTGGCTTCTTGCCTTCGAGGCCGAACCTGAGGGCTATGATGCCTCTCTCCCTTTCTGGAAGCGTATCGAGGATTCTCTTGACGGACTCCTTGAGGGCTTCGTCCATGACGACCTCGTCAGGCTTCTGGAGATCGGACTCAATGAAGTCTCCAAACGATGAGTCTTCCTCAGCTCCAACAGGGGCATCGAGGCTTGATACCTCACGGGACATCTGCATGACTTCAAGAACCTGCTCCTTGGTCATTCCGCATTCAGCGGCTATATCCTCTATACTTGCATCGTTGTAGCCGTTCTCTTCAAGGTTCGTCTTGGCCTGAAGGATCTGAACCAAGTCGGCGGACCTGTTCATTGGAAGCCTTATCATCCTGGACTTCTCGCCAATGGCCTTGAGGATGGACTGTCTTATCCACCACACTGCATAGCTTATGAAGTGGTAGCCCTTCTCCGGTTCGAACTTGTCCATTGCCGTAAGAAGACCAATGTTGCCTTCGCTTATGAGGTCTGAAAGAGGAAGGCCTCTGTTCTGGTACTGCTTTGCAATGCTCACCACGAATCTGAGGTTCGCTTCCACAAGTCTGTTGCGTGCATAGGAATCGCCTTTCTTCGCCATTACCGCAAGCCTGTACTCCTCATCACGGTCCAAAAGAGGTATCTTCTCTATCTCCTTGAGATAAAGGCTGAGCGATGTGTTTTCGTTTGGATGCTTGTTTGTATTGGTCATTGTCATCTTGGCATCTCCTACGCCAACATTACTAGCAAAAACCGTGCCAAGCCACACCAAAGACCAACACCGCAAAAAATCAACAAACTCAATTCATTTACATACAAACAAATAAGACCAAAACCCTAAGACATCCCGCAAATGTATCAAAAGCACACACAAAACGAATGGGTGTGTCATAAAAACACACCCACAGGGAAATCGGTCTAAATTGTGTTATTTTGACCCACACAGCCCATACAAGAGGGCATCGTTGTCGGAATCTGATGAAATCGAAGTCTCGAAGTCCAAAGGGAAATCCACCCTAATGGTTCTGAACCACTGGTCCTGGTTCTCGATTGGGCCGAACGGGGTGCTGTCCATATAGGAACGCACGTCCTCCCACACGTCCCTGATCAGGTCGTGAACCATATCACCCTCAGGAGGAGAGACCTCAAGGTTCTTCTTCCCAAGGAGATACATGCTCATCTGTATTTCGTAGAAACGAACCCAGCGGGGATCGTCGTCGGAATCACCTGAACGTACCAGGAAACTGTCGCATAGCGCATAGAGTGCGGACCTTACAAGGGACATGCGCCGTAGCACCAACGCCCTCCTGCAATCCTCTTTCCGCACCTCCAATTCCTTGCTCGTACAGCCTGTACGTCCCAACATTTCGTGCTCCTTCCTACCTTTCAAGGCAAAAGATAGCTACGCAAATGCAAATCGTAAACAAAATAGTTAAAAAAAAGACAAAAAAAACCGCAATATGCTAAGATACGGTTATGGATAAGTCCACAGAACAAACGAAAACCACATCTAGAAAACATAGAAAGCACACAAAGCCCCTGCAAAGGAAGCCAAACGCCCTGCTCTACTGGGGAGCCCGCGAATACATAAACATAGTAAACAGGCTAAAGTTCAACCTCACCGCCACAGGCGAAAGGGTCCATGGACCGGCGTTGCTGCTCAGCAACCACACATCCAACGAGGACTATAAATATATAGCGGGATCCGTAAGACCCGCCCGCATATCGTTCCTTGCCACATACCACTGGTTCACCTTCAAGAAATTGGCCTTCTGGCTCAAAGCCATAGGAGCCATCCCAAAATACCAGTTCGCAACGGACCTTGAGTCCATGAAGAAGATAAAGTACATCGTCCAGGACAGGAAAGGCGTGGTCTACATAGCCCCTGAAGGCACCGTCTACTCAAGCGGCCACCTAGGCTACATCTCGCCCGCAATCGCAAAGATGATCCGCTTCCTCAAAGTACCCGTCTACACGGCAAAGATACAGGGCGCCGGACTTGGAAACGCCAAATGGTCGCGCCACCTCCACAAAGGCATGGTCAACGTGGACACCCACCTACTTTTGACCGCCGACGAAGCCAAAACCCTCCCCGCAGACGAAATCATGAAGCGTCTCACCACAGCGCTCACCTACAACGAATTCGACTTCCAACGACAGCACAACGTCCTTGTAAAGGGCTCAGACAAGGCCGATGGCTTTGAGACCATGTTCTACAAATGCCCCATCTGCGGAAGCGAGTTCCATATTGAGGCGCATGGAAACGATGTACGCTGCACCAAGTGCGGAGCCAAAGTCACGTTCCAGGACGACTTCACGTTCAAATGGAATAGAAAACATCCAAGATGCTTCGAGAACTACTCGCAGTGGTACGACTGGCAGCTTGACGAAATGCTCAAGGCCGTCTCAAGACCGGATTTCAAGCTATCTGAGGAAGTCGAGTACGGCTACGACGAGCCAGATGTCGACAACTACGTGAAGGCAGGCCGAGGCGTCATGACGCTCACCCATGACGGTTGGGACTATGTTGGAACGTTCAAGGGAGAACACGTACATGAGCACGACGACCCAAAGAGCGTGTTCCTTGCGACCCTCAAGGTTGGCCTTCATTTCGAGCTGCCGTATAGATTTGGCCGTTGCAGGGTCTTCTACCCCAAGAACGGCCTGCACTCCATGCGCTGGCACCTTGCCTCCCTTGCCATGAGCATGATCCTCAAGAACAGCTGAAATTCCTCGCCCCTGGAGGAGCTCTCCTAATGTCCAATTTTTCTTTTTTTACATGTTTTTGGACATGAAGTTGTCCAATTCTCGTGTTTTTCACAAAAATTGGACATTCAACTCAGCCTTTTACAAGAATCCTGCTCTGCTTTGGCAAAAGCATAAGGGAATCTGCAGTAGAGAAATTCTCTCCTGTAAACCAATCAGTATAGCCGGAAACGTCAATTTCAGAGACGATACGCTTTGAATCACCCCGGTACATCAACAGTTTGACCTGCTGACCTACACCAAGTCCAGATGTCCTTGTGAACTCAAGCACGTCATCGTCGCAGTATCCAAACTCCCAAAGACCGGTGCCCAAGGCATCACCATACGAAGCGCGAAGACGTCCCAAGGAACGATACAGGTCATAGAACGACATATCCCACTTGGACCTGTCCCACTGCATTGGGTAGCGGCAGTTCTCCGCAGTTCCCATAGGTCCAGGGAGAGCTATCTCGTCCCCGTAGTATATGCTTGGCATTCCAGGAAGCATGAACTGCATCATCACGGCGCCAAAATAGAGGTCCCTGTCGAACACCTGTCTGTGGTTGTACAGGCGTGGGATGTCATGGCTGTCTATGAGGTTCATCTGCTGGTACACCATCTGGGAAGGCAGAGACGAAAGCTGATTGAAAAGGTCGTCCCTAAGCTCCTTTGCAGTGAACGGCCTGCATACGCCGGGGTCGTTCATGTTGCGGCAGAAATACCTGTCCTCCTCCCCCATCCAGCTTCTAAGTGGGCGTGAGCAGCCAACATAGTTCATGGTTGCGTCCCATTGGTCGCCCTGAAGGAACGAACCTGCATCCTCCCAGCATTCGCCAACGATGTACGCCTGCGGATTGACAGCCTTCACTGAAGACCTGACCTTTTGCCATATCTCATGGCACATCCTGTCGCTGTCGTTCACACCAACGCAGGTTGCAACGTCCATTCTCCAACCATCTTGATTGAAAGGTGGACGAAGGAACTTCTTGAGCACGGAATCCTCTCCTGCGAACACCAAATCCCTAAGACGCTTGGACTTGTAGTTCAGCTGAGGAAGGGTTCTCACTCCAAACCAATAGTCGAAATCCCCCTTGCCGTCCTCGTAGTAGAACTCCTTCTCCTCACCACCGTTCTGTGCATTCTTGAACCAAGGATGTTCTATTCCCGTATGGTTTATGGAAATGTCGGTCACGACCTTTATGCCGTTTTCATGCATTGTCTGGACCATGGAGGCATACGCATCGTCTCCACCAAGCTTTGGATCCACATGAAAATAGTCCGTGCAGTCGTATCTATGTGTCGTCATACTGCAGCCAATTGGGTTCAGATACAACGTTGTCACACCAAGTTCCTTGAAATGCTCCACCTTGTCCGCAACGCCCTTGAGGTCTCCATTGAAGAAGTCGAGGCAGTGCCCGTCCTTGTACTGAAGCGGCTCATCGTCCCAATCCATGGAAATGGTCCTGTGACCATCGAACACATAGCCGCCATCCACACCAACACCCAAGGAAGGGTCACCCTTTGCGAACCTGTCGGGGAATATCTGGTAGCACACGGCGTTTGGAATCCACGAAGGGACATCCAGATCCGCGATTATCTCAAAGGTGTCGCGGTTGCATGGGCACACATGGCTCTCACCCCGCTTCGACAGGTACACGGAGCCCACACCCTCCACATTGGCCTCGAACCAGTAGCGCAGCACCGGCTCGTCCATCCTCATTTCCACTGAGAACACATCTCCACTGCGCTTCATCTCGTGACGCAGCATGATATCAGGGCTATAGTCCGATATCTCTGCGATGCGCACCCAAGTGACATCATTCGACAGCACCTTGCAGCGAATGGTGACAAGCTCTCCCCTTCTGGGGCAGAGAGGCTCCACGAACGAAGCCCCAACACCGGAACGAAGATGTCTTTTCATCCGTAGACTCCTTGGAGGAACTTAATGTCCCTCCTCTCTGGATCATTTCGAATAGTCTGTTGTGAAGATAAGGCTTGGCTCCGCCATATGCCTTGAATTGAACACATTGTAGTCAAGCCAAGGAAACAGGTTGTCCCTTCGCTCAGCCTTTACAAGCCACTCGGTGTTGACCGCATTGCGGCACATGTTCTCGTATACGAGATTGAGGTTCTGGATGTGTCCTGTAAGCCTCTTTCTTGCATACTCCTCGCTTGAATGGTTGTGGATTATGAAAGGCCAGTCGCTTGCCATGAGAAGAAGCGTCTCCCTTGCCGCCTGGCTCAGAGACCTCTGCTTGAGGGACTTCTGGTCTGGGAAGCGCTCCGCAAGCTCAGTCATCCTCTCCAAGGACTTGAATACATGCCTGTACGCCCATGCATTGGAGCTGCTGTCAACCCACACCTGAGAGTAGCCGCCGTCACCCCATGTGGAGTATGCAGGCCTAAGTGTCTGGACCTCCTCCCCTAGCTTTATGCACTCGCCTGGTGTAGTAAGAACCATTGAATCGTCCGCAGCCACCTTGCGTATCACGGCTTCGAGGAACCTCACGCCTTCGAACCACCAGTGTCCAAAGAGCTCAGCATCGAAGCTTAGGGTGTATATCGGGTCGTTTGGAAGCGATGGACCAACCAAGTCCCCTACGCTCTTTATGTGGTATAGGAAATTGCTTGAGTGGGCATCCACCTTCCCTGCCGCCTTGTCAGGATCGTAGACCACCTTGTCAGCCGTCTTGCCTGTAATGGCCCAGTACTTGAAGCCGGTGAATACACGGACATCGGGCTCATGGATGTATGGCCGTATGTAGTCCAGTGGTAGGTCGTAGCCTATGTCACGGTAGAACTCCCTGTAGTCGGCATCGCAGGGATAGCCCTCCGTGGAAGACCAGATAAGGCTCGTGAGGTTGTAGTCCCTTGCAAAGCAGTACAGTCCGTTTGGGCATCTTACAGGGGCGTAGCAGCCGGTCTTTGGCTCGTCCTGCGAGAGGAAGAAGGCCTGTGAGCTAAGGGACGTCCACTTTATGTTGTGGCGCGCAAGGATGTCCTCCAAGCCAGGGTAGTAGCCGCATTCAGGGAGCCAGAAGCCCTCCGACATCCTCTCGAAAGTCCTCAGATGCTCTATCATGCCGGTCTCGACCTGTGCGTTCACGGCTATTGGATAGTCCCTGTAGGCGGGAAGGAAGGCATGGGTGGCCGTAGTGGTTATGAGTTCAAGATAGCCCTCGCTGGAAAGCTGGTTGAATGCGCTCAGTATGTCGTTCGAGCATTTTCCACTGTAGAAGGCGAGGTTCTTGGAAAGCCCTTCAAGGTACATGTTGGCCAGTCTGAGCTTTGGGGGGTCGTTCTGAAGCCTCTCGATCTCCTTCTGTCCCAGCTCCAAGTGCTCGTTCATGTAGTTGAGGAACCTCTCCCTAAGAAGGGGGTCGTCCAGCATGGAGCACAAGGTTGGGGAAAGGGAGAATGTAAGCTTGAACGGAACCTTCTCGTCCCTAAGTGCGAACATCATCCTCAGCATTGGAAGGTACGATTCGTTTATGGCCTCGAACAGCCAGTCCTCCTCCAGGAACTTTGGGTATTCCGGATGTCTTACGAACGGAAGGTGCGCATTGAATATGAAGTTTATCCTATTCTTTCCCATACTCATCCCTCCTTGCCTTCCTCGAGTATTTCATGGACCTGTCTGTTGTTTATAAGCTCACCACCCTTCGTCACAAGCGGGGTGACAAGTACGTTGAACCTATCGCGGTCCTTGAGGACTTCTGGGTTCCTTGAAAGCCAACATTCATCCACCGATACGATGTTGCTCTCTGCAAGGATGCTCTCACGTCCATTGGAGGGGTCCTTCTTCACAAGCACAGCCTTGTACTGCCTGCCTGACCATGGAAGCTCAACGCTCCACTCCATGTCGCTTCCAAGCACGTCTATGTCGAACGATGTCTCTGGACAACCGTCCTTTGAGCCATCGTCCTTTGCAAGGACTATGGTCCTCAGGGAGAGCGTGCTACCGCTTTCCTCCATCTGAGCCTGATCCTGTGGAGAAAGGCTCCAGAACACATAGGCCCAGTTCGCGTCCTTGGCTATTGCATGTATGCATGTTTCGTTGTATGCATCAGGAAGCTCTTCGACCCCTGGCAGTCCAAACGAACCCTGGCAGTCCACATTAGTGAGGGTCTTGACGTACCTATGACCTGTATAAGAAGGATGGTTGGGCTCGAGCCTGTTCTCATCCTCGTATATCTCCTCTATGGAATCTATGAGGTCCTCTCTGGAGAGGTCCTCCCAATCCTCTACACCTTCCTGCTGCGCTATGCATCTGAGCTCGGAGTCGGACAGGGTGTCAATGTTTATAAGAACCATACAAGCTCCCCTAGTTGCTACCCAAAAATTTTAGAGAAAGCGTCTGAATTAGTCAACTGAGCATTCTACAGCGCCATACTCCGCCCTACAACGCCAATCAGCGCCCAGAATCTCCAAGCATCCTTCTTGCGTGCTCAAGGGAGACCTCGTTCTCGTCACCGCTCAGCATACGGGCTATCTCATGCACACGCTCCTCTCCGGAGACGACAGACAAATGGGTGTAGGTCCTACCCTTCTCCACAGACTTGGAGACGACCATTTGGGTGTCTGCATGGCATGCTATGCTTGCAAGGTGCGTTATGGCGATTACCTGCTTATTTGAGGCAAGGTTGGACATGCAGGAGGCAAGGCTCACTGCAACGGAGCCACCAATGCCGGAATCCACCTCATCGAACACCTGGGTCTGAATTGAATCCTGAGAGGCAAGCACTGTCTTTAGGGCAAGCATGACACGGCTCAGCTCTCCACCTGATGCTATGAGACGAATCTCCTTCAAAGGCTCGCCTGGGTTCGCAGAGATCATGAACGAAACACTGTCACCGCCAAAGGAGTTTGGTCTGTCCAAAGGCTCAACGGCAATGGAGAACTGAGCATTTGGCATCCCTAGCTGCCTCAAAACGCTGCATATGCCCTTCTCAAGCTCCTTTGCAGCCTTCCTGCGGGCCAAAGACAGCTTTCCGCTCAAAGATGCGAACCGCTCCTTCTCAACCTCTATGGATTTCTCGCATGAAGCGAGCCTATCCTCGAAGTTCATGGCTACATCAAGCGTCTCGCGGGCCTTGTCGGCGAACGCCTTCACGTTCTCCAATGTAGGACCATACTTGCGTTTGAGCTTCTGAAGCACAGCCAAGCGGTCCTGCATACGGTTTATCGAATCCTGCGAGTAGTCCACAGAGCCAAGGTAGTCCCTAAGACCTTGGGAAATGTCCTCGACCTCTATGCGAGAGCCCTCTATCCTAGCTGTGAAATCCTGCAGGGCAGAGTCGCACTTGGCGGCTTTGGAACAAGAAGCGGATGCATCGTACAATGCGCTGCGGCAATCCTTCAAACGTTCAAGGCTGGCATTCACGTTCTCATATATCGACTCGAACTGGCTTAGTATCTTTACCTTCTCGGAAAGCTCCTCGTCCTCTCCGTCAACTATGCCCGCATTTTCTATCTCGTCCAAGGCGAACCTGAGGTAGTCCTCCTGCCTGCGCCCCTCCTCAAGCTGGAACATGAGGTCTGCCTTCACCTTGGAGAGCCTTGAAAGTTCGTGGAACGACACCCCGCATTCGCCAAGTAGGGCCTCATCTCCTGCATATGCATCAAGAATAGAGCGCTGCTTCTCGCTGTGAAGGAGACTTTGGTGTTCGCTTTGGCCGTGCATGTCTATTATGCTGTCAGCCAAATGGCAGAGATCCTGTCTAGAGAACAACTGCCCCTGTACATGGATCAAAGACCTACCGCCGTTGGCCTTCACTGTACGGCGGATGTATATGACACCGTCCTCTGGCTCCACGCCGTGATCCAAAAGCCAAGGCAGTATTTCATGATTCTCTGGAATGGACACGACAGCGTCTATGACGATTCCGTCCGTCCCTGCACGGACGGCGGAGACATCGGCCTTTTCTCCCATAAGAAGGCCCAAAGCGCCAAGTATGATGGATTTTCCAGACCCAGTCTCGCCTGTTATGACATTGAAGCCGCTGGAGAAGTCAACGCTCAGGTTCTCTATAAGGGCATAGTTTCTAATCTCAAGATGTTCAAGCATTGAACGCCCCCGCCCAGCCAAGCTTGTCCCTAAGGACTTCTATGAAGTTCCTCCTGCGGTTGGCGACGAACAGCGCATTGCAGGGACTTCTTTCAATGACGACTACATCCCCTTCCCTGAGCTCGAACATTTCATGCCCGTCGGATGAGATTGCAATGCTCGTCCTCTGGGTTGGGACTTCAAGAGTCAGAACGGACGAGTCGCTTACGACCAAAGGTCTCACGCTCATTGCAAACGGGCATATAGGGTTGACGATTATGGCATTGAGGGAGGCATCCAGAATGGGCCCGCCGGCAGCAAGGCTGTATGCAGTGGAGCCCGTTGGTGTGGCCACTATGAGCCCGTCGGCCTTGAGGTCCGCAGCCAACACCCCGTCTATCTTGAGCCTTATGTTCACCAGCTTTGACATGGCGCACGCACACACAGTCATGTCGTTGAGGGCGGTGGACGAGAACACCTCCTGCCCACCACGCACCACCTTGGCATGCAGCATCATACGCTCAAGCACGCATGTACGCCCGCCTACGTAGTCCTCAAAGACATCCTTATACTCGTAGGCCGATGTCTCTGTGATGTATCCAAACGTACCAAGGTTCACAGCCATTATTGGAATGTCCCTGCCCTTGAGCGCAGCTGCGCATGTAAGTACGGTGCCATCGCCGCCAAGGGAGATGGCCAGATCCGCATCAGGGACGTCTATATTGGAATCGTCGTTCGTGGACGAAAGGTGAAGGACATGGGTCTCGATGCTACGCTCTGCAAAGAACGCACACATATCCCTGGCAAGGTCGTCAACAGACGCCTTCGTCGAGTTTGCGAACAAAACGACCTTCTTTACATCCTTCATGGCAGTCTCCTTCAAGGAAGATGGGATATCACCTTTGAAACCATATCCATCTCGCTTCCCTTGAGAAACGGATAGACAGGGAACGAAACGGTTCTGTAATAGTACGAAGCGGCTACAGGGAAAGCCTCGAAAGGGTCTCCATCATAGCCTTTGACAAGACAGTCCTCAAAAGCCATCTTTATTGGAACGTCGTGTTTGGCGCCAAACTTGATGGCCTCGTCCGGCTTGGAGTCCAGTTGGACGGCAAAGCCGCTGCAGTTGGACTCAAAGCCCAGGAAGTTCAAACCAAACTGCTTGTGCCTCGTCTTCGAAAGCGACTGCTGATAGACCTTGACGATCTCCCTCCTCTTTGCGGAGTTGGCCTCAAGGTTTCCAAGCTGGACCATTCCAAGAGCGGCGTTCAGATCCGGCATCTTAACATACTTGGATGGACGTCTGGCCCTAAGGGTGGCAATGGTCTCGTTCTTGGCGCCAACCGCCGCTCCACCACCTGCGGACACTACACCGTCCTCTTCGAATGCGCATACGACATACTGTCCAATGAGACCTGCATAGCTTTCGTCCTTCATACGGCTTCCAATGCTCTCGCTTATATCCTCTATGACCTTTACGGTTCCATAGTCGCAGGGCTCGGCAAAAGTGGTCTGTTCGTTGTACTTTACAGGAAGCGTTCCATAGTTCTCATAGAGGAGGAGGATTTCAGCTCCGCTTTGGGCAACGATGTCCTCCTTTGGGCATCCATTCTCCTTTTCTACATCCACATAGACAATCTGGGCACCTATCCTTGCAATCACATCCCTGTATACGGAAGGAGACAGCGGAGAGACGGCCACCTTTGTGCCTTCCACGGCTCCAGCCATGCGCAGCGCGGATTCAAGGCAATCGGGATACGTCCTGTATGAGGACGAGCTTGCGGCCTTCACGGTATCGGAATACGTCTGCATGAAGGAAAGGACCCTCTCGCCGGGCCCTATCTTTTCGTCCACCATTGTCTGTAGGACGCTGTCCATGTCCTTGCGCTTCAAAGTTGGCTTGTAGAAACGAATCATGCCTTGATTCTACCCAAAGACAGCCCTTTTTTCAACTTGGAACCGCATATGGAAACATCTAGAAACATACTGTAACGCAAAGCACGCCATCGTTGTACGTTGCATCGATCGAGCCTCCCATCTGCTCGGTAAGAAGACGGGCGATTGAAAACCCAAGTCCGTACGAACCACGGGCGTTCTCGATTGAAAAGAACCTATCGAAAAGGCGCTGGGTCTGTACGCTGTCAAGATCAGGAGCGGTGTTTGAGAACCTAATCTCACCTTTGGCGGTAAGCTCAACCTCAAGGTCTCCATTTGAATACTTGGAAGCATTCGAAAGTATGTTGTCAAAGACACGCCTTAGGGCTTTTCTGTCCAGAGAGCGAACCACATGGTCCTCTGAAATCCTCACATTTGGGACTATTCCAACACTGGTGAAAACACCATAGAAACCTGCGAGGCTTTCCTCAAGCACTTCGTTCAGGCATACAGGCTTGGACTCAAGGCAATCCATGGACGATGTCGTTACGGAGTACTGGAGAAGCTCCTCCGTAAGGACCTTCATGGCATTGGCCCGCTCCCTTATGACAGCAAGATACCTGCTCTGCTCATCGGTAAGAGGCTGACCTTCCAACAGGTCAAGATAGCCGCATATCGCCGTAAGGGGTGTCCTTATGTCATGTGATAGGTTTGTCATGGAAGCCTTGAGCTGGGCATCCCCGTTTTCATACCTGAGCCTTTCAGCCCTTAGGGTTTCAAGCTGAACGTTTAGCTTTGAGGCCAAAGCCCTCACCTCCCTATCGCCACAGGATACGGAGATTAGGGTGTTGGTGTCCGCACATAGCTTTTCCTCAAGCTCCTTGGATATCTCCTTCAGCGAATGCCTTATGGACACAAGCCTGAGAAGAAGCACAAATGCAAGGACAAAGGACACAGCAGCGAACACCAAAACCCAAACCTCCATGGAAAAAACCTCCTATATAATATAACTATTTCAAATCCTTTTACTTCAAATCCTTGCGCCTGAACAGCAATATACCGCACATCGTTGCAAGTGCAATTATCAGAACATCATACAAAGCAAGCAGGTGCATGGCCTTGACTTTCATGGAAACGATCTGTACCACCTGTCCACCAGGTGTGAAGTCGTACATGAATTCATAGACCTTGCGTTTCGTTCCTGAAAGGTAGTTTGGATTGCGGCTGGCGGACTCTTCCCGAGTAACACCATCGACAGTATACGAATATGCACTGTAGAACTCTGGTTCGTTGAGGGCTGAGTTTATCATTAGCCCCATGAAGAGAAGCGCGAACGCCAGAAGGATACAGATTGCAACTGTGTAAGCCCTGTTTCCGCACACCATCGAGACCAAAGTGAAGATGGCCACGAAGGCGATTGACACCATGAAACCAAGCAAAGCAAGACATACAAGTCCAAGTACCGGCACCGTGGATGGCATAAGGAGAATCGCACCAAGGCAGACGAACGGAGCCAAGTGGGCGATGCACAGCACAAGTGCGGCGGTCGTACATACGATTAGGTTCGAAAGGTAGATTTCCACTCTGTCATGACCTACGACGATCTTGTTCCTCAATGTGCCATCACTATACTCACAGCCAACGAAAAGGGCTGTCAGAAGGGAGACCGCGATTGGAACGATGCATACATACGCGAAAAGCCCACTGTCCATTGACCACTCGTACGAAGTATCCAGGCTATGGATTATTGGAACAGCCGCTCCAAAAGCGAACATTACAAGGATCAGGACATAGAACAGCTTGTTCTTGGAAAGACGTGAAAAATCGGCTCTTAGAAGCTTAAGCATTGCGCCCTCCTCTGCAGGACTTCCCTGCACTGCTTCCAGCGGAAGCTCCAACGAGGTTCATATAGAAGCTCTCAAGGCTCTCGTCCATCTCCCTTATGTTCATGACAATACAGCCTTTCTTGGAAAGCTCTTCAACAAGCTGCGTCACTTGGACGTTTCCAAAGACATCGGCCTTGGAATTGTCCACGATGCGGTATTCCACACCAAGTGCATCCAACACAAGAGGAAGGGCTTTCGTGTCGGATACTTCAAGCCTAGTGCGTTTGCGGCAGATGCTTTCTATCTCCTGTGCGCTCATCTCCTTGACCATGCGGCCGTCTTCTATGAAGCCATAATGGGTCGCAAGCCTTGAAAGCTCATCAAGGATATGGCTTGATATGAGAACCGTGATGCCGTGGACCTTGTTGAGTTTGAGTATGAGCTCCCTTATCTCAACTATGCCTTGTGGGTCCAGTCCGTTCACAGGCTCGTCAAGCACGAGGAAATCGGGGTTTCCGGCCAGGGCCACTGCAATGCCAAGCCTCTGACGCATGCCAAGGGAGAAGTTCCTGGCCTTCTTCCTTCCAGTCCCGCCAAGTCCCACGAGATGCAGGATCTTGTCTATACCATGGTTGGACGGCATTCCCAGCACCTTGTACTGCTGCTCTATGTTCTCGTATGCCGTCATGTCCATATAGATAGATGGAGTCTCCACCACAGCCCCCATTCTACGTCGGCTGTCCGCAATCTCCTTCGATGGCCCCTTGACGCCGTAGATCGAGTATTCTCCGCCGGTTGGGCTTTGCAGACCGCATATAAGGCGTATCAGGGTCGTTTTTCCAGCACCGTTTCGCCCAACGAATCCATAGATTGATCCTTTTGGGACGTGCATGCTAAGTCCATTCAGAACCATCGAAGGCCCATAGCTTTTGCTAAGGCCGTTCGTTTCAAGCACATATTCCATGACTTGTTCCTCCTATCGATTGATGGACCAAGAGTACCCTGAAACTGTTGAGGAACCGGTTGAGACGAATGTTGAGAAATCGTTGAGATTTCCGTGGAGATTCCTGTATAGATTCCTGTGGTTTGCAAGGCCAGTGCTATACATTGAGCCTGAAGCCAATGCCCCACACCGCCTCCACGTAGTCAACGTCATTTCCAGATGCCTCCCTAAGCTTGCTTCTGAGATGGCTTATATGAGTCTTGAGCGAGCTTTCCGTGCAGTCCGGGGTGTCTTCAGAAATACGGTCCAGCATAACCGACTTGGCAATCACCTGACCTGGGTTCTGCATGAGCAACTTGAGGATGGCATACTCCGTCCTTGTAAGGGACACACTGCAGCCTGAAACGCTTGCTTTTCGAGAAGTCGCATCCAAAACGATATCCCCACATTCATAGACCGATGTCCTTGAATCCTTCGTCGCTTGGGACGCTTCGTTCCTTCTGAGGTGTACGGCAATGCGAGCCAAGAGTTCCTTCGTATCGAAAGGCTTTGTAATGTAGTCCACGGCCCCACCCAAGAGAAGCTTGACCTTGTCGTCAATTGCTGTCTTTGCGCTTACGACGATTACGGGTATCCCCTGGGTGTTAATCGCGTTCAAGACCTCCTCTCCGGAAAGGCCTGGAAGCATGAGATCCAGAAGAATGAGGCTTGGATGCGTTCCTTTGAGAAGAAGCACGGTCTCCGTTCCGGAATAGGCCCTAAGTACGTTGTAGCCCGCCTTCTCTAGTACAAGCTGCTCCATATTGCCAATCGCTACATCGTCATCGACTATAAGAATCGTGTCCATGGTATGAGTCTACACCGTTTTTGAATCGATTTGTACTCCTTCCACTTGTTTTGGAAGGTCATCTATGCACCTTTGCACAAGTTCAAGGAAACGACCTGCGTGGGCTCCGTCCATTTGGGTGTGATGGAACTGGAATGAGATGGAAAGAGTGGCCTTTCTTCTTGAGAACAAACCCTTATGCCTCCTTGATTTGGCTTGCAGCCATTCCAACGCACCAGCACAGGAGCATATTGAACCTAAGGCCTTTCCTTCGGCTGACTTTGAGGATCTTGGATACATCCAAAGTCTTGAAGAAAGTAACCATTGGGTTTGGAGCATCCATCCAGAGGGCAAAGGCATCGGCCCTTGTTGTTTGGCTTGGGTCTATCGATACAGGCCTACTCATTCGCTTCTCCCGTTTCCAACCAGCTCCAAGGCATCGATATCGCCTCTTTGGATTGCAGGGATGGCTTTCTCTATGGCCCCTTCGTCCCAATTCCACCAGTTGAGGGTCTCCAACCTTTCGATGGTCCTGTCATCAAAGCGCTTTCTTATCGGTTTTGCAGGAACACCTCCAACGATCGTGTATGGAGGAACGTCCTTGGTAACGACCGCACGAGCGCCAACGACAGCTCCGTCTCCTATGGTGACGCCTGCAAAAACCACAGCTTCATAGCCAATCCAGACATCGTTTCCTATCGTTATGTCACCCCTGTTGTCCCATGCGGTTGAAATGGAAGCCACATCGCTTGGGAGGTTCCATTCTTCGAAGAATATAGGGAAAGTGTATGTAGAAAGCCCCTTGAGGGAATGGAATGCAGCATTGAAGATGAACTTTGCGCCACAGGCTATGGAGCAGAACCTGCCAATCCTCAGCTTGTCATGGTTGCATTCAGGATAATGGTATAGGACGTTGTTCCTTTGGAAATCCCGTGGATCGTTCACGAAGTCGTCGTATATGGTGTAGTCCCCCACTTCTATGCTTGGGTCGTCCACTACATTATTGAGATATACAGTGCTATGTCCCTGACTGCGAGGATATATCTTCCATTTTGGAATCATTCTGGACTCCTTTATTATGAATCGTTCACCAGTGTTCTCCAAAGAGAAACGAGAGCAACATATTAGCCGCAATGTGTAACAATGTAAACACTTTTTGGGCTTGTTTTTAAAACAAATGATTCAAAACCATTTGACAACATTGCAATTGAGGATTGTGCACCTATGTTATAGAATGAAAGTTTAGGAGGAACTCTCAAAAACTCCTGAAGGAGGCTTTCTATTATGCTCAAGCTCAACCGCAAGCGGACTTGCCTCATTGGGTTCGCTTTCTTTGGAATACTGCTTCTTTGGCAGGTATACGATTCATGGTGTCCAACCTTCCTGACCGATATCTTTGCACGCAGGATGTATGGAATATCATCCGCCGCCCTCAAGGCCGGAGATCCTGCAAAGATACTCAACGTCCAGTGGATAGTTGGAATCATAATGGCATGCGACAACCTTGCGGCCCTCATTCTCCTACCCCTTTTTGGAAACCTGTCCGACAAGACACATACTCCAATTGGAAAGAGAATGCCTTTCATAATCGTTGGTACGTTGGTATCCGCAATAGCATTCCCTTTCATCCCATTGTTCTTCCATGAAAACAACATAGCCGGAATGGTAGCAATGATGGCTATAGTGCTCATATTCATGATGATGTACCGCAACCCAGCCGTAGCCCTCATGCCGGACATCACTCCAAAGCCTCTCAGAGCAAGGGCAAACGGAATCATAAACATAATGGGATATCTTGGAGGGGCATTCGCCACCGTCCTTGGAATCTTCCTCAAGCTCAGCGACTACATCAATGTTGAGGATCAGGCAAGGAAGCTCTGGATAATCGAGATTCCATTCATAATCGCATCCATTTTGATGGTTGTGTCTGCATTGGTTCTCTTCCTCACGATAAAGGAGAACAAGATCGAAGAGGAAATGAAGGATGAGATGGAGGAAGGAGAAAGGCTTGCAGCCATAGAGACTCCCATCGATGACGACAAACCAATGTCCAAGGCCAACAGGAGGATGCTTCTTGCAATCCTCGGCGCCGAGTTCCTTTGGTTCATGGCTGACAACGCAATAGGAACATACATAGGCAACTATGTCATCTACTACCTCAACTCCGTTTCAAGTGCAACGATGCTCCTTACGATAATTGGAGGTGCTGCATCTGTCATAGGATTTGCAACGGCCGGTTCCATTGCAGACCGCATTGGTCGTAAATGGACGATTTCAAGCGGCCTTCTCATTACATTCGCAGCACTTATAATAATGTGCT
This sequence comes from Bacteroidaceae bacterium, assembly GCA_963599445.1. GTDB lineage: Bacteria > Spirochaetota > Spirochaetia > Sphaerochaetales > Sphaerochaetaceae > UBA9732. The sequence continues at coordinate 30,121 of CAVBWZ010000022.1, forward strand.
TCGTAGCCCCTACCCACAACGTAGTAGGTTCGAACGGCGAATACTCCTTCCCTGTTCTTCTCTACGGAGTATGGGCGATCAAGGGCTTTGGAATGGCGCTTGTCCACAACTGCTCGTTCCCAATGGTCGTTGAGCTCTGCTCTTCCAAGAAGATTGGAAAGTTCACAGGCTACTACTACACCTCCAGCATGGCCGCCCAGACAATAACACCTGTTCTGCTTGGCCTTGTGTTCGACCTTACAGGTGCATGGAGAGCCCTCCCAGTCTATGCTTCAACCCTCATGATCCTAAGCTGCCTCGTATTCACTTTCCTAGTAAAGAACATCAAGGCCAGCAAAGTCGCCAACGCAAAAGGCCTTGAAGCCTTGGGAGAAAGCGAAGACTGACATTCCAAGTCATGGAATTCCATTCAAGGTATTCCAGATTCAAACATTTCAGGTTGAAACATCTCAGTTTCAAGCCCATATAACAGAAAACCCCGTGCAGCATCCTATGAGCCCACGGGGTTTTTCATATCAGTCCTACCACAATAGCGTTCTTTGGATTTGAACCCACAGACGTACATGCACGCCGGCGGGATGTCCGCATTCTTGGTTTTTCCGGAAAAGCGGACAGAAAACTGTCCGCAAATCCGATTTTCCGCAAAAAAAGGACAAAATGCGCAACGAAGGATGGGACGGACGCTACGGATGCTACAGGTGCTACGGATGGCACAGACGCCACGGAACGGCCACAGATACATTGCGCATGATGCGGGGAGTTCGATCCAATGGATAGAGAGGCACTGGAATGGAATTAGACCTTTCGCAGGGAAAGACAACGGAAAAGTCCAATCCTTAGACTTTTCCAAGCAAAAAGGACCAGAAAAGTCCAGGACAGACACAGGAAGCGGCTGGAGGCGCGGTGAGATCCCATTGGGATGCGGATGGATGATGAAGGGAGGTTCCTCCGAAGCATGCTGCGATGCAGGGCGAGGAGCCGAAGCGGCGGCAGTGCTCGGTGCACGACGCCGAAGAGGGCGACGAAGCCATGCGCGCATGATGCGAGGAGGGCTCCATCCGAAGCGGACCGCAGCGACAGGCGCAGACCCAAGTGAGGGACAGTACAGGACGTACGGCCCGAGCGAAGGGGC
>CAVBWZ010000023.1:0-16490 GCA_963599445.1 Bacteroidaceae bacterium
AGAAGGCACACCAAGTGCAGAGACTTCTCATCCCCACAAAAATGTGCTTGAACCTTTTTTGTTGATGCTGGGCAGACTCTTCCAGATACACAACCGGCACAGACGCGACACATGCCACAGATTCTACAGACACAACACTTGCTACAGATACCACAACAGCTACAGAATCGCTACAGTTTCACCATCTCACCAAACTTACGATGCCCACCACTCTCACCATGCGCACCAACGCTACAAAAAGCTCACAATCACGATGATATGCCCCTACAATAGTGCGTTTTGATGCGTCCTGATGCGCCGTAGTCCGCCGTCATGCGCCTTGGTCCGTCATAGTGCGCCACTCAACGCCGTTCAACGGCCTTTTCACCCCTTAGGATGCAAATATGGTGAAATGTTGATCCCAATGCAGAATTCCTTGTTGACAAGTAAACTTGGCAATACTATCATTGCAATGCAAAGTATACTTGGCAATTGATTCAGGAGGTTCTTAATATGGACAAAGACGCAGTCTTGGCAAAAAGCAGGGCCGAGAACAAGAACAGGGATATGTACGAACAGGAAATCCTCAAACAGGCAAACTCCACCGCAATTGTAGTCCAAACGGTTTTGGCGGCCGTATTTTTCATGACACAGATATTCGTAAAAGAAGAAGTCAACTGGGGACTGTGGGCACTTGTCCTAAGCGCAAGCATGACGACCTTCTGGGTGAAGTACAAAAAACTCCATCGTAGGCATGAACTAATGGTGGCAATAGTCTACACGATATTGGTTGCCATAATGTCCGGCTACTATATCTATGACTTGATTGCATCCTCATCGATTCTCTGAAAACCGAAAAAAGGAAAAAGCATGACAAGTGTACTGATATTGAAGAATCGGCTGAAGGAAGCAAGAACAGAACTCAAGCTATCCCAAACTCAGCTTGCTGAAATGGTTGGAGTATCCCGCAACACCATCAGCTCGATTGAAACGGGACAGTTTACTCCTACTGCAAAACTTGCACTCGTTCTGTGCATTGCCCTTGATAGGAAGTTCGAGGATCTGTTCTATTTTGAATAGACAGGATACAGAGTTCCTCGCGAGGACAACCTACTGCCAGCATCTGATTTTAAAGAAAGGGGCTGCTGCTCATGTACGTCTACATTTGCAACAGCCCCATAAGACTATCGAGAGTATAGGCTATTTACCTAGTTGAACCCATATAACAGGTCTGACTCCATATGAATCGGTAAAAGTCTTCTGCTTGTCCTCACTATGGACAGATCCCGCATTGGAAACATATGAAGGGTAAGTCGGAACCGCATCGTTTCTAAGCCACCAACCCTGATAATCGTTACCTTGCAAATCAGTCCCGCTTCTGTCGGTATCATTTTTAGCAAAGTATTTATTTACCTCATCAACACTCAGCACGAACACTTTGCCATATCCTTCGTCTACGATATACTCCTTCTGCCTAGCAGTGAATTTACCATAGAAAGAATCTCCATTTAGGAATTCTTTCAACTCACAATCATTCCAAGTTGACGCCTTGTATGAGTATATATGATCGTCAATGACTTTTGAGCTTATGAGCAATGCCTTGTTGTCAACACGATCAAGGACTCTCCAATCTCCGCTCCATGATAAAGAACCATTAGAATAAGAACCATATCCAGTAACCCCAGACGGAACGTCTCCTACAGCAGACTTATGAGCTGTAATAGGAAGCAACATAATGCTATCAGCCCGTTGGCCTGTCGTTGCTTTGGAGTAATCAAATGTATCGCACCCATAGCTTATATCGCCTTTGGTGAATACAAATGTAACCTTCCCTCGTGGCACGTCACTGAAATCGAAATAGCCTTCAGATTTTGTCGTTGTTGTCAATCCAGTTTCCTTTCCGTCAACCTTAACGGTAACCGTTATTCCGCTGGAGTCAATTACCGACTTTCCATCAATGAAGTCATGTGGTAGGACTTGAGCTCTTCCAAATATTGCAATTTTATTGACGACCTCAACTGTGTACGTTGCGCTCTTTCCATCAAGTTCAGCCTTGATTACAGCCTTTCCTGGAGTACCTTGGGTTGTTACATTTCCATTGCTATCGACTTTTGCAACGTTTTCATTGGAGGATGTCCATTTTATAGTCTGCTCTGTTGTATGCTCTGGAGTTATGATTGGAGTCAAAGTCAAAGTGTCACCAAGGTTCAAGGAATTCGTCGTACTTGGTGTCAATGATATTGACTCAACAGGCCTCTTGCTAATAGTAACAGTTACAGGTGTCTCCTTGCCTCTTTCGACAGCAGCAGTTTTTGGCTCCACCTCCACGATGAAGTTGTCAAGACCTGTCTGCTTCAAAGTCAGTTCATAATTCCCTGCTCGGAGAGCTTCCTTCTTCATAGAAAGAGTACCAGCTTCCAGAGTTCCAATCTGAGTAGTCTCACTACCTCTCTTGCCATATACATCTATGGACCAGCTACTTGGAAGTGGAAGCGATGCATCATATGTCGCTTTCGCACTCAGGGTTCCTCTCTGCCAGTCTACGTTTATGGTCTTTGAATCTTTCAGTTTAGGATTAGAGGCCGATGTCGCTGTGATTGTAGTTTGACCAGCACCAACACCTGTCACTACGCCCTTGTCATCGACAGTGGCAACATTCTTGTTGCTTGATTCCCAGGTCACACGCTTATCCGTTGCATTGTCTGGATCTATCACAGCCTTCAAAGTCAGTGTATCTCCCACAATCAACGGATCTGTCGTGATTGGATCCAAGGATATTGAGGCTACTGGTCTTGATTTGATTGTGATTTTTACAGTTACCGTTGTCCCCCTGTTGACAGATACACTATCTGGATGGCTTGATATCACCTCGTAGTTGTCAAGATTTTCCGTGGTTAGCTTTACTGTGTAATTACCGGTAGGAAGGTCCTCCATTGTCACTCCAGTCTTGGCACCATTCAAGACTTCTTTCCTCTTCTCTCCTCCATTTGGATTGTCACCAACATCCAGAGTTATCTTCCAATCACTAGGCAACTCAGATACTTCATAATACACCCATACCTTCAGATCTCCTCTCTGGTAGTCTACAGTTATGGCAACTTCCTTGCTCACCTCTGGGTTGGAGACAGATGTAGCCTTGATCTTAGCTGTTCCAACACCAACTCCTGTTACATTTCCACTGTCATTGACGGTTGCAACTTTGTCATTGTCGGATGTCCATTCAACATCAGTTACCGTTGCATTGGTTGGAGAAACACTTGCAACCAATTGCAAAGAGTCCTTTACACATATTTGAGAAGTCGAACCATCCTTAAATTGAACATCTATTTCTTCAACCGGCCTTTTGGATATCTTGACCGTTACTTCTTTCGTTGTGTTCTTTTCGATTTCAACGGAAGTTTCCTCTACAAGTGTAGAGTCTACAACAAAACCTACATTGTAGTTGTAAAGATTTTGAGAGACCTCCATCTGCAGCTCATGTGACCCCAAGCCAAACTTATCCGAACGCGATGCCTCGGCTGCAGTTAGAGTAAAGACATTACCATCAATCTTCACCTTTATCCACCAACCTTCTGAAGGTGCAGGTGTAAGACCTTCATAGTCAGCCGTCACTTTCAGCGTTCCCGTTGCTGCACCGACATTTATAGGGAAGCCTTTTGATGACACATTTGGGTCGGATTTCGATTTAGCTGTGATTACCGCCAATCCTGTACCGACAGCCTCCACCAATCCATTATCATCAACGGTTGCAACATTCGTGTCGCTTGATTCCCAGTCAACACGTTTATCCGTTGCATCGTCTGGCTTCACTACAGCTGTCAACTGAAGTTTGTCTCCAGTAGTCAAATACGAAGAGCCTGCGGATTCTATGTCTATTGTCGCCGCTGGTCTAGGCATGATGTTGACAGTTACATTCGCCATTCCACCTCTCTCGACAACAGCGGTCTTCTGTGCAAGTTCCACTATGTAGTTGGCAAGACTACCGTTCGGCTTCAAATTCAGCTCGTACTCCCCTTTTGGAAGAGCTCCCTTCGTTGCAGTCGGAATACTTGCATTCAGTGTTCCAATCTCAGTGGTTTTGCCGGCCCTGGTAGCAAGTACGTCTATAGACCAATCTGATGGAAGATCGAGGCCTCCCCAATTGGCTGTCACTGATATGGATCCTCTCTGCCAGTCTACATACAAGATCCTTTCGGCTTTCTTCGTAGAATCAGAGACCGATGTCGCTGTAATCGTAACTTGGACGGCTTGGCCATCTGCACCTGCGCTGACACCTGTCACGACTCCATTGTCATCAACGGTTGCAATATCCGTGTTGCTTGATTCCCAGGTCACACGTCTATCCGTTGCATGAATTGGATCTATCACTGCCGTCAAAGTCAAAGAGTCCCCTACAACCAATGAATCCGTAGCACTTGATGACTCCAACGATACCGATTGTACTGGAATTGGTTTGACAACGACTGCAATTTCGCTCGTTTCGCCTTTCCGAATTCCAACATGGGCCGGACTGACGGACACGTCATAGTCATCAAGACCTGTTGAATCTATGGTTATATCATAATTATCTACAGGAAGAATCTTTGAAATAGACTCGGTGTTTTCATTCAGAGAACCCATCACGACACCATCGGCCTTTATATCTATTGACCAGCCTTCTGGAAGTGAAAGCGTTCCATAGTCGGTTTTGACATTCAAGGTTCCCATTGGTATGACCACGTCAACGTCGAAGGAAGCCGACTTCTCGGGGTTGGAGTCGGATGTCGCCGTAATCGTGGCCTTTCCTTTTGCAACGCCTGTCACGACTCCGTTTCCATCGACGGTTGCAACATTCTTGTCGCTGGACTCCCATTTTACGTCCTGCACTGTTGCATAGTCAGGAGAGACGGTTGCCTTCAAGGTAAGCTGTTGTCCAACATCCAATGAGCTTGAACCTGTTGTGGACGTCAGCGATACTGACTCTACAGGTACCGCTTCGATTTTGATCTCCACAGTTGTCGTCGTATCTCTGTTGATGCTGATGCCATTTGGAATGTTCGTCGTCACCCTGTAGCGACCAAGGCCTTCATTGGTTACACTTACGGCATATTTCCCAACAGGAAGGTTGTTCATCGTCACTTTGGACTTGGATCCGTTCAGGATTTCGCTTGGCAAATCACCAACCTTTAGGGTTATCGACCAATTGCCTGGAAGGTCAAGCTTCCCATGGTCTTCCTGTATGACAAGATTTCCTCTTTGGTAATCTACGTCTATGGAAACTTCGTCATACACTTCCGGATTGGAAACGGACGCAGCTCTGATCATAGCTGTTCCTTTGCCGGCACCTGTCACTTTTCCATTGCCATCGACAGTTGCAACATTGTTGTCGCTTGATGTCCACTTCACATCCTTGATTGATGCGTTGTCAGGAGAGACGGTTGCAATCAGCTGAGAAGTATCCTCTATACATATATTCTGAGCCGAACCCTCCTTGAATTGCACTTTCACAGTCTCAACCGGTCTTGAACCGATCTTGATTGCAACCTTGCTTGTCTTGTCCTTCTGGATTTCAACGGTTATGCCGTGGGGGGGGTAGCCCCGTAATTGGACGACACCTCATAGTTCTCAAGACCTGTCTGGATCAGGGTCAAATCGTATGCCTTTTTGAAACCATCATGCTCATCTACGACAAGAGCCTTGGAAATGGATAGAGTGTCTTTATTCAGAGTGCCTATGATTTCGTCACCGATCTTTATTTCTATGGACCAGTTCCCTAGAGGTTCCATGTCATAGCCAGCGGACACCTCCAGGATTCCTGTTGGTTCGACCACCTTTATCTTTACCTCGTCCTTCTTCTGAGGGTCAGCGACGGATGTTGCTGTAATCGTAACCTCTCCGACTTTGACTCCTGTCACAGTTCCATCCTTGACCGTCGCGATTTCCTCATCGCTTGATGTCCATGTAAGAGTCTTGTCCGTTGCATTGTTTGGAGTGATTTTCGTCTTCAAACTCAAAGTCGATCCAACTGCAACCTGGGTAGGCCCAGCCTCTATCACTACTTTCTGTACATACGCTTCATCCAAACATGAGACGATAGCAAACAGCAGCAAGAGAGAACAGAGAACAAAAACGCTTTTCCTTAAAACACTCATTTTCTATGCAATCCTTCCATAGCTAATAGTTTTGTGACATTTGAGTCTATTGCAAACATTACTTACTGGTCAATAAAAATTAACTAAACAATTTACTAACGGGATTGTAAAATCATTGAAAAATATCTGCGTCAACAAACCTAATTCCCCTCAAGCCCAAAGGCAGCGCTTTGGGATTACCTTATGGAAGACTCTGTGCTACAATTTCAGTTAGGTAATACTAAAAAGGTCTGATCAGGAGGAATTCATATGAAGAAACTGCTTTTGGTGCTTATGGCACTTCTTATTTGTACAAGCGCATTCGCCGCTTTGGATTTCACAGAGGTAGATGCACTCTACCTTACGGACGAACATGACCAGGAAGTATATGACAAACTCACGATTATGCTTGGACAGGCAACGGAGGGAGAGGAAAAGGCCAACGTACTTTGGAGGCTATCAAGGGTTTGCGTAGACCTTGGTGATGCAATAGACAAAGGTGACAAGAAAGCCCGTTTCACCATCTACGAAGAGGGCGAGCAGTATGCAATCGACTCCATAGCAGCCTACCCTACCCCTGAAGGATACCTTTGGAAATGCTCTAATATAGGACGCTGGGGACAGACGAAGGGAGTGTTCGACTCACTTGCAAAGGCAAAGCCAATGGTACAGGACCTACAGGTCATGATAGACGACCTTGGATGCCTCGACAGCTCAGAGGCGTGGTACGTACTGGCTGTGCTCTACGATTCGCTTCCTGGAAAACCAATCAGCTTTGGAAACAGCAACGCCGCCATAAGCTATGGAAGGATTGCCTGCGACACCATTCCAAAGAACGTAATCTACGGTGGAACCTATAAGCAACTGGCAGAGATGCTCTGGAACCGCAACTGGAATGCAAAGAAACGAGCATCGGAGATCTCCAAGATGCAGAAAAGCTGGGACAAGGAAACCTCCAATATAGAGAAATACAAGTACTACGAGGGCGCAAACGGTGCACAGGCATACCCGCTTTGGACCAAGACAGCTCTCTCATCCATGTCCGACAGACAGGAGGCCGTCGTAATCCTCAAATACGCACAGGCCGTCTTCGAAGGCAGAAAAACCCACACTCAGGCCGATGTCGATAACTACAACGAGATTGCAGCCCTTCTCAACGAATGGACATGATAGTATCATTAACATACATAAATAATTTTAATCTGATATTATCATAATACAGTTTTTATATAAAAATTCTACAATAAAAGGGGAGCTTGAGGATACTCAGCCGCAGGTTCCCTTTTTTTGAGTTCTAGTCTATTGAATATCTGCCAAAGATTCTTCATTTCTTCGATTTTTGAATCTTACTGAAGAAAGTTTTCTTCCCAAACTCTCTTTTTCCAACTTACAGAAGAAAATCACCTCTTTTGTCATTCCACTCATTGACATATATATGGCTTTTCAATATATTAACGTATGCACATATTCTAATATGTTTAAACGTTAATTCAACTGTTCCAAAGCGCTGCCCTTTCGAAGAGGACAACGCCAAGGAGGGAGGAAAAACAATATGGCACATGAAAAACATGAACACGAAGAGCTTCATGAACATGAGCATTCCCATGAGCACTCTCATGAACACGAACACTGCGAGGGCGCTTGCTGCAACCACGAGCACGAGCATGAACACCACCATGAACATGGTCATGAGCACACCCACAATCATTCCCACGACCACGGACACGGCCACGATGAAGTCTGTGGCTGCGGTTGCGGGCACTGCCACCATGGCCACTCAGGAGACGATGAAGAGGATTCCAAGAAGGAGATCATAAAGATAGTCGTAGGAGCAGCTCTTACAATCCTTGCATTCGTCGCAAGGGACACATTCGCTTGGCCAATGTACATCCACTATGCACTTCTCATAGCAGCATATCTCGTTCTGGGATGGGAAGTTGCATTCAATGCAATGAGGAACCTCTTCCATGGTGAGCTGTTCGACGAGAACTTCCTCATGTTCATAGCAACGGTTGGAGCTGCGGCCCTTGGAGACTTCAAGGAAGCCGTCATGGTCATGCTCTTCTATGACATTGGAGAGTTCGCTCAGGATGCGATTGCAGAGCGCTCGCGTGACAACATATCAGAGCTCATGGACATAGCACCTGAAAGTGCAAGAGTCATAGACGAAAACGGCAATGTAACGGAGAAAAAGCCGGAGGAAGTCAAGGTTGGAGACCTCATGCAGGTCCGTGCAGGTGAAAAGGTCGCCCTCGATGGAACGATCATGGAAGGAACGTCGTTCATAGACACAAAGGCCATTACAGGTGAAAGCGTCCCAGTGAAGGTCAAGGCCGGAGACGTACTTGTCAGTGGTTCCATAGTATCGGACGGAGTCCTTACCGTCAGGGCCGACAAAGCCTATGAAGACAGCACGGTCAAGAAGGTACTCGACCTTGTAGAGCACGCACAGAGCACAAAGGCCCCTACGGAACGTTTCATAACCAAGTTCGCAAAGGTCTATACCCCAATAGTGATTGGAATTGCAGTGATTGTGGCGCTTGTACCGTCTCTCATAACAGGACAGTGGGCCCAGTGGCTTCACAGAGCCCTCATCTTCCTTGTAATAAGCTGTCCATGCGCACTTGTGCTTTCAGTTCCCCTTTCGTTCTTTGCAGGAATGGGAGGAGCGGCAAAGCGTGGAATCCTCATCAAGGGCGGTACGCATCTTGAAACGCTCTCGAAGGTGGAGGCATTTGCATTCGACAAGACCGGAACCATAACTGAAGGCGTCTTCTCAGTCCAAAAAGTAGTCGCCGCAGACAAAGTGGAAGGCAACGAGATACTTGAAACGGCCCTAGCCCTTGAAGAGAAGAGCACGCACCCAATAGCCAATTCGCTTGTTGAGTACTGCAGAAAGAACGAAATCAGGAACCCATACTCCAACGTTGCAGTACAGGAGCTTTCAGGTCTTGGACTCAAGGGAGAGGTCGATGGCCACACGATCTATGCAGGAAACGACAAGCTCATGGATGAAATGGGTATCAAGACAGACTCCAAGGACTTTGTAAACGAAGTTGGTTCCCTCGTCTATGTTGCAAAGGACGGCAAGTGGCTTGGCACGATCCTCATAAGCGACAAGATCAAGGACGAGGTCCCTGAGCAGATTGCAAAGCTCAAGGCACTTGGAATCAAGAAGACCGTAATGCTCAGCGGAGACAAGAGAAGGACCGCAGAGTACATCTCAAAGACGGCGGGCATAGACGAATGCCATGCGGAGCTGCTTCCTCAGCAGAAGGTCGAGATGGTGCAGGCTCTCAAGAAACAGTACTCCTGCGCATATGTGGGTGACGGCATCAACGATGCACCTGTCATTGCAACCGCCGACATTGGATTTGCAATGGGTGGAGTTGGTAGCGACAGCGCAATAGAAGCCAGCGGAGTCGTCATCATGACAGACGACATAGCAAAGATACCTGAAAGCGTCGAGATTGCACGCAAGACGATGCGCATCGCAAAGCAGAACATAGCCTTCGCACTCACCGTCAAGGTCCTCTTCATGGTGCTTGGCGCAATGGGACTTGCAGGCATGAACGGAGCCATCTTCGCAGATGTTGGCGTCACCCTCATAGCCGTCCTCAACTCCATGAGAGCCATAAGGAAATAGTCCAGGACCGATTTCCTTGTTGACGCATTTCAAAACGAATACCGAAAAGAGCCGCAACGAAAAAATGCGGCTCTTTTCTTGTTATTGCACTTTATGGTAGATTATAGCCATGCAATCAGAAGACATCAGAAACATAGGGATAATGGCCCACATAGATGCGGGAAAGACGACTACGACCGAGAGGATACTCTACTACACAGGAGAGAACCATAGGATTGGAGAGGTCGACAACGGCGAAGCCACCATGGACTGGATGGAGCAGGAGCAGGACAGAGGAATCACCATAACCAGCGCCGCCACCACATGCTATTGGAAGGGCAAGCAGATAAACATAATCGACACTCCGGGCCACGTGGACTTCACAGCAGAGGTCGAAAGAGCCCTGAGGGTCCTCGATGGGGCCGTTGGCGTCTTCTGCGCTGTAGGAGGCGTGGAGCCTCAGAGCGAGACCGTTTGGAGACAGGCCAACACCTACAACGTCCCAAGGATTGCATTCGTAAACAAAATGGACCGTCTTGGTGCGGATTTCTATGCCGTACTTGAAGATATAAAGACAAAACTCAACGAGGAACCTGTTCCACTATTCATCCCAGTTGGGAAAGAAAGCAAGTTTGAAGGTATCATCGACCTCATCAAGATGAAGATGGTCGTGTTCAATCCTGAGACTGAAGGCTACGACTACAGCTACGTTGACATCCCCTCTGAAATGCAGGGCGAAGCGGACCAGTGGAGAGAGAAGCTCATAGACAGCGTCTCATCTTTCTCCGATGAAATCACTGAGCTCTACTTTGCAGGAGAGGAGATACCAGCCGACAAGATAATGGCAACGCTCAGGCAGTGCACCCTTGAAAGGAAGCTGCTGCCGGTGTTCGTTGGATCATCGCTCAGGAACATCGGTGTACAATGCCTTTTGGATGGTGTCGTGGACCTTCTCCCCTCCCCTGCAGACATTCCACCTGCTGTGGGGATCCATGCAAAGAAGGAGACGGAGGTCAAGGTGGAGAACGACCCAAAAGGACCTCCGTTGGCGTTGGTGTTCAAGGTCCAGTACGACAGGGAGGCAGGCCCGTTGTGCTTCATAAGGGTCTACTCGGGTACGTTCCACAAAAGCACGGCGGTGCTGGACATCACAAAGAAGAAGCGTGAAAGGATAAACAGGCTTCTGAGGATGCACGCAAACAGACCAGAGGAGATCCAGGAGCTGCAAAGCGGTGACATTGGGGTCGTCGTAGGATTCAAGGGAGCCCAGACGGGAGATACAATTGGAACCGAAGGTGCACAGATCCTACTTGAGAAGATGGTGTTCCCCGTACCTGTCATCTCAGTTGCAATAGAGCCAACCACTGCAAGCGACCAGGACAAGCTTCAGAAGGCACTTGAGATACTGTCAAGCGAAGACCCGACCTTCACATGGAAGGACAACGAGGAGACCGGGCAGCTTGTCATAAGCGGAATGGGAGAGCTTCATTTGGACGTCCTTGTCACAAGGCTCACCAAGGAGCTCAAGGTTTCATGTCAGGTTGGGAAACCGCAGGTCACATACAGGGAGAGCATAACCCAAAGCGTAGAACACACCCAGACGTTCAGCAGGGTCATTGCAGGAAAGGAGAACACCGCAGAGGTCACGCTCAGACTTACACCGCAGGAGTCCAAGGAAGGCAACGTCTACGAAAACCTTGTCCCAACGAAGACCATGCCGCCTGAGCTTTTCGAGGCCATAAGGAGAGGTGTGGAGAACTCGTTCCAAAGTGGAATAAAGTACGGATACGAGGTGTGCGACACCAAGGTCGAGCTCGTCTCAGTCAAATACAACGAGCTTACTGCAAGCGAATTCGCATTCGAAGCCTGCGCCGCCATGTGCTTCGACGCAGCTGCAAACGAAGCCGGACCTGTACTCATGGAGCCAATCATGGACGTCACACTCATAGTCCCTTCCCAGTACGTTGGAGAGGCCATTTCAAGCCTTACAACACGAGGAGGTATAGTATCCAGCATGGAGAGCAGACCTTCTGCGGACCACGTCATAGCACAGGCTCCGCTTGCAAAGCTGTTTGGATATACAACGGCTTTGCGCTCCGCTACACAGGGAAGAGGCTCGTTCTCCATGGAATTCAGCCACTATGCGCCCAAAACAGGGAACTAAAACCTGAATTAGGCCTGAAATTGGGAAAGATTTCTCTAGTTTTTTTGCATATACTGTTATATGATATGAAAGGTTGCCCCTTGCGGACGACCTTTCGTCCTTTCACATCGGTCCGGATTTGACGCTTTGTTTGCCGTTTGATTTGCCGTTTGCAGGACGAAGGGCATGACCAAAAGGTGCACCTGAACTGCATAAACTTGCATAAACAAACATTGCCAACATTTCTAGGAGGGAAACATGGCTTTAGCTTCGAAGGATATCAGGAACGTAACAATTGCGGGGCACAATGGAACAGGTAAGACTTCTCTTCTCGAGCAGCTGCTCTATTACAGCAACGTAATTTCAAGACCGGAACAGGTCGAGTCAGGAAAGACGACCAGCGACTACACGGAGGAGGAAATCGCTCGCAAGATCTCAATCCACTCCGCACTTGCAAACATTGCATGGGAAGGAAAGTCTCTCAACTTCATAGACGCTCCTGGTACGGCTGACTTCGTTGGAGAGGTCATCTGCGGTTTCAGAACATGCGAATCGGCCCTCATGGTCGTGGATGCAAGAGACGGCGCACAGATTGAGACCATCAAGCTTTGGAGAAACCTCAACAAGCTTTCAAAGCCAAGAGCCGTTTTCCTCAACAAGATGGAACGTGAAAGAGTCGATTACGACAAGACGTTCACGCACCTCAAGGAAGAGTTCAAGACGACATTCGTCCCTGTGACCATTCCAATGGGCAACGGACCTGATTTCAAGGGAGTCATAGACCTCATCGAGAACAAGGCATACTTCTTCCAGCCAGGACAGAAGGAAAAGGTCGGTGAGATCCCAACCGAGTATGCAGACGAAGTCGAACAGTACAGGGAAGCTCTCATCGAGTCCGCTGCAGAAGGTGCAGACGACCTCATGGAGAAGTACCTCGAAGAGATGACGCTTGAGGCCGAGGAGATCCATCGCGGCGTATGCGAAGGACTCAAGAACAACGTCCTCGTCCCAGTGTTCTGCGGATGCACTGCAAACGGCGCAGGCATCACAAGCCTTCTCGACTTCATTGCAGAGAACTTCCCATCACCAGTCGGCGCAAAGGAGACCATCGTCAAGGAAGACGGAAGCGAAGAGGAGCTTGCAGTATCATCAGAAGGACAGGCATCCGCACTCTGCTTCAAGACAACCATAGACCAGTTCTCTGGAAAGCTCTCCTTCCTCAAGGTCGTCACAGGAAGCATCTCAGGCGACACGGACCTCTTCAACCCAGCACTGGGCAAGAAGGAGAAGCCCGGCAAGGTCTACAGGGCCGTTGGTAAGAAGCTCATTGAGACCGATGCCCTTGCAGCCGGTGACATTGGTATAATCACAAAGAGCAACATAGCAACCACCAACTGCACTCTTCTTGGCAGTGCAGACATGAAGTTCACGTTCAAGAGCCTCAGCTTCCCTAACCCAATCTACTCGCTTGCAATATCCGCAGCAGACAAGAAGTCTGAAGACAAGATGAACGATGCACTTCACAAGGTCACGGAAGAGGACCTCACATTCCAGGTCGCATACAACGAAGAGACCAAGCAGTCCACGGTATCGGGAATGGGAGAGCTCCATCTCAACATGATCCTTGACAAGATCAAGGAGAAGCAGAAGATCCAGATCAACACAAAGCTTCCAAGAGTCCCTTACAGAGAGACGATCACGAAGAAGTCCGGCATAGTCGAGTATGCCCACAAGAAGCAGTCCGGTGGACACGGCCAGTACGGTAAGGTCCTCATTGAGATCGCTCCAATCGACAGAGGCCTCTACTACACCTTCGACAACATCGTCAAGGGCGGTTCCGTCTCCAAGGGCTATGTTCCAGGCATTGAAAAGGGTCTCCACGACCAGATGGAGGAAGGCTTCCTCGCAGGATATCCAATGGTCGACATTGGAGTTACGCTCGTCGATGGTAAGGAGCACCCGGTCGATTCCTCTGAAATGGCTTTCAGACTTGCCGCAAAGGGCGCAATGAAGCTCGCAATCGAGAAGGCCGGCCCAGTCCTGCTCGAGCCGTTTGCAAAGCTCAGCGTCTACATTGACAACCAGTACCTTGGCGACATCCTCTCAGACCTCTCCTCCAAACGCGGTCGTGTCCTTGGACAGGAAGACCTTGGTGGAAACATGGTTCAGGTCAACGCAGAGGTTCCACAGGCAGAGATGCTCAACTACGCCATAGACCTCAAGTCCATGACATCCGGTACAGGTTCGTTCGAACTTGCATTCGACCACTACGAGACGCTTGCAGGCAAGATGGCTGAAGACGTCATCAAGGCATCCAAGGCAGCAGCCGAGGAAGAGGCCAACAAGTAAGCCAAACACTTCGCTAGACAAAACAAAAGGCGGTTGCATCAAAGCAGCCGCCTTTTTCATACCCATTTGGCACGGACCAAACCTAATTCTTCAAGCACCCAATTGGAACGACATAGATACCATCATCCCTTCTGTATGCATACTTTCCTGTTCCTGTAAGGACCATTAAGAATGAAGGTTCTTTCATCTTGTCCGTATCGATTTTCCCGGCCAAGGCCTTTAGGTTTTTGGAACCTTCCTCTATTAGCCTATCGCCGCCGAGTTTTATTTCAACCAAACCATACGCCCCATCACGAAGATGCACGACGGCATCGCATTCAAGTCCTGATTTGTCTCTGTAGTGATAGACGTTGCCAAACAAACTATCGGCATACACCCTCAAATCACGGACACAAAGAGTTTCAAACAACAAACCCATGGTATTCAAATCCCCAAGCAAATCCTTAGGGCCCAGTCCTAGGCTTGCAATGGCTATCGATGGGTCTACAAAATACCTCGTATCGGACGTTCTTATTGCAGTCTTGGATCTAA
The DNA here is from genome assembly GCA_963599445.1 of Bacteroidaceae bacterium. GTDB lineage: Bacteria > Spirochaetota > Spirochaetia > Sphaerochaetales > Sphaerochaetaceae > UBA9732. The sequence goes on from CAVBWZ010000023.1 coordinate 14,738, forward strand.
GGTTTGGATTCCAGGCAGGCATATCTTCTATTACGAAGATCTTTCGTAGCGCATTCGTATATGAATACACTGTATCTTCAGTCAGGAAATCGGAGTCGTTTGCAGCAATGTCATCCCTTATTACAGTATATGTCGTCTGTGTCCCTTGATGCCGTGAATATGACTTCATAAGTCGTTTGGCTCTTTCAGGATCTCTTTTTACATCATCGACCCTGGAGATATCGACATTGACAACTGCGTCAAAATAATCGAAGGCTTGGTCCAACGCAACATCCCGCTCCATATCGATGGAACTTGGCCATCCCCCTCTGCAAATAAGAAAAGCCAATTCATCTATTCCCAAACCATTGTTTGCAAAAATCTTCTTTGGTTGTGAGAACAAATCCCCTAGGCTGATTTTTCCAGAAGACTCCTTTGATTCATACAAGGACATTGGCCTCATCTTCATCCGCGAGAAACGACCCGTTCCAGAATGGATCATCTCGGAAGTCCTAGGAGGTACAGCTGAACCTGTAAGTATAAAATATCCAACCCCTCCTCTATGGTCTATCTCGAATCTGATTGCATCCCAAAGGCTTGGAGCTATCTGCCATTCGTCAAGCAAACGTGGAGTCTCACCTTCAAGCAAACCTGTTGGGTCGATGTCCGCCATCAAGAGGTTTGATTTCAAATCTTCAGGTTTGGACATATACAGAACACTTTTTGCAAGTTGTTCTGCAGTCGTGGTCTTTCCACACCACTTTGGCCCCTCTACAATGACAGCCCCTTTACCTTTCAATTTCCTTGCCAACAAAGAATCTGCAATCCTAGGTTTGTATGAACTCATACGTTGATTATAGAGGCCATTTGGCGATTTGGCAAGTTTTCATTTGGCGATTTGGCAAGTTTTCATTTGGCGATTTGGCAAATATCTACTCCTAATACTTGTTTCACACTTCCAGACAATCCTTAGCATATCAAATTCAAAAAGACATTCGAGCAATCATTTTTCTATGCATTTCCATTATTCATTCCTTCTTGGTTTTCGAAAAACCTCGCTATAGGAAAAGTCATGAAGACTCTTTTTTCTTCCTCTTTCATTCCGCCAAAAAGAATTCTCGCCTCAGTTTGTTCTCCCAAGAGAGCAAAAGCACCAAGCTTACTACAAACATCTTCAGTTGAATTAACAATAGCTAGAAGCTTCTGCTTTTCTAAGAAGTTAAAATCGCGTTCTCTTCGAATAATTTGAAAAGCATTTAAAGTCATAATTTCTTCATTAAGATATTTATCACTGGACTCAATCCAAGCCTGCAACTGTTTTGATGCATCTAAAAGCTCTAGTCTTGAATTCATATCATAAGCTTTCAACATTTCCAGCAATACTTGATTTCCTTGTTCCAAATGATATTCAGAGCATTCAATTCGTCTAAAATCATCAACAATACATTGTAATTTCAAGTTATCTACTTTCAGAAAATCATTAGCTTTCAATACGGCATACTGTGAAGTAGGAAGTACTTTGTTTTCGTTGTCGAACACCCAACAATCGATTTGCTTGTTAAAAAAATCCCAAAGCATATATGAACCGTCGATTTGTTGCTGACTTAAAAACATCAGTCGAATATCTCCAAAGCAAATAGAAATCAAAGGAGGTAAATCTTCTTTCAAATCTCTAATAGGGAGTCCGTTACCAATTGATTCAATAAGGATATTAAGTTTCCAATAATCCTCATCTGTGAAATCATCAATTTCTAAGTCTTTCGTTACATTAAGA
>CAVBWZ010000024.1:0-9277 GCA_963599445.1 Bacteroidaceae bacterium
GAGGAACTTTCAAAACTCCTTCATGCGTCCTGGCCATGCCCTGCACGGCTGGAACCACGCCTTCAGCACCTTCATAATACACAAAGTATTACATCAGTTGCTTCGGACGGCTTCCATCTCGGCAATCCATGTCCAATCCTCACGAAGCATAGTTTTAAAAGTTCCTCTGTTAACTGCCGTTTATCGGTTATTCGAAGGTGATTGAGGCCTGGATTATGTTGAACAGGCGTAGGCGGCGAAGGCGTAGGGCGGGGCGCTGGAGGAAGAATATCTCGGTGGCCTCCCATGCGAAGACCCATGCCACGATGTCTATGATGCTGTAGAGCACCTGGTCAACGCCGTGGTTCTTGAGGAATATGTTGAGGGTGAACACGACGGCGGATATTAGGACCATGATGATGGTCTGAGTCATGTTCTTTGCAAGTTCGCGCACCACCTCCATGAACTCGTTGTGGTAGTAGTTGCGTATGGCCTTCGTGTACTTCTCCTTGTCAGTCTCAGAGATGGTAGGTCCCTCGAATACGAAGTGAAGCGACGAATCAGGTCTCAGGTGCTTTGTGCTCTGTTCAAGGAACTGGGCGGTGTCGCTTGTGATGTATGGCTCTCCGTTTGGAGACAGCGGGGAGAGAAATTCATAGTCATCAGCCATGCCAATGCGGACCATGCGGCGGCCATTTGCATCCTCCTGAGGTTTCTTCAGTGTTTTTATCTCTTCCGCGAGGTTTTTGAAATTTCTAAGGCGTTCAGACATGCTTGAGGTCCTCCGTATATTTTGATTTGAAGAATTTATGGATAAGGTACATAAGCGGCATACCTAGGTTGGTCTCGACCAGGCTGTTGACGACAAGCGTGCGTATCTGCTCAGGAAGCGCTATGCCTGTACTGCGGATCTTTCCAACAAGCAATGCGAACTCCCAGCCGAACTGCACGGCAACGCCAATGGCGCACAGCCACAGGATGCTGACCTTGGACTCCTTGTCTCGGCGTGAGAGGTTGTAGACGATCACCCCTAGGTATGACAAGAAGAGTATGGCACCCATGATTCCGTGGTATGCACCTGTCGTGCGTTGGATATGTATCATGGGCGATGGAATCATGCCTGCAATCATGGGGCATGCAATCCACCACGAGAAGATAAGGACCGTCCATTCCTTGATGTCCCTGTCATGGTTTAGGCACAGCCATATCCATGCAAAGTTCGTGAAGCCGTAGCTCATGCTCATCCAAAGGAGGGTCCAGAACATGCTACCGCCTTCAATGGAGCGTGAGCCCGTCCAAAGGTGGAATATGCAGTAGTCGACGAAGAAGTAGAGGATTCCTCCAAAGAGCCCCCATAGAGTTGTGAGGTAGCGCCGTCTCCAGCAGAGGAGGCCAATGAACAGCAGAACGAAGGCACTGTCCAAGACTATATAGGCCAAGTTGAAATCCCGTGATGCAATTATTCCCATAACTTCATTCTATGTGAAAAACCCACCAGAGACAACGCTGTGGAACTAGGAAGAGGCTTGGCTTATGGACTTGACAGAAAAAATAGTTGATAGTACAACTAGTTTCCGTCAAGAACCTGAAACGACCAAAGAAAAGGATTACGGACAATGGACGATACACAAAGGAAGATAACCAAGATTGCACGTGAAGTAGGGAAGTTCGCCGCCAGGACACTCAAGGCCGATGGCATTGGAACCGCCGAGTTCGATGTACTCCACGCAATACGCAAGAACCCTGGCATAACCCAAAAGGAGGTATGCGACCTTCTGGGTCTGGACAAGGGGGCTGTTGCAAAGCAGGTCTCCAATATGGAGGCCAAGGGCTATGTCGTACGCAAAGCCAATCCAAGTGATGGACGCAGCCAACTTCTCTATGCAACCGACAAGGCCAATGAGCTCAAGAACTCAAAGGCCCATGTGGAGACTCTTTTCTATGAATGGCTGCTCGAACCGTTGGATGACGAGGAGAGGCAAAGATTTGCGGAAACCTTGGACATCCTGTACCAAAGGTGCAAGAAGGAAAGCAAGGATGATTTCAAAATAATGTCCCAAATTGTGAAGGAGAGTAGATAAATGAAGGATAAGAACAAGAAGAAGATGTCGCAGGCCATGGTTTTCATAATCCTGTTTGGTATTGTGAGCCTCTTTTCGGATATGACCCACGAAGGGGCCTCCAGCATAAGGGGTGCGTACCTTTCGCTCCTTGGAGCAAGCGCCGGGGTGATTGGATTCGTATCGGGTTTGGGGGAGCTCATAGGCTATTCCATGCGCTATGTCTTTGGAAAGCTCACGGACAAGACCAAGCACTACTGGCCAATGACGATCATTGGATATGTGCTTGATGTTCTTGCAGTGCCTGCCCTTGCCCTTGTGGGTGAGAACGGTTGGATATGGGCATGCGCTCTTCTTGTCATACAACGTATGGGAAAGGCCATAAAGAAACCTGCAAAGGATACCATAATGTCGTTTGCCGCCTCCCAGGAGGGGATTGGAAAGAGCTTTGGACTTCAGGAGGTTCTGGACCAGATAGGAGCCTTCATGGGGCCTGTGCTTCTATATCTTGTAATGCTCTTCAAGACCAACGGGACGCAGTTTGAGATATACTCGTTCTGCTTTGCAGTGCTTGCCATTCCAGGTGCCATAACCCTAATACTGCTTCTTGTAACGAAGCACAGGTTCCCAAATCCTGAGCACTTCGAGCCGGAGCCAAAGGACTTCGTGCCTTTCAAGATGAAAAAGAGCTTTGTGCTCTACATCATTGGCATAAGCCTCTTTGCGTTTGGTTTCATAGACTATTCCATAATCATCATGCACGTTTCGCGTACATATTCGCATCTTGCGAGCGGACTTGCGGAGACCACATCCCTCATAGGCAGCGGGACGCTCCCACTTCTCTATGCAGGTGCAATGCTCGTGGATGCCGTCGCGGCGCTTTTCTTTGGGCTTCTCTACGACAAGTCCGGAGTCAAGGCGCTTGTGTGGTCCACGATAATATCGGCTCCATTTGCTATGTTCGTGTTCATGTTCGATTCCGTACCCATGCTCCTTGTTGGAATAGCGCTTTGGGGTGTTGGAATGGGTGCTCAGGAGTCCATCCTCAAGGCCGCAGTGACAAGTATGGTTCCAAAGGCGAGCCGTGCAACGGGCTATGGAATGTTCGAGTGTTCGTTTGGAGCGTTCTGGTTCCTTGGAAGCTGGGCGCTTGGCGTGCTCTACGATGTCAACATAACGGTTATGGTTGTGGTATCGGTCGTAGCACAGCTTGCAGCCATTCCGTTCTACATTGCATCCACAAGGAGTGCGGAAAAGCAGGCTTCGTGAAAAAGCGGAAAAAGTGAGTCCTCGTCAATATCAGTTTGGAGTCTTCCAATTGTCGCAGAGCGCAGGGAAATCGGTCTTGTAGAGGGCTATGCGCGGCTTGACTTCGTTGCTGAGGACCTTGCCGTTGGTCTTGTAGCCCTTCTTGATGTAGTTGCGGCCTTTTAGCTGGCGCACGGTGAGGTTTTTGGTGTAGAAGCGGTCCACGCCGTCCTGCTCCGAGCGGTCTTCTATGAGAAACTGCTTTGCGTAGAAGAGTACGGACATGTAGGGCATTGTGTATGTTGGGTAGCCGTAGAGCCAGCAACGTACTCCAAAGTCCAAGGCCTGCCAGTATGCGCCGGTTATCTCGTTGTCGTAGCCACGGAGTCTTTGGAAGAGGGCCCTGTCGTAGATGCCCATTCCAAGGAACGGATAGAGGGTTGCGTCGCACTCCGAGTTTGGCATGAAGCTCAATGGGTCGACTTCCTTGCCGTTCATGCGAGGGGCTCTCAGAGTTGGAATCTTCTCATTGCCCTTGTTGAACATCCATGGACATATCACCGCGGGGTGCGGTTCGCCCTTGAGTTTGGCTTCAAGAGGGCTCCAATCGAACGACATGAAGGAGGTATCGCTTCGCGTGACGATGAAGTATGTGGTCATGCATACATCGGCAAGGGCGTTGATGCGCTCTGCAAGGGACGGGGCCTTTGGGAACACGATGAACGTCACGTCAGGGAAACGGCTCTGCATGACCTCCTGAGTGAACCTGTCGCTCTGCGTCATCACGTGCAGGCAGTAGTTGAAGTTCCCGCTGAACCATTCGATCGAGCTCTCGAGATCTTCCTTGGTGCCTGTATCCATGATGCCCACTGCAAGGAACTCCTCCCTGTGCAGCTGGTTGATGAGATGCCCTATGTCCTGTTTCCTGCTGACGATTTGATACTTCTGGTCCACGACTGCAATACTACTAACAAAGAAAACGTTTGGCAATGGATTGGGTCTCCATTGGATTTGGCTTTGCCATTGGGCTTTGAGGGAAAGGCCAAACGTGCTATCATCACGACGATGAAGATAAACATAGTCCTGTTCCAACCGGAGATACCTCAGAACACCGGCAACATAGCCCGCACGTGCAGCGCAACCGGGAGCGCACTCCACCTTGTGCACCCGCTTGGCTTCTCTTTGGACGAAAAGCACCTACGACGGGCAGGCTTGGACTACTGGGACGGCCTAGACATCACGCAATACGAGGACGACAAGGACTTCTTCTCCCGCTTTGCACTGGAACACGACGGCGACCCCATGTTCTTCCTTTCCCAAAAGGGGGCCTTGTCGCTTTGGGAGACCGATTTTTGGAAAGGTCCTCTTTCCAGCTCTGCTCTCAAGACCGATGCTTCTGTGTTTGAGAATTCTGGAAGTCTATGGCTTGCTTTTGGAAGAGAGAGCCGTGGCCTTGACGACAGCATTCTTGAAGCCCATAGAGACCATTGCATACGCATTCCAATGATAGAGGGAAGACGCTCCTTGAACCTTTCAAATGCAGTGGCGGTCACTGTGTACGAAGCGTTGAGGCAGGCAGGGGGCCTTGGTCTGAAGCAGCATGGAATGCTTTTGGAGAATGTCGATGCGTAGGTTTGCCGCCATTGTTCTCTTGGCCTTTCTTGCTACGTTCGCTACCACTGCGGTGACTGTGGACGACTACTGCTACAGCCAGCTGAACTTGTCCGAGCAGATCGCCTACGATGCAATGTTCGACTGTATAACCACATTGACGTCCAAGTGGAACTGTGGCTCCTTTTCGCAAGATACCCTTAAAAAAGCGTATGATTGTCTCATGTTGGACCATCCTGAACTGTTTTGGTCTGAGAGCTTCACATATGTGACAAGCTATGTTAACAATGCAATAGCGGGCCGCTATGTGGAGTTCGAATACACAATGACGCGGGCTCAGATAGAGAAGGCCAACAGAGAGATAGAACAGGCTTTGTTCGGCATTGTGCGTGAGATAGGGACGGTTGAACCTTCGTACGAAACGGCAAGGCTCGTCTACGCCTGGATGGTGGAGAACTGCACCTATGATGTGTCCAACATGGATCAGAGCCTGTATTCCGTGCTTGTCAACAGAAGCGGGGTGTGCGCCTCGTTCGCCAAGGCCTATGAGTTCATCATGCAATGCCTTGGAATTCCATGCACCTGTGTGAACGGGCGTCTTAGAAGCGGCTCTGGGATACTTGGTGCATCTTCCAGCATTGGACATGAGTGGAACCTTGTGTATCTTGATGGCTCGTGGAGCCATGTGGATGTGACAAGTGCCCTTGGAGTGTCGCAGGAAGGCTTTGTCGACTATGGTTTCTTCTGCAGTTCCACTGATGAGATTCTTGAGACCCACACCATAGAGAATGTGGTTGGTATTCCTGACTGCAACGATGCTTCTCTTGGGATCTTTGAACGCTATGGGCTTGTACTTGATGCATACGATGTGGATGCCGTGACTGAAGGCTTTGCACGTTCAGCCTCACTTGGAATGCTTCCGGAGGTGAGGTTCTCAAGCTACAGGGCGTTCATCGAGGCAAAGAGCGACCTCATAGACAACGCTCAGCTTCTTGGCGTTGTGGAGGAACTGACCTCGAAAAGCGTGGAGAGCGTGGACTACAGCATAGACGAGAAGGACCTTTCGATCAGGCTGTTCAACGACATCGGGCTATGATGATGGTTTGATGGCTCTTCGATGTAGGCCTTTGGTGTTTGCAGTTGAAAACGGCTGTGCGTTTGAGGTATCATTGGCTGTGGCTTGCGGGCCCGTTATGGCCAAAGCCGAGAGGTGTTAGATGATAGACTATAGGGAACTAAAGACCAGACGTGATGAAATTGCGGCCAACATAAAGAACCGCAACATGAAGGTTGATGTCGATGAAGTCATAGCCCTTCAGGACAAGAGGGCCGTCCTCATGCACGATGCAGAGCTGCTCAGGGCTTCCAGAAACGAGAACGCCATGAAGATGAAGGGCAAGATGGAGCCTGATGCGCGCCAGAAGCTCATAGACGAGGGTAGGTCCATCAAGGAAAGGATCGCCGCCGTGGAGTCTGAGCTGGAGGAGGTCGAAAAGAGCTACACCTCGCTTCTCAAGCAGATTCCAAACTACGCCCATCCAAAGGCCCCTGTTGGAAAGGAGGACAAGGACAATACAGCCGTCAAGTATGTCGGCAAGCCTCCTGTGTTCGATTTCAAGCCGTTGGACCATGTCCAGCTTGGCGAAAAGCTTGACCTCATAGACTTCGATACAGCCACCAGAGTCAGCGGTCCTAAGTTCTACTATCTCAAGAACGAGGCCGTACTTTTGCAGATGGCCCTTGAAAACTACGCCATGAACATCGTAGTAGGCCATGGTTTCACTCCAATGATCACACCGGATGTCGCCAAGGAGGAGATCCTTGAGGGCATTGGCTTCAATCCTCGTGGAGCTGAAAGCAACATATATACAGTAGAGGGTACGGGCACAGCTTTGGTTGGCACTGCAGAGATTACGCTTGGTGGATACTACAGCGGCATGACTCTTCCAAAGGAGTCCCTGCCAATCAAGATGACGGGTCTTTCGCATTGCTTCAGACGCGAAGCAGGTGCTGCTGGGCAGTATTCCAAGGGCCTTTACAGAGTCCATCAGTTCTCAAAGCTTGAGATGTTCGTCGTGTGCCTTCCTGAAGAGTCGGATGCCATGCATGACCAGCTCCTTGCAATTGAGGAGGAGATATTCGGCGGCCTTGGACTTGCATACAGGGTCGTTGATACATGCACCGGAGACCTTGGAGCACCTGCGTACAGGAAGTTCGACATAGAGGCCTGGATGCCAGGCAGAGGCGAGAACGGTGAGTACGGCGAGGTGACATCCACCTCCAACTGTACGGACTATCAGTCAAGGAACCTCAACGTGAAGTACAAGGACGACGATGGCAAGGCAAAGTTCGTGCATATGCTCAACGGTACGGCTGTGGCCCTTTCCCGTGCATTGGTTGCAGTTCTTGAGAACTATCAGCAGGCAGACGGCAGCATACGCATACCTGATGCCCTCGTCCCTTACATGGGTGGACGGAAAGAGATCAGAAGATAGTTTCCTTTGTGTTTTGATGTGGGCTGACGAGGCCCACATTGTTTTTATAGTTTTTTTGTGTTTTTGGAGAGAGGGTTTCCCTTCCCGTGTAAAGGGATGGAAGACTTAGGGAGTCTTAGAGGAGGTTCCAACGTGGATATTTCAGCCATTTCCGCACTTACGACCGATTTCTACGAGCTTACGATGATGCAGGGATACTACCTAAGCGGTGAGAACCCTCAGGTGGTGTTCGATATGTTCTATAGAACCAATCCTTTCGAAGGCGGCTATGCTGTATTCGCCGGTCTTGGGGACCTCCTTCCTCAGCTTGAGGGGTTGAACTTCAGCGAGTCGGACATTGCGTACCTTAGGTCGTTGGATATGTTCGACGATGGTTTTCTGGACTACCTTGCAGGCTACAAGTTCCACGGCGACATCTATGCCATGAAGGAGGGGACAATCGTCTTTCCAGGTGAGCCTTTGGTCCGTATACACACCTCCCTTATGGACGCCCAGCTCATAGAAGGGCTTCTTCTGAACACCATAAACTTCCAGACCCTCATTGCGACCAAATCCATGCGTGTATGCAGCGCCGCAAAGGGCGGGGCGGTCATGGAGTTTGGTCTAAGGCGCGCACAGGGTATAGATGGTGCACTCAGTGCAAGCCGCGCGGCCTTCGTGGGCGGAGCGGCCCTTACCAGCAACACCATTGCAGGCAAGGTGTTTGGAATTCCCGTTGGCGGCACAATGGCCCACAGCTGGATAATGGCATACGAAAGCGAGCTTGAGGCGTTCCGCGAGTTCGCCCGCATCTACCCAAACAACTGCATTCTCCTGATCGATACATACGACACTCTTGGAAGCGGCATTGAGAACGCCATAAAGGTTGGCCTTGAGCAGAAGGCCAAAGGACTCAGGATTGGTGTCAGGATAGACTCCGGGGACCTTTCCTATCTTGCAAGGGAGGTGCGTCAGCGCCTTGACGATGCCGGTCTTACCGATGCCACGATATGCGTATCCAACGACCTCAACGAGCAGATCATCAGCACTCTTGTAAGCGACAACGTCCCTATAGATTCGTGGGGCGTAGGTACGAACCTTGTGACCGGCGGCACGCAGAGTGCGCTGGGCGGGGTGTACAAGCTGTGCGCAAAGCAGAGGGCCGACGGTTCGTTCGAGCCTACGATGAAGATAAGCAACTCCTATGCCAAGACCACGAACCCCGGCATCAAGCAGGTCTATAGATTCTACGGGGCCGATGGCCTTGCAATAGCCGATCTTATCGCTCTTGACGACGAAGACATAGAGGCCGGACAGGACATCATGTTCTACCATCCTTTCAGCGACTCGGACTTCTTCCTTCTCAAGGCCGACAAGTACGTCTCATGCGAAAAGCTTCTTGTAAAGGTAATGGAGAACGGAAACCTTGTGTATCCAAAGCGTCCGTTGAAGGAGGTTCAGGATTTTGCAAAGGCAAACTTTGCACGCTTCCACAGAAGCTACAAGCGCTTCATGAACCCACACATCTACAAGGTCTCCCTTTCACAGAGCCTCAAGAGCCTCAAGCACGACCTGATCCTCAAGTCCAAGGGAATTGTGAAATAGGTTTCCATAGGTATAGGTTTTTGATGTTTCCCACGAAAGAGGAGTGGTCATTGAAAGACTCCAACTTTGCAAGTTTCCGTGAACTTTCCTTATGAGTCCACGGAAAAATGGTCAGCCTTCCAGTATGTTACGAACTTCCTCAACTGAGATTGAGGCGGCCTTTGCTATGGCTTCAATAGGGAAACCCTGTTCCTTGAGGTTTTTGACCATGCGGCTTCTTTCGTTGGCTTCACCAATCGAGATTCCTTCAGCCTCACCGGCGGTCCGGCCTTCGTCGTATTTGTCCTTTAGAAGGAACTC
>CAVBWZ010000025.1:0-4417 GCA_963599445.1 Bacteroidaceae bacterium
AGGATATGCAACAAAGGGTTGCCATAATCGCAACCAAGCATAATAAGAGTTTTTTCATGATAATCTCGATACTCGAAATGCATATAATATAAAGACTTAAAATCAGAAACTTTCAAACTTATATCAAGACAGAACGCTACAGGACATAGATTTTTTCCTGAGAATTACCTATGGCTTTGGACATACATCCACGAGCGACAGGCATCGTTCCAATTGCCATACAGAGCAATGCCGCTTTCTATCGTTGTGTAAAAGAGTTAGTTTATCCAATTTTTTTGCTATGGGGTTTTGAAATAAAGAATTTCAAAGAATTCCATGCTCTTTTCGCACAGAAGCCTCTCTGTGTTCATTTCAACAAACCTCACAACCTCTCGCATATGCAGATGAGTTTTATTCGTAAATCAATGAGGGTTGTTGCAAAGGAAGAAAACCTTTGCAACAATCCATACACATTCCCTTAACTTAGAAGCTGAAGTCGTACCAACACATCCAGTTGGCATAGTCATCAGCCCAGCCCCAATTCATAACACCATAATGGAAGCTATGATGGGTTTCATAGACCACCATGACATGAATCTTCTTAAGCTGTCTTGTTGCATCAAGCTGAGTGCTTGAGAAGATCTGCTTGGACTGGTCCTTGCCCATACCGGCAAGGAAATTCGTCTCTACAAACTCCTCAATCCCATCCTCATACTCGACTCTCACTACATAGGTTCCGGCTCCAATCTTTCCAGCCTTAGCCTTGCAGTCGTAGTCTCTGAATCCTTGATTCCAACTGTCGTCTGTTATGCAATGGGTCACGATGTCAACACCTCTTGGATTTGGGAGATTCCCCAAGTCATAGGACAGCTTGTAGTTGATTACAAAGCCGTTTTCATCACGAATGCCCGCAACATAACGGGAATCGGAAACACCCTCTACTTCCAACGTCCCAAGTTCCCAATTGTTGTGGTGGGCTCTTATCTCCCAGCTTGGTTCGTCGGTCTTTGAATCGTAGAAAGAATCAAGTGCAACGGATTTCCTTTCCATGACGTAGGAATTATCCTCTATCCAATGTGCATAGAGTGTTATGTCACCTACTTCATGAATAGGCTTGTTATCACTGTATAGCCTTCCACCTTCAGGGGCAGTATACCAACCTTCGAACAGCAATCCTCTCTTCGTTGGAACAGGAAGCTCTCCAGCAGGTTTGCCACACTCGTACTCCATGGACTTGGTGTCAACGCTTCCACCGTTTGCATCAAAAGTAATCGTTCCTTTGAGCATTGACAAGTCAAAGACAAGCTCTGGAGTATAGTTGTTCTTGCCAAAGGTCTTGTCCTCTGGATCGAAGTACACATCAGCTCCAAAGGTATCTGGAACGTACTCAACCTTGTATGCGATACCAATGAGGTCGTTCGTTGCACTGTCGAAGAATGCTAGGCCATAGACATCACAGTCTGCACTGAGGACGTACTTGTAGAAACCCTTGCCATTCTCTTCAGGGGAAAGCTTCTTCTGAATCGTAAGGGTTCTGCCTTGGGTATAAGAATTCGTCTTCTCTGACTCTTTCGAATACTGGGATTCCACTTCCTTCGAGATTGAAGTTTTCACAGTGGCCTCTATCGAAGACTCTTCACCCATGAATTTGACTCCAGCAGTTGCCTTTATCCCAAGCTCAATCGTCGAAGAAACATTTTCACTGAGAGTCACAGATACACTGCTGCGAATCGTTTCTGATTCAATCTCCTGTATCGTCCAAGCATAGTTCTTGGATTCCAATCCATTGTATGACTGATACGGAGCGGATGATATCGTAACGTTCTCAATCCTGCCCAGCAGGACGCTGGCAGTTTTATAGCCGTCGTGTTCTTCGATTGTGGGTTTCTGTTCCTCCGAGACTGGAACGGAGTAAAACCTTGCAGTGATTCCGCATTTGCATGTCCTTGATTTGCTATCGAAATCATGAGGTTCCTTGTCGAAGATTCTGTTGCACCTAGTACACATCTCCCAGTGGGAGATAGAATCGAGTCCTAGATTCGAGGATTTGTCATGACCGAGTGCATCGGTCTGCTCCGTCTTTGCGACCTTACAACTGGATACCGTGCACCTGTAGACCTTTTCACCAGTCTCCGTGCAGGTTGCGGGTTTTCTGATAGAGCCTTCGTCCCAGATGTGTTCATGGGTCTTTGGTTCTTCGTATGAGAACGTCTCCTTTCCATTGGCACCACACCTAGAGCAGCTTTTGTAGTAGGTTGCGGCCTTCTCTGCTGTGGCAGGCGTTGCAAGGTGGCTGTCTTCAACGATCTCCTCTGTAAAATCATGGCCTAAGGCCTTGATCACCTCAGTCCTAATTTCGTTGCAGTCGTTGGAGGTACAGGCAAGGACCTCCTCTCCGTCTTCATCACAGGTGGCTTCCCGAGTGACAATGCCATCGTTCCAGACATGCTTGTGGTTGAAAGTCTCCGTGCCTTTCTCTCCACACCTGGTACAACTCTTGTAGTATGTAGGACTTTTTCCTTCCTCCGCTGTTGACGCAAGATATCGTTCATCGGCAACTTCATTGGAGAAATCATGTCCCAAAGCAGCAATGGTTTCAGTTCTCGTAGCTCCGCAGTGCGAACACTTGAAGAGCAGATAACCTTGACCTGTGCAGGTTGCTTCCTTCACTATGGAACCTTCACCCCACACATGATTGTCGTTGTTGGATGCTACATCACAACCAACAAAGGCAAACATCAGGATGATGGTCGAAAACAGTATAATTGCTTTCTTCATTTCCCAAACCCCCATTTGGCATTTTCTTTACGGACGACGTCCGCAGCGCACAGCAAAGGGCTGGCTTGGACTTATCCCCAACCCTCTCTTTTGCACCGTTGATTATGATAGCATAACTTCGTAAGAAATCAATAGTTTTATCGTGAATTTACGACTTAATCTTTAAACTAAACTTTTCTATCCTTATGTCGTATGAGCGAGAGGAATGACGAAACCAAGGAACTTTTGATTTCCAATGTCAAACGATATAGAAAGGCGCAACACCTGACACAGGAGAAACTCGCTGAGATATCGGGCTTGAACAGCATTGCGGATATCGAAGGTGGAAGAAGCAATCCAAATCTCTCGACCATAGTCAAACTTGCAAACAGCCTCAACGTGGAAGTATGGCAGTTGTTCTTCGATGCGGAAAAGTTCGATTTGAAAGAACTGTCATATGAATCAAAGAGGCAGTTGATAAAGGATCTTGTAGATAGCATCTAGACTTTAGCCTCTCCTGTTTTTCAACTTTTTTCAAAAATCCTTCGAAAACCGTGAATGGAAATTGCAGGTTTTGCGTATTTGAATTATGTAGGGCTTCTTTAAGCACTGCAATCCAAATTCAGAGAGGTTTTACCATGAAGGAAAGTACAGTTGGAAGGAACAACAGGAACGACGTGGCGTTGGAGAACAACTTCATGTTCACCACGGTCATGAAGAACAAGAAGGCATGCATCAAACTGCTGGAGGCCATATTCGGTGACGAGCACCGCATAGCGGACATAAGGTACGCAAGGCATCCCGAGGCAGAGAAGAGCATACTCTCAGACCCCATGAGAAGGGGTGTTAGGCTTGATGTGTACTTCGACGATGGAAGGACCGTCTACGACATAGAACTACAGCGTACATCGATCACCGACCTTGCCGAGAGGGCCAGGCTGTATTCGTCCTCCATGGATGTAGCCATGCTGGACAAGGGCGAGGGCTTTGGGGACATAAGGACAAGCTATGTGATATTCCTATGCACGTTCGACCCCTTTGCAAGGGACGAGAAGGTCTACAGGTTCGCCACTCTGTGCGAGAACGTACAAGGCTTGCCACTTGGAGACCGCAGGTATATCATGTTCCTGAACAGCAGAGGCTCCAAGGGCGTCTCCAACCTGGACATGGACGAGCTGTTCAGGTATCTGAACGGCGGTGTCGAAGCCATAGGCATGGAGACAAAGAGCAGGCTTGTGACGGTTCTGGACAGATATGTGCAGAGGTACAACAGAGACGACGACTGGAGGAAAGAGTACATGAAGCTGGAGTTCCTTCTAAAGGACAAATACGACGAAGGCCGGACCGCCGGTGAAGCCGAGGGAATCTCAATTGGAGAAGCCAAGGGCATTTCCATTGGCGAAGCCAACGAAAGAAGCCGCATGGTCAAAAGCCTCAAGGAACAGGGTTTCCCTATTGAAGCCATAGCAAAGGCTGCGAATCTGAGCATCGAGGAAGTCAATAGAATTCAATGAATACAGACTCAAAGCTGTTGACAAAGCTATCCTACTCCGCCTCATAGTGGAACGAAGACTGAAGGTTTGAAAAAACAGAGACGACGACTGGAGGAAAGAGTACATGAAACTTGAGTTCCTTCTAAAGGACAAATACGACGAAGGCCGGACCGCCGGTGAGGCTGAAG
>CAVBWZ010000026.1:0-710 GCA_963599445.1 Bacteroidaceae bacterium
CAAATAGCCATCAATTTTGAGCTGTGTGTTGATTAGCAGCTTGCTTCTGACGATGGTTGGCTTGATAAGCCTCAATGTCGTTGAGCAATACTCCAAGAGAGCTTCTGGTTTCTCTAGGCGTTTTGCATCGATCATTGAGATTGGCACGAAGGATACGAATTTCTTGTTTTTCTCTTCATGTTTTATCACTGCAAAATGGCTTGTTGCTAGACTGTTGTAACCACCATATTTTGAAGTCCAGTTATCGTATGCCGCTTCTTTGTTTTCAAAACCCTCGATGGCGGATTGTAGTTTTTCATCTGAAACCTTGGCTGGTAGAGCTCCCTTCTTGGCTCCTTTTTTTACAAGTTGGATGTCAAACAGTTGTCCTCTTTTGGTAACAGGTTGGCGCGTGAATAGAATGTCATTTCTATTCATGGTCTTTGCAACGATTGAGAGCGTTCCGGAAGCTCCTGCTTTCCATGCATTCTTTACATCGAAAGCAAATGGTTTTGTGAGGTTTCCATAACCATGTCCGTTTACTTGTAGATAGAAATTGCTTGAGTATTTTGTATCGTAAACATTACCTACGACAATGTTGAGATATGCATCCTTTGCGTGGTGAAGGTCGTTCATTGAGCGGCATTTTACGAACCCATACTGATTTCTGAAGTCTGAGACGTTTCTTGCTTTTGAGTAAACAACTCTTGTCTCTTCTCCAAATAAACTTT
>CAVBWZ010000026.1:720-3633 GCA_963599445.1 Bacteroidaceae bacterium
ACAAGTTGGCGATTGATGAAACCATTGATTTCTTCGTCGGAAAGAGGGCTGGTTCTAACGAGTCTATCATACTTTTCTTTTGGAATGAATTTCTTTTCATACAAGAATTTCCAGAAGCTTTGCATCTTAGTCCGTATTGAATCATCGATAGGGTAGACGTCGCTCTTTCTTCTATTCTCTACATTCTTTACGAGAACCCTGTTTGTCAGAGAATCATCATTCGTCCTAGACTGTGGGAATATGTGGTCAATGTCATACTGCTTTGTATTGTAGAGATCCTCTATGTCGATTCTCTCTCCCGTGTACATGCATTTTCCACACTGTGAGAAGTAAAGATAGAGCTTGTCCTGACGTGAAACATCACTTTCACTTTTCCCTTCCAACTTGGAGATTAACTCTCTTAATTCGTTGATGTAGTTCGAATCCGTATTCATGGCTTCGTTCAGAGTGTCAATCAGCGTTTGTTTCCTAGAAACGGTCCTCTTCTTTTCCTGTTCGCCACGTGTGACCTCTACAAAGGCTTTCTTTGGGTTGTGTCCCATTATTCTGATAAGTTCGTCAACGATTCTGAGAGTCTGCCAAGTTTCTTTCTTTACAGCAGGTGATACATACATTTCGTCAACTATCGAGTAGTCTAGTTTTCCAATGGTTCTTGGTCTTGTAATTTGTTCAATGAACTCATATTTGTTGCTTAGCAGCTCCATAAGGTTGTTCTGAGTCTCCCATAACATCCTCATGACGGACATGAGTTCTCCGGTTTCCTTGTTTATCGCTTGGATTCCATACAGGAACTTGTGGGAGAAGCGACCCCATCCTGCATACTTGAGTTTTGAGATTTTATCTATTTCTTCCTTTGTCAGGATTTCTCCGAATTCGCGTTCTACGCGCTTTTCTAGCATGTCGCCACCCTCGGAGAAAACCGTCGCCCATTTTATAATCCTGTCAACGTCATCGGCTTTGAGCCTATGGCTTTCAAGAAAGACCTTGAAGTCAAAGTAGGAGGAAAGTGAGGCCTTGAAATCCCCATCTATACCCGTTACGTCTTCCTTTTTGATTTTTCCAGAGTACCAGCAGTTGGCGTTGATGTATTTGGTCAATTTGTTGATAGTGACTTTCTTCTCTTTCTTGAAAAGTTCATTGAAGATTTCTTGTTTTTTAGGAACTGGAAGTCTGTCTCCGCAAATCCTCAGATTGTTCAGTTCATTGAGCACCATGTATTTGGAATATTCCAGAGAGTTCTTGGGTAAGACGTCTTGGTCTTTGCAGTATGTGCACTTGTTTGTCATACGTTCTATGAACTTCTCTGCTGAAGCCTCATAGTCGATCTTTTGTTCGATGTTCCAAGGAAGAACTCTTCCAGAGGTCCTTCTTTCAACCCAAGAATTCTTTCCTTTTGTTTCCTTTCCATAAGGATTGGCTCCTAATGGTCCAACATAGTAGGGGATTCTGAACTTTAGGAGTTCTTTTATCTTTTCTGTTGCGGAGAATCCATCTGGATCCTTCTTGTCAAGAAATTCAAAATTCTTTGAACAATTTGCTAGAATTGCATCGAGTTCTATTCCATTCATCTGATATGGAATCGTTCCGTTCCTAAACGACTTGAGCAACGGCATGAACGAATCGTTTTCGATTGCATTCAGTATGTGCTTGACGTGTTCATTGTCTTTTGGTGCTTTTTCCAGGAGGCTCTTGATTTTCTTGTAGAACTCGTCTGTTCCAGTCCTTTTTACTCGTTTGACTATATGGTCGCCATGAATTTTGCCTGTGTAGCTTGAATATGAGCCCTTTTCATCTGAATGGAAAAAGCTCTCGTATTTGTCCGGTGCATATGTCTTGATTGCTTCTTTTAGGTGCTTTAGATCTTTCTTGTTGCGATCGAACAATTCTATCTTTGCATCGGATATGTATGAATGACCATTCATGATGGAAACAAGAAGCGTCCAGTCATATATTCCCTTCATTGCTTTTATAAAAGCGAATTCCTCATCCGAAAGGCGTTCTTGTAGATTTGGGAGGTCTGATTCTTCAAAAGATGATTTTTTGAACTCAATGTCTGGAATCTCACCTGCCTCTTCTTTTTTGAACAAAGTCGTTGTCTTTACCTTGTAGCCAAGAAGCATCCTGACTACTGAGGCTTTGAGACTTTTATCTTTTGTATCTGAAATGATGATTTCTTTTTCTAGTTTCTCTTTTTTCTCGGAATTCTTCTTTATCTTCAAGGCTTCTTGAAGCTTTTCTACTGATGTGTACTCGAAAGGAACCCCAAAGAGTTCCTCGAAAACATTCTGGATGTCATTTACTAGAGGTTCAATTGAATCCACTGCCTTCATGCCTTCTCCTGGAAATAGGAAATGGCCCCTGCTTTTGAGTATGTGTTGGATTCCTAGATAGAGAAGTCGAGGGTCTTTTATATCTTCCGTCATTAGAGCTTTTCTCAAATGATATACTGTTGGATAAACCTTGAAGAAATCCTTGTCCTTGTAGTCCTCGTCATTGAAAAGGATGTTCATGTCTGGAGTTGTCTTGTCTTCAAGTATGTATTTGCTGTCGTTGAGGCGTATGAAGAACGTTGGATCGACTTTGCATATTTCCACCGCAAAGATTTCCTGTAGCAAAAGGATTCTTTTCCGTCTTCTTTCGAGTCTCCTCCTTGCTGTTCTGAAGCCTCTGCGTCCAGCGGCGGTGTCGGCTTCTTCGAACAAGTGAGATCCCCACATTCTTTTACCATTGAATTTCAAGATGTTGTAGTTCGTGTCAGTTACAGCAAAGCCAACGGAGGACGTCCCGCAGTCCAAACCAATGTAGTAGTCGATGTTCTTCAAATCCTTATTCACTTGACATCCTCCAATTCTCATAAAAACCCCACTTCTGCACAGTGTTGGTAATTGAGACTCGAAAACCAAGGGGAACCAT
>CAVBWZ010000027.1:0-2188 GCA_963599445.1 Bacteroidaceae bacterium
CCTGATCATATCATCTACTTTCTCAGTTCGTTCGAATTGACTAGGAAGCCCTCATAGCTTCCATGATATCTCTTTCCTTCGTTAACAATGTAAAGAACTTTGTCTGTCGTACCTCTCGGCACGCTCAATGAAATTACCACAAAGGCATTTTTCTGTCAACAAATTTTTGAAAATTTTTTACTTTTTCCAAACACTTAATGCAATTCCTTACTACATAACAAAATAAAAAATCACCAAAAATCCATGAATGAAAACTTCTACTTTTTTGTATCTAGATATATAGAGGGTGAAATCCTTCGAGAACAAAAAAGGAGCGTACTATGAACAAACCAACTGTACTTGGATGCGTATCGGCATCCTACGGAATCCAGGAGATTGTGGTGGACTGCCTGATACGAAACGGCTTTCCAGGATTCGACATAACGGGACTTCCCGGCACTACGGTCAAGGAAGCCAGGGAGCGTGTCAGGTCCGCACTTAGGTCAAGCGGCTTTGGCTTTCCCCAGAACAGGGTCCTCATAAACCTAAGCCCATCGAACATCCAAAAGGACGGAACGTCGCTTGACCTACCAATAGCCCTTTCGATTGCACTTTGCAAGGCGGTTCAAGGCTGCAACGGAAACTTCACCGGGGACGTAAGGATCATGGCGATTGGAGAACTGACGCTTGAAGGAAGGCTGATCCCCACCCGCGAAACCAACGGCGCACTTGAGAAGGCCATTTCATCCGGTTGCCAGATATGCATCGTCCCAGAAGGCTGCAATGCATCACAATTGCCAGGACTCGTCAAGGCCGATACCCTTGCACATGCCATTTCGATATGCACGAAGGCGCTTGGATGCGAGCCCTCCCCTTCAATGGAGCGTTCTGAAACAACGCAGCCCATATTCGAGGATGTGATTGGCCTTGATGCACAGAAGACGGCAATTGCGATTGCGGCATCCGCAATGCATGGGACGCTGCTCTTTGGACCTCCAGGCGTTGGCAAAACCATGCTTTCAACCCGCATCCCCATTTTTCTGGAACGCATTGCACCACACGACAAACCGATGTCTCTGGTTCTTCCGCACGAAAGCTCAACGGCATCGGTCTTGAAGATGCTGATGGAGTTCTCTCAGAGCAGGCAAAATGGCTTTGGCGGTGGGGCCCTCGTGCTGGATGAGCTGAACAAATATGCGCCCAAGACGATTGACCTGATAAGGGATGTGATGGATGGCCGGGCGGTGCGGGAGACAGGCGATTTCATGGTCGTAGCGAATCTGAATCCGTGTCCGTGCGGTGGCCTTGGAAGTAGGCAGGCGGTGTGCTCGTGCTCGGCGAAACGAATCGAAGGCTACTGGACAAAGATTGGAAAGCCGTTTGTGGAGAGGTTCGATGTGCGTCTTCCGCTGGAGGAATCGGTTGGAGGGCTTGTTGGCGGTATTGTTGGAAGACTTGTCGATGAGTCGCCCAAATGCGAGGCCAAAGCCGACTCGTATTACATTGAAAAGGCCATCGAAAGCCGCAAGAGACAGGCCTTTCGCTACAGATATATAGAGGAAGTGTCGTTCAATGGCCAGATTGGTCGCACGCCCAAGGCTTTGGAGCTGCTATCCAAGGAACAAGAGCTCTTCATGAAACTGAATCGAAATACGCCCTCCAACGCCCGGACGCAGATTGGTACGATTGCACTTGCCCGTTCGATTGCAGACTTCAATGGAAACGATTTTGTCTCGGAGGAGGACTTTCTAATGGCAATCGAGCTCAGGCGCTACGGACTTGGAGACTACTATTGGAAGTCATTGGTATGAAGATGGGAGTAGTTTTGCAAGCTGCTCATTTGTAAGTTCCCACTAGGTTATTGACACAAAAGCCTCACTTTTGATAATCTCACTTTGTTGTTATGGGCCACTAGCTCAGTAGGTAGAGCAACGCCCTTTTAAGGCGTGGGTCATTGGTTCGAATCCAATGTGGCTCATGCTTGCAACTAGATGTCGCCTTCGTCTAGTGGTTAGGACAACGGGTTTTCATCCCGTCAACGCGAGTTCGATCCTCGCAGGCGATGTTCAACTAGGTCTCCAGAGATGGAGGCCTTTTTTGTGGCTCTTGCCCAAAAATGCGGGGATTCCGGTTGAAGACAATCAGAAAGTAAAAGAAAAAGGTGGCAGACCATGTTATGTTGAAGTTACCACACTCAATGCAACAGGGA